>NZ_CP017770.1:3393262-3701740 GCF_001857945.1 Paenibacillus crassostreae
ATGACCATCAGTTCATCCAAACGATTGCAAATCGGATTATCGAAATAACACCAACCGGTATTATTGATCGTTCGATGAGCTATGATGAATATTTGGATAACGAAGAAATTATAGCGCTGCGGAAACAGATGTATCCAGTAGAAGAATAATTTATAGATGAATAAACAAAAAAAGCTTCTAGTCCCAAGATTGGGATTATAAGCTTTTTTTTGCGTCCTTTTAGCATAAGGGTCTTATACACCTGTACGGCGACGTTGGTTATTCGGTTTTTTATTATTCTGACTTTTTAATGGTTTGGCAGAACCAGCTTGAAAGGTATTCGTTTGGCTTGAGGAAGAGTGCTGTTTCTTTTGATCTAACTTTTTCCGAATGGCATCAGCCAGACTGACTTTTTTAATTTCATTATTTTCGCTCATATGAAAACCTCCCTTTGGGCGTGTACCTTTATTCTAATCTTTTTTAATTATCACTACAAGTGGACTTGTACTTAATATCTTTTTCTATTTATATGACAATTGATAGCTTATGATTTATAATTTTGATCAACAACTAAATATGAACTACAAGCAAGAGAACCCCGCCATTACTAATTCAGCAATGGTGGGGGTTCTGTGAATTGTCTATATTATACATGCGTTATATATTTCTAGAACGTCCTGTAAAGAGAGAAATTATAAACAATACGATAAAGATAAAGAAGAGTATTTTCGCAATAGAAGCAGCAGCGGCAACTATATTGAAGAATCCGAAGATTCCTGCAATCAACGCAATAATTAATAATATTACAGACCATTTAAGCATGATACTCACCTTTCTTTCTGTATATTTAGGATATTTCCTCAGATTCCTTCATAAGGATTAGGAGAATGTATTCGTTAATTAACCTTGGCATTCAAAAATGAATCAACCCCAATTGTGAAGTTGTGGGTCGGCGCTAAAAAATTAGTTATTCTTGTTTCGCCCATTTGGGAAACGGGTAAATAACAGTATCGAACAATATATATTTTAGACAGGAGAGATTTCCCCATGATCGAAATTAGTGTAGTTGTTATAGCGGTTGCTTTTGCTATACTTGTTGTTTTTTTAATAAAAACGCTAAAGGCAGCAACGAAATCATTAGAGAAGACAACGCAGACTTTACAGGAAGTTCAGAAGACGATTGAAGAATTAGGTTATGAAGTGAAACAAACCGTCAGACAAGCGAATGGAATTACTGTAGACCTACAGACAAAGATGAAGCAAATGGATCCCGTGATGGAATCTGTACATAATCTTGGTGAGGTGTTAAGTGAAGTGACGTTCGCGGCTAAGCAACTATCTAGCACAGTAATGGAGAAAATGAAAAAGCCCAAAACCAACGCTTCATCCAACCTTTCTAATGTGCCACTAAGCAAAGCTGAACAACGGACAGTGCAATCTTATGCAGCATTAAATAAGGCAAAGGATTCTAAAGATCCAAATTGGGTGAAATATGTTGATGTCGCTGCTGGAATATGGCAGAAATTTCGTCGCTAATGCAGATTTGAATAATGAGAATTTATTAATAAATATAGTGAAGGTTAACCAGTGATGTATATGTACTTTAAACATAGGTAAGGAGAGGGGCTTGCCTCATTCCTTACCTATGTTTTTTTTGAAGCATATAGATATAATGCATATAATTTTTAGTAAGAATGATCTTTCCCGCGGTTTTGACGTGTTTTTAGTATATAGTTATATCTATGTGTTATGTATGATGAATGGATGAAACCTCAAATTATGGATTATGAATTAAAGGAGCAAACTATGACTATATTAATTGTTGATGATAATCCTACAAATGTCATCATTATACGAGAGATATTAAAGAAAGAGAATTATCTCGATATCTGCTCTTCGACTTCTGCAAAATGCATGTTTGAGATTCTTGGAATTGATAATCATCCTAATCAAGTCGTACCTAATAAGTCTAATATTGATCTCATTCTCTTAGACATGATGATGCCTGAAATGGATGGTATTGAAGCATGTCGTGTAATCCAGCATTATTCACATCTTAGGGATATCCCGATTATCATGGTCACTGCCGTAGGGGATTCTAAGAAACTTGCTGAAGCATTGGATAGTGGAGCAGTGGATTATGTTACGAAACCGATTAATAAAGTTGAACTCATGGCCAGAATTCGGCTTGCATTGCGATTAAAGAAGGAGAACGATTGGCATAAGGAACGAGATCAGAGAATTCAGGAGGAACTCAGAATAGCTGCTTTGGTTCAGAATGCAGTCCTTACTTCTCCCATTGAAGATGATTTATTTGAAGTGCATGCGCTTTATAAACCCTCAGCAGTATTAGCTGGTGATCTGTACGCATGGTATCAGCTAAGGGATGGACGCTATGGGATCATTGTGCTTGATATGATGGGACATGGAATTTCATCTTCCTTAGTCTGTATGTTCATTGCCTCGGTATTAAAAGATACGATTACTACTTATGTGGAGCCAGAGAAGGTCATTCAAGAACTGAATAGGAGATTATATCAGTTATATATTGAGAATGAACTTATACAGTATTACTTCACAGCGATATATTTAGTCGTAGATACACGGAAAAAGAGGGTTGACTATGTTAATGCTGGCCATCCACCTGCACTTTTTTTTCAGGGCAATGAAAGTGCAGTGATGCTACATCAAGTGTGCTACCCAGTAGGGCTATTCGATACTATCGAAGTTCAACAGAAGAGCTTTAATTATGATGGTGATAGTCATATTGCCTTATATACAGACGGCCTGATGGAAATTGTCGCAGGTGATTATGACGCCCAAATGGCTTATTTAATCAGCTATTTTGAAGGTAATCATGAATGGGATGAAGGGATGATGCAACAGGCATTTTTTAATATCGAACTACAGCAAGTACGAGATGATGATAAATGCCTGGTGTGGATCTCACTTAAGGAAGGAGGGAGTCCGGAATGAAATTAAAAACAAAATTATTGCTCGGATTCGGTTCAATGATGATGCTCTTACTAATCATGTCCATGGTTGGATATGATCGATTGAATTATATGAATAGGCAATTAGATCAAGTCTATGAGGAAAGATATGTGAAGGTACGAGATTCGAGTGGGATGCGTGGAGAAGTAAATACGGCATCGAGAATCTTAGTTAGTCTACTTCTTAATGATAAAGACTCGCCTCACTATGTAGATGGTCAAGAAAAATTAGTTACAACGATGACTAATGCAGAGAATTACTTAGATGACATTCTAAATAGTACGAACAATAAAGATGAAGAACAAATGCTAGAGCGTGTTCAGGTGGCATGGGAGCAATTTGTTATTTTCAAACAAAGTCAGTTAGAACTATTAGCTATGGGATTGGACAAGGAAGCACAAACATACCAAATTTCAACGGGTGTTCCTATTCAGATCGAAGCATTAGATAGTTTAGATGAGTTAGCTTCTTATCAGGATCGTATGATTGATGAGGATATGACAAGTGTTAATGCTGGATATCAGCGTTCCATTCGAATCACAGCAATTATTATGGTTATCGGCTTAATGTTGGGTTTAGGAATAATCATGTGGGTTATCCCGAGCCTTTCTAAAGGACTTCATATTATTAATATGATGATCAGTAGCTTTGGTAAAGGTCATATGAAGACGATTCGTCGGCTAAAAGTCACTTCTAAGGATGAGATTGGTGAAGTGGCTCGCGTATTCAAGGAAATGGCGGAGGATCTAGAGGAAAAGCAAGAGTTGGAAATGAGTTATATAGAAGCACAAAAAGATCAGAATTGGCTGAATTCTCATACGAACAAGGTGACACAGTTACTTCGTGGGGTTAACTCATTAGAACAAATATCACAGACTTTTATCAGTGAATTCACACCAGTGTTAGGAGCTCATTATGGCGCGGTTTATATTCAAGGGGAGGACAAGCAACCGAATCGTTTGTTTAAATATGGAACATATGCTGGATCAGGGGATTTATCGACCAAAGACTATTTTGATACCGGGGAAGGGCTATTGGGTCAGAGCGCCATGGATAAAAATCCCATATGTATTGAAGGTGTTCCTAATCAGTATCTATCGGTTCAATCTGCACTTGGGGAGTCCTTACCTTTAAGTCTGATGATTTATCCGATCCTGTTCGAAGAAGAACTAATAGGTGTAGTAGAACTCGCCTCGTTAGGTAAGTTTACACCACTAGAACGACAATTATTGTTACAGCTCACTAATAGTCTAGGTATTGTGCTTAATAATGTTCGCCGTCGGATTAGTATAGAGGAACTGTTGCGTGATTCACAAGCTCTGACAGAAGAATTACAGTGCCAATCAGAGGAGTTGCTGACACAACAAGAAGAGTTACGACGTTCTAATGGACATTTAGAAGAGCAAACAGCAGCACTTAAGAGTTCTGAAGGATTACTCCAGAGTCAACAAGAGGAGCTTGAACAATACAATACGGAATTGATTGCCAAGACTCGTACTTTGGAAGATCAGATGCAACAATTAGAAGAAAAGAATTTCCAAATTGAAAAGACAAGTAAGCAATTGGAGCAGCAGGCAGTTCAACTTGCGATCACTAGTAAATACAAATCAGAATTTTTAGCCAATATGTCACATGAGTTACGTACACCGCTTAATAGTTTGCTTATTCTTTCACAATTATTAACGGAGAACAAAGGGGGCAATCTGACGTCGAAGCAAGTAGAATATGCACAGACTATTTATATGTCGGGTGCTGATTTGCTCAAAATGATTGATGAGGTTCTAGATTTATCTAAGATTGATGCAGGAAAGATGGAAATAAATGCTGAGGTAGTAAGAATTAAAGATATAGATAAGTTTGTTCAACAGAATTTTATGCCATTAATAGGTAGGACTCAAGTGACTCTTCATGTTGATTATGGAGATGATCTACCCGATGAAATTGTGACAGATGCACATCGATTGAAGCAGATTCTACGTAATTTGTTTACGAATGCTTTTAAATTTACAAGTACCGGTAATGTTGATTTTAGTATAAATAGAGTGCAATCCCAGGATATTCCAAGTAAGCTTAAGAAGGGTGTAGGATATATTGCTCTTTCTGTTAAAGATACTGGAATTGGCATTCCACACGATAAAATGGATTTGATATTTGAAGCCTTTCAGCAAGGGGATGGCACAACTAGCCGTAAATATGGCGGTACTGGATTAGGACTATCCATAAGTCGAGAGCTTGCGGCTCTTCTTGGAGGTTATATTGATCTTGAATCAAAGGAAGGGGAAGGAAGCTGCTTCACGTTATATCTACCAGTAGATGTATCCAATGAAGCAATAATAGGTGAAAGGGAGGCTGCGGCCTCGAAATCAGAACCATCTAGCATAAATACAATTCATCGTATAGATACTGATTTTATCAACCATATAAATATGAAATCAAAGGAAATGTTAAACGGACAAATACAGGATGATCGTGATTCTATTGTAGATCAGGACAAAGTATTGCTTATTATTGAAGATGATTTGAAATTTGCAAATATATTGGTAGAAATGGCACGTACACGTGGATTCAAAGTGCTATTTGCATCACAGGGTGATACGGGTTTAAAGATGGCACTACAATTTCTTCCTCATGCAATTATTCTAGATATTCAACTTCCGGTCATGGATGGCTGGTCTATATTAGGTGAGTTAAAGAATTCATCCCTAACTCGACATATTCCCGTTCATATTGTGTCTATCGTTGATGATGTGAAGCAGGGATTGAGGATGGGAGCTATTGCATATTTACAGAAGCCGACTTCTAAAGATTCGTTAGAGAAAGCTTTCTCTTATATTGAATCGTATACGGCGAATACTGTGAAGCGATTATTGATCGTTGAGGATGATGAAACGCAGAGAAATGCGATTGTTGAATTCATTAATCACGATGATGTATCGATTACGGTAGCCTCATCAGGTAGTGAAGCACTGAGAGAACTAGGGAAACAGAAATATGATTGTATGGTATTGGATTTAATGCTTACAGATATGACAGGGTTCGAACTGCTTGATCAGATCCAAGATGACCATCAATTGGTTGATCTACCTATCATTATTTATACGGGGAAACAGTTGGATTCCCAAGAAGAGCTGACTCTACGCAAATATGCGGAGTCCATTATTATTAAAGACGTAAGGTCACCGGAAAGATTGCTGGATGAGACAACGTTATTCTTGCATCGGATTGAAGCTAACTTGCCAGAAGATAAACGTGAAATATTACAAAAACTCCACAACAAAGAAGCACTTTTTGAGAATAAAAAAATATTACTCGTTGATGACGATATCCGTAATGTATACGCTTTATCTAGTGTGCTAGAAAGTTATCAAATGGAAGTCGTATTTGCCGAAAACGGAAAAGATGCTTTAGAAATTCTCGATAAACAATCCGACTTTGACCTGATCTTAATGGATATGATGATGCCAGAAATGGATGGTTATGAGGCGATGCGTCAGATTAGGAGAATACCGGAATTTGGAAATCTACCTATTATCGCTTTAACTGCCAAGGCAATGAAAGAAGACCGTTCAAAATGTATTGAAGCGGGAGCTTCTGACTACGTTAAGAAACCGATACAAACAGAACAACTCCTATCATTAATGCGCGTATGGTTGTATTCGTAAAATATCTTGAAGTAGCTAATTCATAGGAAGCAGGTAATGGAATGATTTCGTGGAAAGGGCTGGGATATATAAATAACAATGTGAATTCATTAGACTCTGAAAGAGAGGACATTGAGCTAGAATTATTGTTAGAGGGGGTCTATCAATTATATGGTTATGATTTTAGAAATTATGCCACACCTTCAATAAAAAGGAGAATATGGAATTTCATTAATACCCATAACTTGAATAATATTTCATCTCTGCAGGAAAAGGTGCTCCACGACCGTCTAACATTCAATCAATTGGTTCATAGTTTATCTATACCGGTTACTGAGATGTTTCGGGATCCGGAGTTATTCAAGTCATTTCGAGCCAATGTAGTTCCAATATTGCGTACGTATCCATACATTCGGATTTGGCATGCTGGATGCTCGACTGGAGAAGAGGTATATTCGATGGCTATTCTCCTTTATGAAGAAGGTCTTTTTGATAAGACTCGTATATATGCGACTGATATGAATAGCCAATCTCTAAAGCAAGCTCAAGAAGGGATATTTGGAATTGAGAAAATGAAGTTGTACACCAAGAATTATATTGAAGCAGGAGGAACTCGTTCTTTCTCAGAATATTATACGGCGAAGTACAATTCGGTTGTTTTCAAACCTTTTTTACAAAAAAATATGATTTTTGCTGAACACAATTTAGCTACGGATCGCTCATTCAATGAATTCAACGTTATTTTATGCCGAAATGTAATGATTTATTTTAATGGTACGTTAAGAGATCAAGTTCATGGGTTGTTTCATGAGAGTTTGAGCCGATTTGGAATTCTAGTTCTGGGTTCGAAGGAATCGATACAACATACTAGCCATGGACATTCATATGAGCCAGTGGACAAAGTGGAAAAAATATACCGAAAAATAAAATGAGAATGGAGGTGAATACCGTGGGGGTTCTAGAACCAATTCATATTCTTTTGGTGGATGACCGACCCGAAAATTTGCTCGCGCTCGAGGCTGTACTAGAAAGTGAACAATATCATCTGAATAAAGCCATATCAGGGGAAGAGGCATTAAGATGCCTTTTGAAGAATGAGTTTGCCGTGATCATTATGGACGTGAATATGCCTGGATTAGATGGAATTGAGACCGCCAAATTAATCAAGGCAAGAAACAAGACGAAGGACATTCCAATCATATTTATATCAGCGAACAGCAAAGAAGCCGAACAGCTCTTCGCGGGTTACTCCGCGGGGGCTATCGATTATATGGTGAAACCATTTATCCCGCAGATTCTGAAGTCCAAAATAGAAGGTTTTGTGGAAATGTATTTGACCAGTAAGAAACATAAGGTGCAATCCATGTTACTTCAACAAAAGACAAGAGAATTAGAGAAGATGAATCAGGAACTTATTTTAGCAAAGGAAGCTGCAGAACTTGCTACCAATGCCAAGACGGAGTTCTTAGCGATGATGAGTCATGAAATTCGGACACCTATGAATGGTGTTATTGGAATGATAGATCTGTTGATGGAAACGGAGCTACAAGAAGATCAGAAGGAATATTCTGATGTCATTCGCAAGAGTGCAGACACACTTGTTGCTGTAATCAATGACATATTAGATTTCTCTAAGATGGAATCTGGAAAAATGGAGCTCGAAGAACATCCCTTCGAAGTTCACGCATGTGTTCAAGAAGTATTTAGTCTTTTTGCGATGGAAGCAAACAAGAAGAGTCTGGAATTGACCTTTTTTATAGATGAAGATATCCCTCAAGTAGTATATGGGGATATGAATCGTCTACGTCAAGTGCTGATAAATCTGATCTCCAATGCTATAAAATTCACAAGTCAGGGTGGAGTATATCTGGTAGTGTCACAGCAGCGGCGTGACCAAGAGTATCTCATACTTGAGTTTACAGTGAAGGATACGGGAATTGGGTTCTCTGATGACAAGCTAGACCAACTGTTTCTTCCTTTTTCTCAACTCGATTCGTCCATGAATCGCAAGTTTGGAGGTACTGGATTAGGTCTTGCTATATGCAAATCGATGGTTGAAATGATGGGTGGTCACATTCGCGCTGAATCGATGGATGAAGAAGGTGCTACCTTTACATTCAGTATTGTTGTTAGGTGCTTAAATGACGAGGAACGTGAATTGTGCATGAGAGATAATCTAGGTCTGCCTGTAACTAGAAGAGATCTCATGTGATGGAAGGTTGAGATGATTTGTTTCATTCATCCATCATTGGGGTTATGAATACTAATAATCAAAATTTATTGTTAGGAGTGTGTCTATGAATAATAACGAAAAATTTGTTGCAAAAACAGAAATAAACAACGGATCTTGTACAGTTTTCCTGACGGGAGAACTAGATTTATCTGTTGCTCAAGAATTTCGACTCGTTATGGAGCCCTTGGTTGAAGATGCGAATCTAGATCTAACTATTAATTTGCGGGATTTGAAGTATATTGATAGTACAGGCATAGGGATTTTATTATCTATTCTAAAGGCAAGACATAGTATGAGTACACAGTTCCTTGTCCAAGATGTCCCTCCGCAAATACAGAAGTTATTTGATATGACGGGTATTTCCAAGTTCTTTGAATCTATAGAGAATTCGGAAGTAGGAAAGGATCGACTGACAAATGACTAATGAAGTTCAGAAAGTGGTGTTAACATTACCCGCAAGTGCTGATTTTGTTGATATCGTAAGATTGAATTTGTATGGGATTTCCACGAAGATGGGATTTTCCTATGAGGAAATTGAAGATATGAAGGTCGCAGTATCAGAAGCCTGTAACAATTCTGTTCTTTATGCATATGGGCAGGAGGATGGATTAGTAGAGGTAACCTTTGAAATGAACGGTGATATATTATCCATTATTGTCAAGGATGATGGAGAGAGCTTTGACAATGTAACTCTTCAAGATGAGTGTAATACGTTACATAATAAAGATCTTGATGATGTTGAAGTCGGGGGACTTGGTTTCTATCTCATGCAGGCACTTATGGATGATGTTATAGTGGAAAGTAAACAGGGGTATGGCACGAAAGTTGTGCTTACCAAACGTGTGATGAGAAGTGAGGAAGCTGTATGAGTGGAAATGTGACTCCCCCCGAGTCTATGAGCGAGGCAGTTAGTCTGATCTGGGAATATCAACAGACAGAAGACAACGAAATTGCAACTGTACTTATCAAGAAATATGAATCGATGGTCAAGATAGCTTCAGGTAAGATTTCTCGTAACCGCCCTGATCTATATGAAGATTTATATCAAGTAGGTCAGATGGCACTAATTCGCCTGTTCAAGCAATATGACATTAGTATGGGGATTCCATTTGAGCCATATGCTATGAAGAGTATTATCGGTCATATGAAGAATTACTTACGTGATAAATCGTGGTATATTCAAGTGCCCAGAAGAATTAAGGAAAAGGGAGCGATCGTTCAGCATGCTATTGATGAATTGACCGTAAAATTCGAGAGATCTCCTAATGTCCGAGAGATTGCTGAATACTTGGATCTGACCGCTGAAGAGACGATAGAGATCTTAGCGGGACGTGAATGTTATCATTATGTTTCATTGGATTCCCCCCTATCACAGGAGGAATCTGGAGCAACTTTAGGTGAATTGATAAGCTCTGATATCAACGATTACGATTCTGTCGAGAAACTTATGGATTTACAACAGGCTCTAAGTCAACTTAAGGAGCAGGAGCAAGAGGTATTGTTGCTTGCTTTTCAAGAAGGAGACTCTCAACGCTCCATTGCTCAGAAGTTAGGCATATCTCAGATGAGTGTATCCAGGATTCAAAGAAGGGCAACGGAGAAGCTAAAAGAAATTATTTCTAATTATTATGATTAATCCCATCATCGCAAGGGCGCGATAGTATTCCTCGTTTGGGAATGTTATCGCGTCCTTTTTGAAATATAGGAAGGTATAAGATACAGCAGCTTATCATCATATGGGATGAAAGGGGAATCCACTTGAATAATAAACCGAGGAACAGACAGTATAACCTGTTATCTTTGTCAGGGCATTGGCAATGGCATGATTTGGTGGTAGATGATTGGTTATCACCCGAAGTTGAGGAACTTCGTTTGAATCATCCATATGCGTCAGAGTGGATTGATATACTACCGCATCAGATAGATTCGAATGTAATCTGCGTGAATTAGAACTTCAAATGGAAAGAAATAACCATCGTTATCTAATGGATGAGATCTTAACTTCGCGGTTTGAATTACTATTGTGGAACAACTTATTCATCTCCTTTCAGGAATTAGTAGTTGCCTCGAAGGAAGCGTATCATGAGGAGTTTATATCCAATCGATTCTATACTCAATTATTCCATCGCGTAGATAGAATGGAACGGTTATTTGTTCACTATAACAAGGAGATTGACACATTAATCTCCATTGATGATGCGGTTTCTGCTTTTCGAGGGAACGAGATTATGAAGACATTAACCATATTGACAGCTGTATTTACACCAGCAACGGTGATTGGTGCGATCTGGGGAATGAACTTTGATATCATACCACTTGCGAACTTAACCTGGGGATTTGTAGGGATGATTCTAATGATTGGATTCACAACGACAGTCATATATTTCTTGCTGCATAAGAAGGGATGGACGGGTGATCTACTGAGGGTAAGTTCTAAGGAGAAGCATGTGTAGTTAGAATACACACGAAGACAGTCACAGTACAGGAATGGGAAAGAGATATGAAGTGGGAGTTACGTTCGCCTTAGTAGCGAACATAACTCCCACTTCCACAAGTTCCTTTCCATATCATATACAGTAATTTATTTGCATTCGATCTAGTTCATTTATAAGCATCAATGTATTTCTGTAAGTCTCCAAGGTATTTACCTATTAAGGGCATATCAACGAATATGCTTAAGATATAACCAAGAATACCTAGAACAACAAAAGTACCAACGGATAAGCCCAGACCTCGAGATAGACCTGCAGTGAAGTTGGTTATGATTCTTTTCTTGGGATGGGTATAGTTCTCGATAATATCTTTAATTTCTACTTTATCAAGCATATCAGCAATTTGATCGAGCCGATTATTAAGATGTTTAACTTCATGTCTGAGTTCGAAAGGATGTTCATCTACATCGTTAGCTTTGATTCTAGTCAATAGGCATCCTCACCTTCTTTGAAATAGGAGAAAGATTTATCAGTGGTTTATTTACTATAGATGCACAAATAGCCGGCTAATTAGCCGGCTATTTGTGTGAATGAACGGCTTAGTATTTAGTCGCGCTCAGTTCTTTATGGACATCTTGGGCTGCTTCTGTAGAAGTATCTTTGACTTTTTTAGAAACGTCAGCTAATTCTTCTGATACATCCGTGCTTGAACTTTTGACGGATTCTACGATATTATTTGTACCTTCAACAACACTTTTTGCTACGTCTGAAGATTTCGTAGAGACGGTTTTAGCTAACTCACTTGCTTTATCACCTACAATTGATGCAACTTCCTTTGTCTTATCGGTCACAAGAGAGAGCTTATCACTGAGATCTCCCCGTAGTTCATTACCTGGCTTGGGTGCGAATAATAGGGCAGCTGCAGCACCGATTAATCCACCAATTAATGCTCCTTTTAAAAATGTGCTACTACTTTGAATTGGATGGTTGTTTTCTTCTTGATTCATCTTCAATCACTCCTCTATAAAATTTGTAATATATGAATCAATTTCATAATTAAGCTACATAGGCGATTATGAAATTGATTCATATAAATAAGATTAAGTATATCTCAAGTTCAGGCAGTACGTCTGAATAGTTGGCTGAGTAACCCTAATAGGAAAACAAAAATAGCTGTTCCTAAAATGGCGGGTACTACTGCAAATCCACCCAATTGTGGACCCCAACTGCCGAATAACCAAACTCCGATCCATGCCCCTACGAAACCTGCGATCATAGACCCCAGTATACCTCCTGGCATATGATTACCAACCAGTGCATCACCGATAAAACCAATAATAATAGCCATTACTATACTAATTAGGATACTCCACATAGAATGACCTCCTTCGTTGTGAGAATGTGATGATGTTGTGTCTTTCTTACTTGCTATTTAAACTACATTGGTAATAATGAAACAAAATGAAAAGAGACAGTCCCACTATGCTTAATAGCTGGGACTGTCCTTATTCGTTGTTATTACGATTGACGGCGTAAGCGCCCTAGTTCTGATACTAGAGATTCAACTTCTGAAATACTAAAGTTATTTTTCTTCATGACTAGTTCGAATACATCCTGAATATCCTCGTATTGATCTAATGAGAAGGCAGAAGCCTGCATAGCAGCTCCACTGGCCATTCTTAACTTTGTTTTAATCTCTTCTATCATGTATTCGATGTTCTCTGGCGTTTTATTCGCTAAATCGGGCATGATGGAACCATCCTTTCTTGTTTTCAAACGTACTTCTTGTATTGTAACATGACTCCCTGCTCATCACCATGAATTGACTCCTCTTCATTTATATTAGGTGTTTTAGGTTGTTTATTTTTCAAGAATGCTAATGTAGAGTACAATCTATTTAAATAAATAAGATTACTAGAATAACTATTGTGAAGGGAGGACATTTCGATGAGAGTTAGGGAGTTGCAGACTTTAAATGGTACGAGTGGACACCATAAAAGAACGGATGAGGCTGGACTGGTAGAATTTTTTCGTGATATTCGAGAACAGCATTCAATAGATACCATTACATTCCTATGTATTGGAACAGACAGGTCCACAGGTGATGCGTTGGGTCCGCTTGTAGGTAGCCACCTGCTTGAATACGGGATTCCTCATGTTGTCGGAAGTCTTTCTTCACCCTGTGATGCACACAATTTAGAGGCTCGTTTAGCAGAAATACCTACTCATCATATCGTGGTTGCGGTAGACGCTTGTCTAGGACAATCGGCTACAGTAGGGCTATTTCTTGTCTCGAATGAACCAATACGACCAGCTCAATCTGTAGGAACCTTTCTTCCAGCAGTTGGACACTACAGTGTAGCGGCCGTTGTGAATGCGAATGGCCCCAGGCCATATTGGACCTTGCAAGTAACATCTTTGTATCAAGTAATGTGTATGGCTGAGCAAATATCATTATCCATTGCTAAAGGGTTCGGTATTTGGAAATCTTAATGAAATGATTCAAAATAGTTTCCTTGGATTAATAGTATTTAGGAAAAGATAAGAAAGAAGGACTAACTATGGAAAAGATAATATACGATGGGAATACATTTTGTTATAAAGATCAAGGCCAGGGAGATCCTTTAGTACTTCTACATGGCTTTTGTGGAAGTACAAGATACTGGGACAGGGTAGTGCCACTGTTATCCGATCATTATCGCTGTATTGTACCAGATCTACGGGGGCACGGATATACGGATGCCCCAATGGGAGCATATACGATTGAACAAATGGCTGATGATGTAGTTCATTTAATAGATGAGTTGAAAATATCTAAAGTGACGCTTTTAGGCCATTCATTAGGTGGATACATTACGCTTTCGTTCGCCGAGAGATATGCCTCACGTCTGAATGGATTTGGTCTTATTCACTCTACTGCCTATCCTGATAGTGAAGAGGTCAAGGAGAAACGCTTACTAACAGTAAGCACGGTCCAAACACAAGGGGTTTCGGCTCTCATTGATAACTTGGTACCAACACTCTTTGCTCCAGAGCATGTGCAATCCATCCCAGAATGGATAAATAGTGCGAAGGAAATTGGTTACAGAACTCCTCCACAGGGAGCGATTGGAGCCACCGGGGCTATGCGTGAACGGCCGGATCGTCGGAAAGTTCTATCCGAAACTGAATTACCAGTGTTACTCGTTGCAGGCGAGAAGGATGGGATCATATCTCCTGATCGAATATTTACTGTTGACAAACCCAATGTAACACAAGTAACTATTGCAGGAGTAGGACATATGAGTATGATGGAAGCGCCGGAGCAATTGGTGGGTCATATTATATCTTATTTAGAAAAGTCTAAATAATGTGTATATCATATTTATTCCATAATATTAACCGAAGGCTATTGAGCCTTCGGTTTTTTAAATTTTATCCTTACATGGGTGCTGGCTTTGCTAGTGTGAATGGCTTACAATCGAGGTTAGTTAAAGATAGTCTGGGTGATGGATGATTAAGGAGCGGAGGCTAGAATATGTTTCGTAGAGATTATATCCTCAGGATGGTTGAGGAAATGACCCAAATGATCGCTAAAGTATTCGATTTAAAAAAGGAACGTAAATATACAGAAGCTCTTTGGGAAATAGATGAACTACTTGGTAAGCAGTTTCCTCTTAATTCAAATTTATTAAATTCCTTGCCCACAGAAGAGATTACAGATATGTTCACGATTAGGGACACGGTTGAATCTGATAAACTGCAAAGTGTAGCACGCCTTCTATATGAAGAAGGAAAGATCTATTCGGAGTTCGGACAGACAGATGAAGGTTTGACAAGGTTCATGAAAGCATTGCATCTTTCTCTTGTTGCGGATTTTCATGGTGCTAATAATGAATTGATCAATCTTCCACAGCAAATCCAGAACATGAAGCAAGCGATTAATGGATATCGTCTACCGCTTAAAACAGAGCTGATGTTATTCCACTATCATGAGAAGAAGGGTTATTATGCTGAAGCAGAGAATGGATTGTTTCGTCTCTTAGAGCGAGAAGGTATCGAACCCGAGGAGGGGCTTACTTTCTATGAAAGACTTAGGAAACTGGATGATCAGAGATTGGATCAAGGGGAATTACCTCGGATCGAGGTTGATGAAGGATTCACGGAAATGAAGCGAAAGATTCAATTGAAGTCATTTGGATCATCAAAATAATTGTGGTATGGTTGCAGTGGTATGGTTGTAGGTAGAATAGATTAACTTAAAGAAAGTGAGATGTACCCTCTTGGAATCATTACACAAACTAATTGAACAATTAATGAACAGCTCTACGATGATTATGGCAACATTAAGCCAGTTGCGTAAGAAGGAGGGGATTCCATATACCAAAGTTCAGATAAAGCCGGTTGAATTAAAAAATGAATTGTATTATCAATTCTCATATTTTGAGAGTAACAAGGTTGCTCATAAGAATGTAACAACAATAGAAGCAACACGTGTGATAAAGGAACTCTTTGAGCAGACCTTTCGTCAGGGGATGATTTGTACTCCAGAAGCGGATTATCAAATATTAATCAGCAAGAAATTTAAGGTGTCGATTTTAACCAAATCACCAACCAAAAGTGAAATTGACCTTTCTCATAATCGCAAAAAGCAGTATGTACTTGAAGAAGGACAACCCATTCCTTTTCTCGTTGAACTAGGAATAATGAATGAACAGGGTAAGGTGTTAGCTCGCAAATACGATAAGTTTAAACAGATTAATCGTTTTTTAGAGATGGTTGAGGATGTACTCCCTAGTCTGCCAGAAGGGCGCACGATCACGATCTTAGATTTCGGTTGTGGGAAATCCTATTTAACTTTTGCTTTATATCATTATTTAGCAATACAGGAGAACAGGTCCTTGAATGTCATTGGACTGGATCTGAAAACTGATGTTATTGAACATTGCAATAGATTAGCTGACAAGTTGGAATATACTCAATTGAAATTTCTTGTGGGGGATATTGCCGAATACGATGAATTAGACAAGGTGGATATGGTCGTTACACTTCATGCTTGTGATACGGCAACAGATGCTGCTTTAGAAAAAGCAGTTCGCTGGAACGCCTCCGTTATTCTCTCGGTTCCTTGCTGTCAACATGAGTTGTTCACACAAGTGAAGAATCCGATATTAGACCCACTGTTATCTCACGGCATATTGAAGGAACGTTTCTCTGCACTTGCCACAGATGGTGTACGTGCAAAATTACTAGATTTAATGGGTTATCGAACGCAGTTATTAGAGTTTATAGACATGGAACATACACCCAAGAATATTCTGATTCGAGCGGTTAAAGGGGAAAGCGGAGATCAGGCACAGCTATGGAAGGAATATACGGAATTCCGAGATTTTCTACAAATATCACCGTATTTAGAAAAGGTGTGTAAAGATCTCCTACCTTCGAATTAAGGTGCAACTCGCACTCAACCTCCAAACGCATCATGAAAAGCATGGCATAGCTTCCCTTGCTCGACTTCCCAGAGGGAAGATAACTCACCACTAACTTCTCGTTCCCACCATTGGTAGAGTAGTTTGCGATTGCTATGATTCTCGTGAATCCATATAAGGTTGCCGATCACTTTGCGGTAATATAATTCTTCGCCTTGCCTGAGTAAGGGATCCGGAATATGTGTCTTCATCCTTTTCAGGGTACGATAAAGCTCTTTACTACAAGCTCTTCGAATGCCACGTGGAGTAGGTAGTGGTGCATCTTTTTTTGATGTGTGATTAAGGGACAATATATTCACTCCTTCCTTTGACAACGTATGCTTGAATATAGACAGAAGACACAACTTCGTAGTATTTGGGCTCAAGTAGAAGATGTGTCTCTTCCTATGTTAGAATGTAAGGAGCATGTGAATATTGGTATCCAAATACATAAATGAAAGAGGGATCTTACCATGAAAACTAATTTAGCAGACAAACTAAGAACGGGGATTTCTCCCCAACAGTTTATGGATGGGATGCAAAAGAATAAAGAAACGTTTCAATCTTATTATGATAAATTCGTATGGGATGTTCCTTCGGATCGTGAATTTTTCGGTAGTTTGAATCATCGCGATGATTTACGCGTTCTTATTCTTGCGGCTGACTGGTGTGGAGATGTGGTGCGTAATATCCCTGTCGTATTTCATGCACTAGAAACTGCAGGTATTCCTACTGAAGTATTGATACTTGAAGAGAATCTAGATGTGATGGACCAATTCCTAACCATGGGTGGAAGATCTGTTCCAGTAGTTATATTCACAGATACTGGTGGTCATGTGCTCGGCCATTGGGGTCCTCGTCCGAAGCATGTTCAGAAGTATATGATCGCTTTTAAACAAGAGAACCCTGATCGTGAAGCCTCTGATTATGCTTCCAATCTGGACATTGTTCGCTCACAAATTGTAGAAGCTTATGGGAAAGGATCCGATTTCCGCTCTGTTATTCTTAAAGAATTGCGTGAAATGATATCGGGAATATAAAAAAGTGATGTTGAAAATTGATAGTTATTCCTTAGGTCCCTTACAGACGAATGCATACCTTTTAACGAATGAAGAAACAGGTAAGGCGATTATCATTGACCCAGGAATGAACCCTGGAGCACTTATCAAAAAAATTCAAAATTTAGATATTGAAGCGATTTTGCTCACGCATGCTCATTTCGACCATATGGGTGGTGTAGATGAAATTCGCAAACTCAAAGGATGCCCAGTCTATCTGCATACGCTAGAAAGTGATTGGCTAACGAGTCCAAAGCTGAATGGATCATTGATGTGGTCACAGGTGTCTCCGCCACTATCGACTGAGCCTGCTGAATTTGATTTGGCAGGAGGTCAGCAGTTAAATTTGATAGGGCATCATTTCACGGTGTACCATACACCAGGTCATTCCCCTGGTAGTGTTAGTTTTCTCAGTGGTAACGATCTATTCTCGGGAGATGTGTTATTCCGATTGGGCGTTGGACGCACCGATCTTTATGGTGGAAGAGAACGAGATCTGTTAGATTCGATACACAATACTTTATTTACATTTAATGATGAAGTGAAGGTATATCCTGGTCATGGTCCACGAACAACAATCGGCTATGAACGCTCCAACAACCCGTATGTGTAGCATGTTGGAAGATTTACCTATACAAAAGATAACAAAATCGTTACAATGTTGTTAGTTAAATGTTAGGCAAACGATAGAAAGCACGCAGGCTGAGGATCAATCTCGGTTTGCGTGCTTTATTTTGTTGTGATTTTTTTTAATATAGAAATGAACGAAAGGGCCAACCTATTCGTACTATAGATGTCGTTGAAAGAAAAGGGTGAAGAAGATGAGGAAAGAGGAATTAAAAAATATTAAACTTGCACAGCAGGGAGATGCTAACGTTCTAGCTGAACTGATCCATGACCATTATGGCTTTTTATATAAATATCTAGTCAAAGTTACGATGGACCCTGTTACCGCTGAAGATCTTGCTCAAGATACAATAGTTCGATGTATGGAGAAATTATACCAATTCGATGGTTCATCCTCATTCTCTTCGTGGCTTATAACGATAGGGACTCGTATATATATTGATCAAATGCGTCGGAAAAAGAGAGAGAAGAATTGGCTCTTTAGGGAACAAGGAATTCGGCGAATAAAGTGGCAGTTTGAGAGCAGGAATGAGGAATGGAGCCAAGTGCTAGAATCCTTAGCGAAATTGTCTGCGGAGCATCGCGTAGCTGTATTGCTAAAGCACTATTATGGATATACATATGAGGAAATGGGAGAGATGCTCTTTATTCCCTCGGGAACCGCTAAATCAAGAGTCGCCAATGCGGTTCGTCAACTAAGAAAGGAGATGAGTTAACAATGGATTGGAATGATCAGGATAGAACAGATGAGGAAATCATCTTAATCGAACTCCGTCAAGGTTTAGATAGAATGGATCATGTGCTGGATCAACCTTCTGTACCATCCAAGGAACAACTGAAAATGCAAATTGCTGAACGATGGAAAGGGCAGCGAATGTTCACAATACTTGAATTGGTATTGTTCTGGTTAGTCTCGTTAGTGGTGATTGCTAGTGGTATGTTACTAGTTTACTCGACACCTTGGAGTTTATGGGTCATTCAGGGGTTTAGTTTTATAGCAGCTTTTGTTCTAGTATTACGCTTTATTATTCATCGAAGAAAAGAGGGGGTGGAATGAATGAATTTAAGGAGATACCTCTTTGGCTTATCGTTATACTGGTACCCATTCTTTTGTTCCAAGGAACTTGGATGTTTCTGGATGCGGGAAAACGTGGGAAGTGGCGTTGGTTCTGGGGTTTATGGGGATTGATTCAGATACCTATACCAATATTGAGTTATTTATTTTTCGTTAGATTACCAGATGAACGTCGTAAGAAAGCATATGAGAGAAAGGATGAGTAATATGGATGTGATGATAAATTGGACATTAATTCTACCTATATTGGTTCTACAGCTTGTCCTTGCCGTGATCGGTTTGATCTCACTATCTAAAGCCCAAATGGTACGTGGCCCCAAGTGGATGTGGGTTCTTATCATTGTTATAGGAAATATGCTAGGGAGTATACTTTACTTTATTGTTGGAAGGAAGGATATGTAATGGATTTACTACAAGTGATAGAACTGACTAAGAATTACGGTAATGAAAGTGCAGTCAGAGGGTTAACATTTGAACTGGAGCAAGGGAAATGTGTAGCTCTACTAGGTCCCAACGGCGCAGGGAAGACAACGACTTTACGCATGCTTGCGAGGCTTCTTCAGCCTACTTCCGGTCAAATTTCTTTTGGTGAACATGGTGGAATTTCAGACTACCGTATGTTGCTTGGGTATTTACCCCAGCAGCCTATGTTTTATGGTTGGATGACAGGATATGAATATATGTATCTCGTAGCGGGATTGAGCGGGATGGGAGTGAAGCAAGCCCAGAATCGTTCAGAGGATGCTTTAGAGAGAGTAGGTTTACAAAATGCGGCAAGCAAACGAATTTCGGGGTACTCTGGTGGAATGAAGCAACGTCTTGGCCTAGCACAAGCCCTTATTCATGAGCCAAAGCTATTACTACTGGATGAACCGGTCTCGGCTCTTGATCCCATTGGGAGAAGAGAAGTGATCGAGCTGGTTCGTCAATTGAGATCAGAGACAACGGTATTATTCTCCACACATGTTCTTCATGATGCAGAGGAGATTTGTGATGATATTCTAGTGATGGCGAATGGGCGTTTAGTCAAGCAGGGAACTCTTGCTTCGTTAAGAGAGGAGTATCGCGATCCACTAGTAATTGTTCAAGTTGAGAGAGAACCGAGTGCATTGTTATGGCTAAATTCTTTAAAGACTAAACCCTATATATTAGAGGCAGATATTAAAGGGGATATAGCAAAATTATGGGTTCAGGAACTCCAGACTGCAAGAGATGAGCTCATGAAAGATGCTACAGATCATAAGATCCCTTTAGTGAAATTTGAAGTGGGGAGCTCTTCCTTAGAAGATATGTTTGTAAAGGTGGTGAATGAGCGATGAGAGGAACTTGGTTATTATATCGAAAAGAAATGCTAGAAATGTCCCGTAGCTTCAAACTACTATGGATTCCTATTGTATTTACAATATTAGGAATTATGCAACCTGTTGTGAGCGTCTATATGCCAGACATTCTAAAGATGTCCAGTGGGGTGCCGGAGGAAATGTTCGCTCTTTATGAACTTCCATCTCCACCAGTGGTTATGGTTCAGGTATTAAGCCAATACAGTACATTAGGTATTCTAGTACTTGTACTTGCCGGTATGAATAGTGTATCAGGAGAACGATATGGGGGTACTGCTGAGTTAATTATGGTACGACCCATTTCTACTATTTCAATTATTTTGTCCAAATGGTTTGCTCAATGTACAGCGCTATTTATGGCCTTTGGTATTGGATATATGGCAGCATATTATTATATCTATCAAATGATAGGAGAATTATCTTGGAAGAGTGGTATCATATCCTTTGGATTGTATGGTCTCTGGCTGCTGTTAGGGATTACAATAACCCTCTTTTTTAGTACTATTCTACGAGGAGGTGCAGCTGCTTTCGTTACCTTAGCTATCCTAGCGATACTTTCTCTTTTGAACGCTATCCTTCCCAGATGGTTTAGCTGGAGTCCATCTCGGTTAATTTCTCTAGCTACGGAGTCTTTGACTGGAAATGGACTATCAGCCTCAACAGCAATTGAGTGTTGCCTTTTTACTGTAGGAATAATCATCCTAGCTATATTAAGTTCATCACATCTGCTCCAGAGACGAGGGCTTCCCAACTAATAGCTGTTTCTCCCAATAGCTTACCGTAGACATCACTATCTTTTTTTAGTAGACTAAAGATTATCTTATTGACATCAAGGAGGTAGACGATGCTAAGTATTGGGAATAGAATTGTAATCGTCGATGACGCCTTTGAACAGAACCTTCCAGTTGGGGAATATGGTTATATTATAGCTTATGACCGCAACCCAGATAATGCATTTGATTATGTCGTTCGTGTGCCGAAAGTAAATCGCAATTTTTTCGTACCTAATAATGATGTTGAGCTTGAAGAAAGGCTCTTACAACAGGAAGTAGAGCGTACGACTCAAGAAGCGCTGATCGATTACGCATTAGCGACATATAATGAAGAACTGTTTAAATGTGTGATGAACGGTGATAATGAGTTTGTTGAGGATAGTGAAATGATCTCAGCAGAAGCCATGTCACAAGAAGAGTTCATTCGGCAGGTTAATCTTCGCGCCTGGATATAGAAGAAGAGTCGGCATATGCCGACTCTTTTTGCAAATATAAGAAAGTATAAGTTTCACTTGATACTCTATTTCTTATATTTCGGCAGAGACGGCTGCCATCCTTGAAAAAGGACGGCATAGCCGTTTCTGCTTGTAGGGATGGAAAGTAGAATGATTGTTGGTTGCTTCTGATTGAATTGTGACAAGTTCTATCCTATAATTATAAACATTATCCTGAAGCTTGAGGCTTAAGTCTTGAACTGCTTGAGAAAGAATAGGGAGGAATATAGACGCATGAATATATCGAACCAAGATGTTCAACATGTAGCAAAGCTCGCCAGACTTAATCTCACTGCAGATGAAGAACTGGTATTCACAGAGCAATTAAATGCGATTTTGCAATATGCAGAGAAATTAGATGGATTAAATACAGAGAATGTAGAACCTACTACACATGTCTTGCACCTAAGCAATGTTATGCGAGAAGATGAAGAACGTGAAAGTCTACCTATAGAAAAGGTATTTGCTAATGCACCAGAAGAAGAAGCTGGACAATTCAAAGTTCCAGCCGTACTAGAATAAGGGTCTTATTATTGAAAGGAGGAATCAAGATTGAGTCTATTTGACTATACATTGTCTGAAATACATAACAAGATGAATGGTGGGGAATTGTCTCCTACGGATTTGGTAGATCAGGCATTCAAGACGATTCAAGAACGTGACAATCGCGTAGGAGCCTATCTTACACTTGATGAAGAACAAGCGAGAGCGACAGCGCGCAAACTGGATGATAAATTAAAGGCAGGGGGAGAGCGTGGCTTATTGTTTGGATTGCCTGTTGGCATCAAGGACAATATTGTAACGGAAGGTCTTCGTACAACTTGTGCTAGCCAGTTCCTCAGTAATTTTAATCCAGTATATGATGCTACAGTAACCAAGAAGTTGCGCAAGGCTGATTCAGTTATCCTTGGTAAAATGAACATGGATGAATTCGCTATGGGTGGATCAAATGAGAATTCTAGCTTTCATCCTGTCCGGAATCCGTGGAATTTAGAACATGTCCCAGGGGGGTCCAGTGGAGGTTCGGCAGCATCGGTAGCAGCAGGTGAAGCTTATTTCACACTTGGTTCTGATACAGGTGGCTCTATCCGTCAACCTGCATCTTATTGTGGAGTTGTAGGCTTAAAACCAACATATGGTTTAGTATCCCGTTTTGGTTTAGTCGCTTTTGCTTCCTCTCTGGACCAAATAGGTCCAATAACTAAAAATGTAGAAGATTCCGCTTATGTCTTACAAGCTATTGCGGGTTATGATTCTATGGATTCAACATCAGCGAATGTTGAAATTCCTGATTATCTAAGTGCTTTAACAGGTGATATTAAAGGACTTCGAATTGCTGTTCCGAAGGAATATGTAGGTGAAGGTGTAGATCCTGTTGTTAAAGAAAAGGTTATGGATGCATTGAAGGTGTTGGAGGGATTAGGCGCTACATGGGAGGAAGTCTCGTTACCTCATACCGAATATGCAGTGGCTACTTATTATTTATTGGCTTCTTCTGAGGCATCCTCCAACTTAGCTCGTTTTGATGGTGTTCGGTATGGTGTTCGTTCGGACAACCCTGCCAATCTTCTAGATCTTTACCATGAATCTCGTAGCCAAGGATTTGGTCCTGAAGTGAAACGCCGGATTATGCTTGGAACGTATGCCTTGAGTTCAGGTTACTATGATGCTTATTATTTAAAAGCACAAAAAGTTCGTACTTTGATCAAGCGTGATTTCGATCAAGTATTTGAAGATTTTGATATTATAATCGGGCCAACAGCTCCGACGACTGCCTTTAAGCTTGGTGAACAAGTAGATAATCCGCTTACGATGTATTTGAATGATATTCTAACGATACCAGTAAGCCTTGCAGGTGTACCTGCAGTAAGTGTTCCTTGTGGTTTTGCAGAAGGCTTACCTGTAGGTATGCAAATTATAGGTAAGGCATTTGATGAGTCTACGGTTCTACGTGTAGCACATGCCTACGAACAACATACAGATTTCCATAAGAATCGTCCTACGATCGTTTCCGAATAAGAAAGAAAAGGAGGGAATAATACGTGTCTACAAGTAAATATGAAACAGTGATCGGACTAGAAGTCCATGTTGAGTTGCATACGAATTCCAAAATTTTCTGTGGTTGCTCTACTGAATTTGGAGCGCCACCGAATACTCATACTTGCCCTATTTGTCTTGGTCATCCAGGCGTATTGCCAGTGTTGAATCGTCAAGCTGTGGACTATGCTATGAAAGCAGCGATGGCATTAAATTGTACTATCGGAGACAGAAGCAAATTTGACCGTAAGAATTACTTCTATCCCGATTCACCAAAAGCGTATCAAATATCTCAGTATGACCAACCCATTGGTGAACATGGTTGGATCGATATCGAAGTGAATGGAGAGACCAAACGGATCGGCATCACTCGTCTTCACTTAGAAGAAGATGCAGGTAAATTAACTCATATTGATGGTGGATATGCTTCATTGGTTGACTTTAACCGTGTAGGGACTCCTCTTGTTGAGATTGTATCTGAACCTGATATTTCCTCTCCAGAAGAAGCGCGTGCCTATCTTGAGAAGATCAGAGCAATTATGCAATACTGTGAAGTGTCTGATGTCAAAATGGAAGAGGGATCCCTTCGCTGTGATGCTAATATCAGTCTTCGTCCTTACGGACAGAAGGAATTTGGTACAAGAGCAGAATTGAAGAACATGAACTCTTTCCGTGGTGTACAGAAGGGTATGGAATATGAACAATTCCGTCAAGCTGAAATTTTGGATGATGGTGGAGAAGTTGTACAGGAAACAAGACGATGGGATGAAGGACAAGGGAAGACAATTTCCATGCGTGGTAAAGAACAAGCACACGATTATAGATATTTCCCGGATCCAGATCTCGTGACATTGTTTATAGATGATGCTTGGAAAGAACGTATACGTGCTTCTATTCCAGAATTGCCAGACGCACGTAAAGAGCGATATACGACTCAATATGGGCTACCCAGTTATGATGCAGCAGTAATTACAGCGTCTAAACCTTTAGCAGATTTCTTCGAAGAGAGCTTGAAGTATACCCAAGATGCGAAAGCTGTATCGAACTGGATTATGGGTGAATTATTAGGGTATCTAAATAGTAGTAACGTTGAACTGTCTGATGTGAGAATAACTGGGCAAGGCTTAGGTGAAATGATCGGTCTGATCGAAAAAGGAACGATCAGTAATAAAATTGCTAAGACTGTCTTTAAAGAGATGCTAGAAAGTGGGAAGTTACCACAGCAAATTGTAGAGGAACAGGGATTAGTACAGATTAGCGATGAGGGGGCTATCCTGGGGATTGTAGAACAGGTTGTAGCTGCTAATCCACAATCTATCGAGGATTACAAAGCTGGCAAGCAGAAAGCGATCGGATTCTTGGTTGGTCAGGTCATGAAAGAAAGCAAGGGGAAAGCCAACCCAGCTATGGTAAATAAATTGCTTGTCGATGTCTTAAGTCGCTAAGGAATTCTCTGAACTAAGGGCTTGTCAAATGTGACAAGTCCTTTTACCTTGAGGGTTATAATAATTCGCTATCAGGTGAAAAGGTGGGAAATCGAATATGATCATGAGACTTTCGTTGTCTGAAGAAGATATTGTTCACCAAATATGGCGCCTTCAGCAAGTTGCTTATCGACTAGAAGCAGAAAAAATTGGTTTTAAAGATATTCCTCCGCTACTAGATACTATCGATACGTTGAGTCAATGTGGGGAGACATTCTTTGGTGAAGTGAATGAGGACGGTGTGTTGCAAGCAGCAATAGCAATAAACAATGAGACGATTGGAACGATGACTATTACACGTATGATGGTCCATCCGGAACATTTCCGTAAGGGAATTGCAGGAAGAATGATTCAATACATTTTCGAACAATATTCGGATATTCCATTGTTTATTGTTTCTACGGGAACTCGCAATATCCCAGCCTATACACTTTATCTGAAATATGGCTTTATTCCCTTCGATACGTATGAAGTAGCACCTGATATAGAATTAACCACATTTCATAGACATTTATAACATATGATAGCTTCAAGACATATTCTTAAGGAGTGTTTGAATTGAATAATCCATGGATCATTGATGATCTCCAAATTTTCCTTCGCTTATTGTTGTCAATGGGTCTAGGTGGAGTCATTGGATGGGAACGAGAAAGATCTAATCGTGCAGCAGGACTTCGTACACATATTCTTGTCTGTTTAGGATCGACTCTAATCATGATGTTATCTATTTATGGGTTTTCTGATTTCGTCAATGAAGCGAATATTCGAATTGATCCAGCTCGATTGGCAGCTTCAGTTATTACTGGTATTGGGTTCTTAGGTGCAGGTACTATTTTATTTACGGGAAAATCAATAACGGGACTAACTACAGCTGCCTCCGTTTGGGTAGTAGCTGCATTAGGACTTTCTGTTGGTGCAGGGTTTCATTTTGCGGCGATTGTAACTACAATATTTATATTAATGACTTTAGTACTTTTCAATAAAATTGAACAACGATTTTTAAATGGAGATAAAATCCATCTACTAACTATTCAAGCTGTAGATACTCCAGAACTTATCGATTCACTATCCAAACTATTATTGGATGAAGGCTTAACGATCAAAAAGATAAATATTAATGAATGTACTAAGCCCCCTGAGAAAGACTCTGAACAAAAGCTACTTGAAATATCATTACAAGTTAGAAGTAAGAAAAAATTTGATTCGTTTGGATTAGCTAATAAAGTTCGGAGTCGAAAAGAGATTACGATGATAACGGTAGAGTAAATCCTAATATTGAGTTCGCTATAAGTAATCGAAGCAGGTATTCTCCATGATGGATGGTACCTGCTTTTGTCTGTTAATAGAAGGTATCCAGATTTTTACCAGTTACTATGGAACCAATATGCGATACGATCTATATATACACGAGGTAGTTTCAATTAAAGGTGGGATATTCAAAATGAACCTCATGCAACAGCAATCATCCATAGTTGAGAAACAAAACCAACAACCCACTAAACGCTCACGAAGGCTTTTTTCCCGTAAACATAAATTCACAGCAGGTTTATTAGCAGCTCTTATGCCTGGACTAGGACATATCTATTTGAGTCTGTTTCGCAAAGGTATTTCTTTTATATTTGTATTGATACTAGATATCTCTGCTCTTTTATATTTCTCTTCGGTAGGGATACATATTAATGTGCCCTTTTTAATTCTTTTAGCATTAATTATTCCAATTATGTATTTCTATAGTTTGTTCGATGCCCTACAAGCGGCAGATTATATAATAATTCGGTCTCCCAAGGGGAGAGTTGAAGATAGCACTCAACAGATACAACGTCATCCTTTTGCAGGTGAGAAGGGACATTCTTTTGGGATTATGCTTGTCCTTGGAGGTATAGTACTAATTCTATTCCATCAGAAGCCTATGTGGTTAGGGGAATTCATTGAACTTTATGGAGAGATTGCCGTAGCGCTTGGATTAGTTTTACTCGGTTTTGGTATTGGGATTAGAGAAATGGTGATTCATTATAAGCGTTAATTGGATTACAAGAGGGGGATGAGCTTGAACAGAAAACATAAAATACGTATTGGAAGATATACAGCTGCCCTCTTATTGGTGACTACAGGATTCTTGTTAATATTAGATATAATTCAGGGTAGTGAGCATATGCTACTTATACTTAAGTGGTGGCCTTTAATAGCAGTAATGTGGGGGCTGGAATCCATTTTCATCTTAATAATTTCTAAGAGGCATAGTGGTGTATCAAGGACTACCTTTCGTCTTGATCTGAAGGGAGTGTCATTATCAGTCCTTTTGTCAGCCTGTGTATTCATTGTGACTCAACAAGAACATTATTTACAGTTGTGGAATAAGGTAAGCCTGAACTTGACCGCATCCTCGGTTGACTTCAGTGAACAGGAGGGTGAACATCTCACCAAAGATGAACAGATGATTCCTGTTACTTTTGACAGTGAAAATATCATTATCAGTAATACCAATGGGAATATTTATTTGCACCGTGAACCTATAGATCATATACAGATTTCAACTGAAATCTGGGTAGACCAGATTAATGGGCCCGAAGTAGAAGATATATTCGAACAGTCCGTAGTTGAGGTAAGTGAAGGGACGACGATTAACATTGAAACCAAAGGGAAAGCCTATGGACAATCGGGAAAGCGCCAACCCCGGATGAATCTTAGTGTGTCACTTCCTGAAGATAGACGATTTAATTATGAGGTTCGGACAATGAATGGGAATATTATCTTAGAAGATGTAAATGCCATAGAAGATATTCAGTTAGAAAGTGCTAATGGGAAGCTTGAAATCAGAAATGTACTAGGAAATGTTAAGGGGAAGACACTAAATGGTGGTGTTCGAATCACCAAGCTTTCTGGCGATGCAGATATTACCTCTAATCAAGGAAATATGGAGGCGACTGATACAACTGGAAGACTACGCTTAACAACACAGTTAGGAAATATTTCTGCTATACGTGTAGGCGGTGACGTTGACATGAGAACGAAGAATGGGAATATCTATGTAAGTCAACCTTTAAGGAATCTTAAAGCTGAATCGCTTAATGGCAATATAGTTGCTATTACTCAGCAAGTTGCAGGAGATTGGGACATTTATAGTGCCGTTGGAATCATGGATCTAAAATTGCCTTTGGAGGGGAATTATAAGCTGAATGGTGTTATTTCCTTTGGTGAGATCCGCTCATCGATTCCTGCCTTTACTATATATAATAAAAAAATATTTGGCACAATTGGTGAAGGGGATTATTTCATTCATATTGATGGGAATAGTGATTTATCAGTGAACTATTATTAATAGGATTGTTATTTTTTGGAAATATTTCGATATAGAGAAGTCAATTTATTGACAACTATCGAATAATAATATTAATATAAGAATAATACTAATCTATACGATGGAAAAAAAGGTGGCGGGTTAGATGGGAACACGAGTCCAACATGCATTGGAACAATTAAAAACTTCTGGTGTTCGGATCACACCCCAACGTCATGCAATTTTAGATTTCTTACTAGAATCCATGACTCATCCAACTGCGGATGAAATATACCGTGCTTTAGAACCAAAGTTTCCTAGCATGAGTGTAGCGACGGTTTACAATAACTTAAAGATGTTTATGGAGTCAGGAATGGTCCGTGAATTGACATATGGGGATGCATCAAGTCGATTTGATGCGAATGTGTCAGAGCACTATCATGTCATTTGTGAACAGTGTGGTAAAATTGAAGATTTTATGTATCCTTCGTTAAAGGATGTTGAGCACCAGGCGGAAAAAGCAACAGGTTATCATGTGAAGGGCTTAAGGTTGGAACTTTACGGAATCTGTGAAACCTGCAAAGAGCACTAAACCGTCGCAACATATTTAAACATGAGATTCCTTCATTAAAGAAGGATTTTTCATGTTTTTTTTGAATAATAAGAAAGAATATATTCTGATCATTTCCTGATGGAATGGTTGTAAGATGATAATGAATGATTTACGGAGGTTTATTACATTGAGAAGAAAACATCAACGAAATAGGAAGAAGAAAAAGCTATTGAGCATCATATTGATGATGTTCATATTTATATTCGCTGGTTATTATGTATTAACTCAAGTGCTTCCTAATAAGGAACATGTTGAACCGAATTGGGTAGCAGCGGACAGACCTATTTTCGTAAAAGGTGAAATGTTGGAATACTCTGCACTAGGGTCAGAAGAAAATTTAAAGATCCCATTGCCGGTTTTACAAGATGTCATAGATCCTTATATTCGGCATGAAGCGGAAACGGAATCTATCATTCTTACAACATCTGAGAAATTAGTACTCCTTACAGCGGATAAGACAGAAGCTATGATAAATAATGAAATAACTGAATTAAGATTTGCTCCAGAAGAATCAGATGGAGTCATGTATTTACCTATCAGTGTATTGAAGGAGCTATATGGTGTGGCTGTTCATGAGGATGTCGATTCAGGGGCGGTTATGCTGATGGAAGCTGGCGAAAGGATCCCTATGGGTAAAGTGGTGACGGGTAAACCAGATCGCACGATAGCTATGCGAGTGGAAAGTTCCATTCATGCACCCATAATTTTAGATGTTCCCGATGGAACTGAGTTAAGAATATGGAGTAGCCAAGATGAATGGTATTACGTGCAGTTAGATAATGGCTACACAGGGTATATTCAAAAGACTAAAGTGGTTTTGAGTGAAGATAGAATAGTAGAATCTCCAGAATCTACAACAACTCGAGCAGAACGAAGCTGGAAGGGCAAGCCTGTTAATCTAATCTGGGAAGCCGTATATCAGCGCAAACCTGATCCTGACTCCATAGGTAAACTACCAGGTGTAAATGTTGTAAGTCCTACATGGTTTAGTATGGTTGATGGCGAAGGTAATGTGCGAAGTCAAGCAGATTTAGAATATGTTAAATGGGCTCATGAGCAGGGAATGGAAGTATGGGGATTGTTAAGTAACAGCTTTGAACCTGATTTAACCTCTGAGGCTATGTCTAGTTTCGAGAGTAGAATAAATGTAATCAATCAGATGATCCAATATGCAGATTTATTTCAACTGGATGGAATTAACATTGATTTCGAGAATGTGTATACAAAGGATGGAGATAATATAACTCAGTTTATGCGTGAGTTGAAGCCTTTAGCCGAGGCAGAGGAACTTATTGTCTCTATAGATGTAACTCCTAAATCTAATAGTGAAATGTGGTCAGTTTTTCTTGATCGAGAGGCATTAGGCAAAGTGGCTGATTATCTCATTGTAATGGCATATGATGAACATTGGGCATCCAGTCCTGAAGCGGGATCTGTCGCATCACTTCCATGGGTGGAGAGATCCTTAGAACGTATTATTGATGAGGATAATGTACCTCCTGAGAAGCTTATTTTAGGAATTCCTCTCTACACAAGAGTATGGTCAGAGAAGGTACTGGATGGTGAAACTAAAGTTAGCTCCAAAGCATTGAGTATGGACTCGGTGGAGGAGATTATTCGTACTAAGAAGTTGACACCAACTTATCTTGAGGCTGAGCAGCAGAACTATGTAGAGTATACAGAAGATGATATTCTCAAGAAAATTTGGATCGAAGATGAAGTGTCTTTAAAGTCAAGAGTGGAATTAGCGAAGTCATTACAACTGGGTGGAATCGCTTCTTGGAATAGAAGTTTTGCAAATGATAATGCTTGGAAGGTCCTTCAAACCATCACTCCTTAAATCTAATATCATATTCTAGTTTAATGAAATCATATATCTTAATTATAGTCATACAAAAAACTGACTCCCCTTTTAAAAAAGGAGGAGTCAGTTTTTTGACAATTTAGAATATTAAATTCTTACTTTGATGAGTGGCTATGTTGTTCTTCTAAATCATCAGCATTAATTGTTGCCACTGTTGGATCCAGAGTGAGTATTGTTCTACAGAACATGCACCGATCAGTTTTACCTAACATTTTTGTTAATTTACCACATTGAGGGCATTGGAGTTGGACTGCACTCGTAGACAACATACCTGCCCAGAAGTAAATCCCCATACTTCCAACCATTGCAATAAGTCCAATAACTAGTCCAATACCAGCAACTATTTTGCCAGCTTGTCCCCAGAATACAATACCTGCTGTTCCAAGCACCATAAGACCCATACCAATCATTGTTAATAATAGTCCCCATGTACGAAAGGAATTTATTTTTGCAGATCTAAACCTCATAGAGTTGATCACCCAATCTATTAGAATAGTATAATTCAAAATTAAAGAAGGAACTCATTTTGTGTATGTAGAAATATAGTATAACTGAAATAGTAATTTTACGCCAAGTGATGCATGGAGGGAACTGTGGAATCTACTAAACTGATAGAACATTATAAGGACGCACTCGATGAAAATAGTATAGGCGCATTTGTCTATGAGCATCGTGATAGCAAATTCCAAGGGTCCTTTTTTCGTGATTTTGACATTCTGTTACTTGTCATACAAGAATCTGAACAGAGTTGTGAAATGATCAACCATATAATGTACGAGGATAAGCGTTGTCAATTGTTACGTATAAATTATATGGAACTTAGGGGGATGCTCGTGGCCGGCGAGAAACGTGATTTAGTGAGGTGTGTTTTTGAGGGTCAAATCATTTCGGATATGGATGGTCGTCTGACGAATATCCGCTTAGAATTTCAGGAATTTAAGCAGCCACTACGTGATCAGAAAATGTTCTTTGAGTTTTCAAAGTTCCTCTGCTTATATTTAGAAGCTAAACGCTATATGAGTGAAGGTTATATTATGGATGCTTATCATAGTGTTACAGATTCTCTTCATCATTGGGCACAAATTGAATTAGTTGAACGTGGAATACGTCCAGAACTGAATGTGTGGGAACAGGTTCGAGGATTAAACACTGCCGTTCATAAACTATACAATGAACTCACTGTGAGCAAAGAATCTGTGGAACAAAGAGTTGAATTGGTATTGTTAGGTTGTGAATTTTCGGTCTTATCTAAAATGGCAGAATGTTCGAATCTACTTATCAAAGTTATGGGTAGTCGTAATAAGCCATGGAGTATTGAGGAATTAATCCGACATCCTCAATTGGAAATGGTGAGTTCCGAGTTGCCGCTTGTACTCAGAAAGTTGGTATACCGTTCAATCATTAAAGAAGTGATGAATGTGAGCGTTGGGGGAAATGATCGTAAGCAAGCTATTCTTTATAGTACGATATGAATCTGAATTGTTAACTAAATAAGAGTGGCTAGGTGGACTAGTTCGTTCGTTAATAATCGCTACCATGATTTGGATTTAAAAATTAGTAAAAATAAGATTGACTCAACAATAGAATCTATGATAAATTATATCTCGCCCCATTAAACGGGACAAACTTCACAACAACTAAATTGTCATTAAGAAATAATGGTTCAAAAAAACTTGTTGACAATCGAACTGACAGTATGATATATTATAGAAGTTGTCGCCGAGAGTAACTGACGACAAACGACGAAATAAATTGATCTTTGAAAACTGAACAACGAGTGAGTGGTTTTCACGAAAGTGAGAACAAAACAAATGAGAAATCATTTGATAGAGAAAGAAATTTCTCGTCAGTTTGTTTCAAAATGAGCGAATCGCTCTTTTCATTAAATCGCCATTTAATTATCTTCTCTGTAAGGATATGGAACAATTAAATGACGGTCAACCAAACTTCGTTTGGTCTTATATGGAGAGTTTGATCCTGGCTCAGGACGAACGCTGGCGGCGTGCCTAATACATGCAAGTCGAGCGGAGTGATTTGAAAGCTTGCTTTCAAATCACTTAGCGGCGGACGGGTGAGTAACACGTAGGTAACCTGCCTGTAAGACTGGGATAACTACCGGAAACGGTAGCTAATACCGGATAACTTGTTTCCTCTCCTGGGGAGACACTGAAAGGCGGAGTAATCTGCCACTTACAGATGGGCCTGCGGCGCATTAGCTAGTTGGTGAGGTAACGGCTCACCAAGGCGACGATGCGTAGCCGACCTGAGAGGGTGAACGGCCACACTGGGACTGAGACACGGCCCAGACTCCTACGGGAGGCAGCAGTAGGGAATCTTCCGCAATGGACGAAAGTCTGACGGAGCAACGCCGCGTGAGTGATGAAGGTTTTCGGATCGTAAAGCTCTGTTGCCAGGGAAGAACGCTTGGGAGAGTAACTGCTCTCAAGGTGACGGTACCTGAGAAGAAAGCCCCGGCTAACTACGTGCCAGCAGCCGCGGTAATACGTAGGGGGCAAGCGTTGTCCGGAATTATTGGGCGTAAAGCGCGCGCAGGCGGTCATTTAAGTTTGGTGTTTAATTCCAGGGCTCAACCCTGGGTCGCACTGAAAACTGGGTGACTTGAGTACAGAAGAGGAGAGTGGAATTCCACGTGTAGCGGTGAAATGCGTAGATATGTGGAGGAACACCAGTGGCGAAGGCGACTCTCTGGGCTGTAACTGACGCTGAGGCGCGAAAGCGTGGGGAGCAAACAGGATTAGATACCCTGGTAGTCCACGCCGTAAACGATGAGTGCTAGGTGTTAGGGGTTTCGATACCCTTGGTGCCGAAGTTAACACATTAAGCACTCCGCCTGGGGAGTACGGTCGCAAGACTGAAACTCAAAGGAATTGACGGGGACCCGCACAAGCAGTGGAGTATGTGGTTTAATTCGAAGCAACGCGAAGAACCTTACCAGGTCTTGACATCCCTCTGAATCCACTAGAGATAGTGGCGGCCTTCGGGACAGAGGAGACAGGTGGTGCATGGTTGTCGTCAGCTCGTGTCGTGAGATGTTGGGTTAAGTCCCGCAACGAGCGCAACCCTTATGCTTAGTTGCCAGCACATTATGGTGGGCACTCTAAGCAGACTGCCGGTGACAAACCGGAGGAAGGTGGGGATGACGTCAAATCATCATGCCCCTTATGACCTGGGCTACACACGTACTACAATGGCCAGTACAACGGGCTGCGAAACCGCGAGGTGGAGCCAATCCCAACAAAGCTGGTCTCAGTTCGGATTGTAGGCTGCAACCCGCCTACATGAAGTCGGAATTGCTAGTAATCGCGGATCAGCATGCCGCGGTGAATACGTTCCCGGGTCTTGTACACACCGCCCGTCACACCACGAGAGTTTACAACACCCGAAGTCGGTGGGGTAACCCGCAAGGGAGCCAGCCGCCGAAGGTGGGGTAGATGATTGGGGTGAAGTCGTAACAAGGTAGCCGTATCGGAAGGTGCGGCTGGATCACCTCCTTTCTATGGAGAATCGTTTCCTGCAACGGAAACATTCAAAGCGTCCGATGTAAGTCGGCGTAAATAGACTTTGCAATGCAAAGTCGACACTCACTCGTGTTCAGTTTTGAAAGAGCAATCTTTCAAAGTAATATCTTTTCCAATACTTACTGGGTGACTGGTGAGGGAAGAAATGATATGATATTCTTCCGCTGAACAAGCGGTAGGAACTTGATCCTTGAAAACTAGATAACGAACGAATTTGCAAGTTGAAACATTCTTGATGATTTTTAAATTGGATTTCATCAATTTCAAATTCATCACTTTTATATTTACGTTTTGTTACTTGTTAACAAAACAAAGTGTAAAAGTAGCTACAATATTTTCTCTTTGAGAAAAATTGAGGTTAAGCTACTAAGAGCACACGGAGGATGCCTAGGCGCTAGGAGTCGATGAAGGACGTGGCGAACAACGAAACTGCCTCGGGGAGCTGTAAGCAAGCTTTGATCCGGGGGTGTCCGAATGGGGAAACCCGGCTGTGGTAATACGCAGTCACTCCCACCTGAATACATAGGGTGGGTAGAGACAGACCAGGGGAACTGAAACATCTAAGTACCCTGAGGAAGAGAAAACAATAGTGATTCCGTCAGTAGCGGCGAGCGAACGCGGATTAGCCCAAACCAAGGAGCTTGCTCCTTGGGGTTGTGGGACGTCTCACATGGAGTTACAAAGGAATATATTAAGCGAAGAGGTCTGGAAAGGCCCGGCATAGAAGGTAAAAGCCCTGTAGCTGAAAATGTGTTCTCTCCGAGACGTATCCCGAGTAGTGCGGGGCACGTGAAACCCCGTATGAATCCAGCAGGACCATCTGCTAAGGCTAAATACTCCCTAGCGACCGATAGTGAAACAGTACCGTGAGGGAAAGGTGAAAAGCACCCCGGAAGGGGAGTGAAATAGAACCTGAAACCGTGTGCTTACAAAAAGTCAGAGCCCTATTAATGGGTGATGGCGTGCCTTTTGTAGAATGAACCGGCGAGTTACGTTCCCGTGCAAGGTTAAGGTGAGAAGCCGGAGCCGCAGCGAAAGCGAGTCTGAATAGGGCGACATATAGTACGTGGACGTAGACCCGAAACCGAGTGATCTACCCCTGTCCAGGGTGAAGGTGCGGTAACACGCACTGGAGGCCCGAACCCACGCATGTTGAAAAATGCGGGGATGAGGTGGGGGTAGCGGAGAAATTCCAATCGAACTCGGAGATAGCTGGTTCTCCCCGAAATAGCTTTAGGGCTAGCCTCGGATGAAGAGTCGTGGAGGTAGAGCACTGATTGGGTGCGGGGCCCGCAAGGGTTACCAAGCTCAGTCAAACTCCGAATGCCATGTACTTATATCCGGGAGTCAGACAGTGAGTGCTAAGATCCATTGTCGAAAGGGAAACAGCCCAGACCATCAGCTAAGGTCCCCAAGTGTGTGTTGAGTGGAAAAGGATGTGGAGTTGCACAGACAACCAGGATGTTGGCTTAGAAGCAGCCACCATTGAAAGAGTGCGTAATAGCTCACTGGTCGAGTGACTCTGCGCCGAAAATGTAACGGGGCTAAACACACCACCGAAGCTATGGCTAGATGCTTTGCATCTGGGGTAGGGGAGCGTTGTATAGAGGTTGAAGGTGTACCGTGAGGAGCGCTGGACACTATACAAGTGAGAATGCCGGTATAAGTAACGAAAAGATCAGTGAGAATCTGATCCGCCGAAAGCCCAAGGTTTCCTGAGGAAGGCTCGTCCTCTCAGGGTAAGTCGGGACCTAACGCGAGGCCGAAAGGCGTAGTGGATGGACAACAGGTTGAAATTCCTGTACCACCGTAATCCGTTATGAGTAATGGGGTGACGCAGCAGGGTAGTGACGCGGACTGATGGAATAGTCCGTCTAAGCAGTGAGGCTTGTGTGTAGGCAAATCCGCACACTAATAGGCTGGGCTGTGATGGGGAGCGAAAATTATAGTAGCGAAGGTCATGATCTCACACTGCCAAGAAAAGCCTCTAACCAGGAGAAGGTGCCCGTACCGCAAACCGACACAGGTAGGCGAGAAGAGAATTCTAAGGCGCGCGGAAGAACTCTCGTTAAGGAACTCGGCAAAATGACCCCGTAACTTCGGGAGAAGGGGTGCCCCGGTAGTGTGAATAGCACGAGGGGGCCGCAGTGAAAAGGCCCAAGCGACTGTTTAGCAAAAACACAGGTCTGTGCGAAGCCGTAAGGCGAAGTATACGGGCTGACGCCTGCCCGGTGCTGGAAGGTTAAGGGGAGTGGTTAGGGGAAACCCGAAGCTATGAACCGAAGCCCCAGTAAACGGCGGCCGTAACTATAACGGTCCTAAGGTAGCGAAATTCCTTGTCAGGTAAATTCTGACCCGCACGAATGGCGTAACGATTTGGGCGCTGTCTCAACGAGAGATCCGGTGAAATTTTAATACCTGTGAAGATGCAGGTTACCCGCGACAAGACGGAAAGACCCCATGGAGCTTTACTGCAGCTTGATATTGAATTTGGGTACGATTTGTACAGGATAGGTGGGAGCCTGAGAAATAGGAGCGCAAGCTTCTATGGAGGCGCCGTTGGGATACCACCCTGATCGTATCTAGGTTCTAACCTAGGACCGTAAACCGGTTCGGGGACAGTGTCAGGTGGGCAGTTTGACTGGGGCGGTCGCCTCCTAAAGAGTAACGGAGGCGCCCCAAGGTTCCCTCAGAATGGTTGGAAATCATTCGAAGAGTGCAAAGGCAGAAGGGAGCTTGACTGCGAGACCTACAAGTCGAGCAGGGACGAAAGTCGGGCTTAGTGATCCGGTGGTACCGCATGGAAGGGCCATCGCTCAACGGATAAAAGCTACCCTGGGGATAACAGGCTTATCTCCCCCAAGAGTCCACATCGACGGGGAGGTTTGGCACCTCGATGTCGGCTCATCGCATCCTGGGGCTGAAGTAGGTCCCAAGGGTTGGGCTGTTCGCCCATTAAAGCGGTACGCGAGCTGGGTTCAGAACGTCGTGAGACAGTTCGGTCCCTATCTGTCGTGGGCGCAGGAAATTTGAGAGGAGCTGTCCTTAGTACGAGAGGACCGGGATGGACGCACCTCTGGTGTACCAGTTGTTCCGCCAGGAGCATAGCTGGGTAGCTACGTGCGGACGGGATAAGCGCTGAAAGCATCTAAGCGTGAAGCCCCCCTCAAGATGAGATTTCCCAATTAGTAAGACCCCTTGAAGACTACGAGGTAGATAGGTTGGAGGTGGAAGTGCAGTAATGCACGGAGCTGACCAATACTAATCGGTCGAGGGCTTATCCTAAAAGTTTTCCGTAGGAAAACTAACTTCGGAAGCGTTACGCTTTGCATCGAAGGAAGAACTACGGAGACAAGTGTTTCAATGCAGATTCGTTCGTATCTAGTTTTCAGGTGATCAAACATCTGATAGCTTTAAAATTTATTTACACTTTTGTGATGAACCAAATTTTAAAGTAATGATTATTCCCTGATAGCTCAGTTGGTAGAGCACTCGACTGTTAATCGAGTTGTCACAGGTTCGAGTCCTGTTCGGGGAGCCATTATGGAGAGGTGTCCGAGCTGGCCGAAGGAGCACGATTGGAAATCGTGTAGGCGCCACAAGCGTCTCGAGGGTTCGAATCCCTCTCTCTCCGCCATAAAGTTTTCATAAGGCCCGTTGGTCAAGTGGTTAAGACACCTCCCTTTCACGGAGGTAACAGGGGTTCGAGTCCCCTACGGGTCACCAATTATTATTAAGATTTTTGAATTAATACTTGATTTAATTTCGAGTTATCTGTTATGATAAACATTATATCTCTTATGGAGGCTTAGCTCAGCTGGGAGAGCATCTGCCTTACAAGCAGAGGGTCGGGGGTTCGATCCCCTCAGCCTCCACCATGAATATTAATTAATGACGCGGGGTGGAGCAGCCCGGTAGCTCGTCGGGCTCATAACCCGAAGGCCGCAGGTTCAAATCCTGCCCCCGCAACCAATTAAATCTATGTGGAACCGTGGTGTAGTTGGCCTAACATGCCTGCCTGTCACGCAGGAGATCGCGGGTTCGAATCCCGTCGGTTCCGCCATTATTATTTCTAAATATGGCTCGGTAGCTCAGTCGGTAGAGCAGAGGACTGAAAATCCTCGTGTCAGCGGTTCGATTCCGTTCCGAGCCACCATTGTTTTTTAAAGATTTGTTATAGGTGCGCCGGTGTAGCTCAACTGGTAGAGCAACTGACTTGTAATCAGTAGGTTGGGGGTTCAAGTCCTCTCGCCGGCACCATTTGGAGGCTTAGTGAAGTGGCTAAACACGGCAGACTGTAAATCTGCTCTCTACGAGTTCGGTGGTTCGAATCCATCAGCCTCCACCATTTCTTTTTAGGGGCATAGTTTAAAGGTAGAACAACGGTCTCCAAAACCGTTGGTGTGGGTTCAATTCCTGCTGCCCCTGCCAATAAGAAATCAAAATTTAAATATGGCGGTCGTGGCGAAGTGGTTAACGCACCGGATTGTGGTTCCGGCATTCGTGGGTTCGAGACCCATCGGTCGCCCCATTTTATTTAAATTTTAGATCTCATTTCAATCAGTATCATAAATAATAATATGGCGGTCGTGGCGAAGTGGTTAACGCACCGGATTGTGGTTCCGGCATTCGTGGGTTCGAGACCCATCGGTCGCCCCATTTATTTCTAAATTGTTGGGAATTAGCCAAGCGGTAAGGCAACGGACTTTGACTCCGTCATGCATAGGTTCAAATCCTATATTCCCAGCCATTTATATGCGGACGTGGCTCAGCGGTAGAGCATCGCCTTGCCAAGGCGAGGGTCGCGGGTTCGATTCCCGTCGTCCGCTCCATTTTATACATGGCGCCATAGCCAAGTGGTAAGGCACAGCTCTGCAAAAGCTTTATCCCCAGTTCAAATCTGGGTGGCGCCTCCATTATTTACGCGGGAGTGGCGGAATCGGCAGACGCACAGGACTTAAAATCCTGCGGTAGGTGACTATCGTACCAGTTCAAGTCTGGTCTTCCGCACCATTTAAGTTATAGTATTTGCGCCCTTAGCTCAGCTGGATAGAGCGTTTGACTACGAATCAAAAGGCCAGGAGTTCGAATCTCTTAGGGCGCACCACTATTGTTGAAGTATTATAATGTGCCGGCGTGGCGGAATGGCAGACGCGCTCGACTCAAAATCGAGAGGGAAACCGTGGAGGTTCGAGTCCTCTCGCCGGTATATAACGAAAAAGGTTTATAGGATTGCTTATCTAAGCAATTTTATAAACCTTTTTTTATAAATATAAGGAAGTATAAGTTTCACTTGAATCAATTTCATAATCGCCGATGCAGCTAAATCGGGTTGCGTAATTATGAAATTGATTCTTGATACTCTATTTCTTATATTTCGACAGAAACGGCTATACAGTCCTTGAAAAAGGACTGTATAGCCGTTTTTGCTTGGGTTCAAGCCATCCTTAAGACTAAGTGTATCCCCGCCTTAGGTCTAGGATAAAAAACCGTCTGTGGTCTGTTTTGGAAATGTTAATGTTGACCTACAATAAGTACATAAGGTTAAGAGATGAAAGGCGGTGAGAATGGATGGATTATAAAAGAAGAAATGGTTTAGCGACGGTCCTTATTATTATTGGAGCATTGTTGCTTCTAGGATTGTTTGGACCGTTGTTTGGTAAGTTGCTCGGATTAGTATTCCCCATCATTTTAATTGCTCTTGGATATTATGGCATACGTCGTGGGAAAGTACTCATAGGTTGGATAGTTCTTGCGATTGGTATTCTGTCCTTGATTGGTAAGTTAGCCTGGTTGATTGGGCCTATTCTTGGGATCGTATTACTGATATATGGAATATCGCTTTTTAAGAATAGAAGAAGAAATTACTAATTTAGTAGTAAGTTATGAAGATTGATATGGAGGGAGTATAAGAATATGAGTGTTTTTCGCCGAATGCGAGACATCACAGTAGCAACCTTAAATGAACGCTTAGAACAAAGTCAGGACCCAGTAAAGTTGATTGACCAATTCTTAATTGCAACTCGTGATGACATTAATGAAGTTGAAAAGCTATATCAACAATATGCTTCACATACAAAACAATTGAAACAGCAGGTTGATCAAGCATCATCTATGAAGGATAGACGTGAGGATCAGGCACTTTTGGCTCTCAAAGCAGGAGAAGATGATTTAGCTAAGCTGGCTCTTCAAGAAAAGATTATATATGAAGAGAAGATTGATCAATATGGAGTACTGTATGAGGAAAGTAGATTATCACTTCGTGAACTAGAAAATCAAATGAATGAACTGAAGCTTGAATATCAAAGCGTGTATAGTAAACGTCAGTATTATGCTGCACGGATGGAGAATCTACGGTTACAACAACGAATGAACCAGCGTATGGGTGAATTCGGAGGCAAAGATGTTCCTAAGATGTTCAATCGATTGGAAGATAATATAACCGATTGGGAATTGGAAGCTCGTAGTTTACGGGAATTGCGCAAAGCAGGTCAACAATTTATTGATCAAGCAAGTGCATCAGTATCTACAATTCTCGAACAAGAAATGGCTAGACTGAAGCAGAAGCTGAACAATAGCGGAAAGGAGTAACCTCATGAGTAAACTATACCGTTCAACAAGAGATAAGATGGTCACAGGGTTATGTGGAGGACTGTCGGAAACGTTGGGCATTGATGCTACGCTTTTGAGGATTCTTGTCCTAATCAGTATTCCTTTCAGTGGTAGCGCCACATTATGGATATACTTTGTTGCATCATTAATTATCCCAAAAGAATCGGTTCCACCATTTAATCAATATGGACACGTAAATCCGGGTTATGGAAATCATGGAAATGGTGCCGGTGGATACAATAAAGGTGGTTTCCAAAGTAACAATACTGCTTATGAATCTGATTATAAGAACTCTAACTCAAGTGGATATTCATCTCACTCGTCTGATTTAGATGAGATGATGAAGGATATTGAGAAGAAAGCATTAAAAAAAGAAGTGGAAGAATTAAAAATAAAACTATCAAAGTACGAGAAGGGAGAAGTGTAAGACATGGGAGTATTCAAAAGAATTAAAGATATGACAAAGGCATCGGTAAATGAGGTATTGGACAAAGTAGAAGACCCAATTGTGATGTTGAATCAGTATTTACGTGATATGGAGGCAGAAATTCACGAAGCTGAGGTAACCGTTGCTAAACAGATGGCCAATGAACGTCGTATGAAACAACGTGTTGAAGAAGCAGTGAAGATGAGTGGACAACGTGAGGCACAAGCAGAGTTAGCTCTGAAGAATGGGCAAGAAGAAGTTGCGCGTAAGTTATTGGAAGAAAAGATTTATTTTGATCAAAAGCACTCTGAATACCAAGGATTACACATTCAAGCTGAGTCTCAAGCGAAGGAACTTGTTCAGCAGTTGCATGAAATGAAAGATGAATTTTACAAGATGCGCAATAAACGTAACGAATTAGTATCGCGTGCTCAAATGGCTAAGGCTAAAAAGCAAATGTCACAAGTAAGTAGTATTCATACTATCGAAAGTGGAAGTGCCTCTCTTGGGTTCCACCGTATGGAAGAAAAGATTATGCAATTAGAAGCTGAAGCTGATGTCATGCAAGTTCCTTACCGTTCAGCACATAGTGGATTAGCTAGTCCGGTGGATGCTGAGAAGCAGCTAAAAGTAGAAGAACAACTAAATGCCTTAAAAGGAAAGTTAAATGGGCCTGTTGTAACAAAGGAAGAAAACAAATAATTAGTATTCGTAATTAATCATATTATGATATGCTAAGTAAGGAGAAGCCATACAGTGTGCAATTCCACGCTGCTATGGCTTTTCGAACTCCACAACGGATAAAATCTACTAATAGAAGAAGGAGGGTAACACTGTGGATAAGAGAAATCGCATCATCGCCATTGGGTTGATAGGTATTGGATTACTTTTGCTTTCGGGCAAGTGGATCAGCTTCTTTACCATCGTTGCTCTCCTATTACTACTATTAGGGATTTATAGAATTCGAAATGGTGATATTAAAAAGGGATATATATTCCTTGGTATAGGTGCTGGTCTGATTATGTTAGATCACTTAATACTCGTTGTTGCGATTTGTTTGATTTCTTTAGGACTATTCTATGGTAAATCTAAGAAGGTACAGACAGAAGATGGTTTTATTCAAAAAACGAGCTTTATGTCTAACTTTGATTGGGATCAATCGCCATGGGTCATAAGAAGTATGAGTATATGGCATGTACTTGGTGAGAGTGATCTAGATTTATCCCTTGGAATGCCGGAGGAAAGAGAGACCGTAATTATGTTTCAAGGTGTTATGGGAGATCTAGATTTGGATATACCTGACTACTATGGAGTAGAGATCGAAGCATTTGTATTATTTGGATCGATTAATTTTGATGGTAAAAAGGATAGTGGCATGATGAATCGCTTCACATGGATATCACCTAACTACTCAGTGAGTGATTATAAAGTGAAGTTCATAGTGTCCTACATCGTTGGTGATATAGATATACGATTAACCTAAGGATAGGAGGGGTAACCTAGTGAAACCCAAGAAACCTGTCAACATGTTATCAAGAAGTATGGGCGAAGGAGCCCTTCTTTCTTTTGTCCTACTTCTTATCATATTATATTTGCTGTATACATATGGTTATTTAGCTGCATTTGATACTTGGGATATCGGAATAAAAACAGTAGCTACGTTAATTCTTGTTCCTATTGGACTGGGCGCAATAATAGGGTTCTATCAAAGCTACCGAATGAAGCGTAAATTAGATCTCATGCGGGTAACATTACTTTCCTGGGAAAAGGGGAGTGTCGCTCGTTCTATGCCTTCTCTCGGAGAAGACGAAGTAGGACGCCTAGCAGAGCAACTCGGACGTATTAGTAAGAAGTGGGAGGATCAAGTCACTTCACTGCAAAAGCTATCTACTCATAATGCACAATTAGCAGAACAAGCTAGAGTCTCAGCAATAGTAGAAGAGCGACAACGGCTAGCACGGGAATTACACGATGCTGTGTCACAACAATTGTTTGCAATTTCTATGACCGCAACGGCCGTTGGTAGAACGTTGGATAAGGATTTCGAAAAAGCAAAGCGGCAGGTTACTTTAATTGAAGAAATGTCTGCGGTTGCTCAATCAGAGATGCGAGCATTATTACTTCACTTGCGACCTGTATACTTAGAAGGAAAACCTTTAGAACAAGGTCTGATAGAATTAGTTAATGAGTTTAAGGTAAAGGTTCCAATGGAGATTGACTTTGAAATGGATAAAGGAATTCATTTAATGAAAGGCATTGAGAACCATTTATTTCGAATTATACAAGAGGCCATGTCGAATACACTTCGTCATTCAAAGGCGAATAAAATGGAAATTCGTATTCATCAGAAACAGGATACCGTAAAGCTTGTCATTCGTGATGATGGCGTTGGTTTTGAATTAGATGATAAGAAGCAGGTATCTTATGGTTTGTCTAATATGAAAGAACGTGTAACAGAGATCGGTGGTTCGATTCAATTTATGACAGCGGTGAATAAAGGAACACGAATTGAAATTACAATACCTATAGTTCATGAAGATACGGGGGAAGAGACTCATGGAGAACGAACAACTGATTAAAGTACTGCTGGTGGACGATCATGAGATGGTGAGAATTGGTCTAGCAGCCGTATTAGGAACAGAAGAAGGTATTGAAGTAGTAGGAGAAGCAGGTAGTGGAGAAGAAGGAATCAGACTAGCTAGGGAGTATAAACCAGATGTGGTATTGATGGATCTTGTCATGGAAGGAATGGATGGAATTGAGACGACTCGTGAATTATTGAAGTTATTCCCTGATTGCAAAGTGATCGTCTTAACGAGTTACTTAGATGATGAGAAAATGTATCCCGTTATCGAAGCTGGTGCATTTAGTTACTTGCTAAAGACCTCAAGAGCCAATGAGATTGCTGAAGCGATCCGGGCAGCAGCCCGTGGCCAATCAGTATTAGAGTCCCAAGTAGCATCCAAAATGATGAATCGGATACGCCACCCTCAGAATGAACCAGCTGCTCATAAAGAACTAACCGAGAGAGAGATGGAAGTACTGCGATTGATGGCTAAGGGGAATTCGAACCAAGAAATTGCGGACGAACTAATCATAGGTATCAAAACAGTTAAATTTCATGTAACGAACATTTTGTCTAAATTAAATGTTGATGATCGGACACAGGCTGCAATTTATGCCTATAAGAATGGACTGACAGAGTAAGACTTAATATATAATGAATTCAGAGAACCCATGAGCCTTGGTAGACTAGGTTCAGGGGTTCTTGTTCGTTCATCAGGTATAAAAGAAGAATAAAAGGGTTATTCTATCTAATAGATTCATAGATTTGGAATCGATAGATAGGAGTTGATAGTGATGATTAATAAAATTGGAATCAATAAAATCATTTTGTTGGTATTATGTATTTCTGTCATGCTTATTGGTGTTGGAATGAATACATTCAAAGATCAGCAAGGAAATCATGAGGACAATCGACTTGAAGATTTAATTCAATGGGGACATGAATTGGTAGATTCACCCCTCACAATTGTCGTTAAATGGCAAGGGGAATGGAGAACTAATGGAAAGAAGAGCCCTATAGAAGCGGCACAGGAGTTGGCTTCGAATATCAGGGTCTCTATGCCAGAGCTTGTATCCAATACAGAATACATAACCTACAGATCAAATACTGATATTGAAGGTATTAATGTTATATTTAACTGGCAAGTGATCACAGAAGATAGGGGTTACATGATGGTGACATTAGAATGCTCTGATTCTACGAATGAGAAATCGCTCATAAGTTTACATGAAAAGATAAAAACGCATTTATCGAATCTAGATGTTGAATGGAATGCTTCAGTTCAGGGAAGTGTAGATGGGGAACTGTCAACTGAGGAAATAATGAAAGAGGTAGAAGCACAGTTACATCGTAATATAGATTTTAATAAAGTCGAAAGTTACAAAGATGATATGACCATTAGTCATTCGTATCGTGCTCCAACACTTGGATTTAATCTTGTTAGTGGAGAAAATTATATTGATTTTCAAACTGCGGTCCATCGGGATGAGATGTTAGGTATAAATCGCATAACAATAGGATTTCCAGTGATCACAATTGAATTTTGAATCCATTATTCTTAAAGTAAAATTAATCTCAGTAAATTCATAAGGAATAAGATGGCATCCTAACTAACAATATGTTAAAATAGCATCACATCATTTTACCCGTTTTAATACAAAGGTGTAAGTGATATAATGCATAAAATATACTAAATAAATTACATAGAAAGAATGAGGAGCCATGGCTGAGAACTTTAATCTTGAAGAATTGCAGAACCCTAGTGCAGTATTTTTCCTTTTTGGAGCAACCGGAGATTTAGCAAGAAGAAAGCTATTCCCTGCAATTTATAGTTTATATCGTGAAGGTAAATTGAAAGAAGATTTCGCAGTGATTGGTGTGGCCCGTCGTTCGCGTTCACAAGAAGAATTCAGAGAAGATGTTTATCAATCTATTCGGGAATTTTGCCGCTATAAAACAGAGGATAATGAAGAATGGCGAGTGTTTGCTCAACATTTCGAATATAAATCTTTGGATATCAACGATGTAAACGGATTCCGTGAATTAAAAGAACAAACTGAAAAAATAGAAGAACGATATAATATTCCTGGTAATCGCATGTTTTATTTAGCATTGGCACCAGAATTATTCGGAAATGTATCTTTCAATCTAGAAAAAGGTGGCATGCTGGAAGGACCAGGATGGAATCGCCTTGTCATTGAGAAACCTTTCGGATATGATTTGAAATCAGCTGAAAAGCTAAATGAACAAATCCGCCAGGTATTTGAAGAAGAAGAAATTTATCGAATCGATCATTATTTGGGTAAAGAAATGGTACAGAATATCGAGGTTATCCGTTTCTCGAACGCTTTCTTCGAACCGTTATGGAATAACATGCACATCGCTAACATACAAATCACATTAAGTGAAACTGTGGGTGTTGAAGAGCGTGGAGGCTATTATGATCATGCAGGAGCTTTGAAGGATATGGGACAAAACCATATGCTCCAAACGTTAGCTATGATTGCTATGGAGCCACCAAGTCGCTTGTTGCCCGAGGATATACGTGATGAGAAGGTGAAGGTACTACGTTCACTTCGACCATATAAGACGAATGATGAAGTAGAGGAAAATGTGATTCGTGGACAATATATCAAAGGAAGTGCCCGTGGACAAGATTTACCTGCATATCGCGATGAAGACAAGGTAGATCCAAATTCAAATACGGAGACATACTTCGCTACTCGTCTATTTGTAGATAACTTCCGTTGGGCTGGGGTTCCATTCTATATTAGAACTGGGAAGAGACTTCCAGTGAAAACAACAGAAATCGTAGTAGAATTCCGTAGTATGCCAACGAATGTGTATTTAGGTCAGAAACATAAACTTGAACCAAACCTATTGGTTATTCGTGTTAATCCTATGGAAGGGATTTATGTTAAGATCAATGCGAAGAAGCCGGGGTCTGAGAACGATATTCAACCGGTTGCAATGGATTTCTGCCAAAGTTGTATGGTTGGTATTAATTCTCCAGAAGCATATGAACGTCTATTACATGATGCTGCACGAGGTGAATCGACTTATTTCACACGTTGGGATGAAGTGGCATCCGCTTGGTCATTTGTTGATCATATAGCTAAGGCTTGGGCAGATGAACCAAGTAAATTATCGACTTATCCAGCAGGTTCTTGGGGACCTAAAGAAGCAGATGAGCTACTTGCAAAGGATGGGTTCCATTGGTGGCCTGTTAATGGTCAAGATGAAGATAATGTAGTATGGCAAAAGTATAATTAATTGTCTGTAAAATTTTCATCCTCATGCAGGGTTGCATGAGGATGATTTGCATGGAAAATGTGGTACAATAATAGACATGACTTTAGAGATGAAGGGAAATGTGAAATGAACGAAGCAATAGATGCAACTTTGCAGAAGGAAGTGGATAAACGCAGAACTTTTGCGATTATTTCCCATCCGGATGCTGGTAAAACAACTTTAACAGAGAAATTACTACTGTTCGGTGGTGCGATTCGTCTAGCGGGTACCGTAAAAGCCCGTAAAGCGAGTAAGCACGCGACAAGTGACTGGATGGAGATTGAGAAGCAACGTGGAATCTCGGTAACATCTTCTGTTATGCAATTTGATTATAATGGACATCGAATTAACATTTTGGATACACCTGGTCACCAAGATTTTAGCGAGGACACCTATCGAACTTTAACCGCTGCCGATAGCGCAGTGATGTTAATTGACGTAGCTAAGGGTGTGGAGCAACAGACTGTTAAACTATTTCAAGTATGCGCACAAAGAGGTATTCCAATCTTCACGTTCATTAATAAGTTAGATCGAGAAGGTCGTAGTCCATTTGAACTTATGGAAGAGTTAGAACAAGTTCTTGGAATTCGTTCGGTTCCTATGAACTGGCCGATTGGTACAGGTCGTGATTTATGTGGAGTGTATGATCGCATGAAGAATCAAGTTGAACTATTTCAAGGAGACGATCATTCCGTCATTAAAGTTCAGAAGGTGGATGGCTACCGTGATCCTATCATTCGCGAGATGGCTGGGGAGTACTTGCATGATCAGCTTTGTCAGGATTTAGAACTACTTGATGTAGCGGGTGATCCATTTGATCTTGAAAAGGTGAATAGTGGTGAATTGACACCTTTATTCTTTGGTAGTGCGATTAATAACTTTGGAGTACAGACATTCCTAGAAAATTTCTTACAGTTGGCTCCTAAGCCAGAGCCACGCCGAAGTAGTGGGGGGCTAGTACAACCTACTAATGAGAAATTCTCGGGATATGTATTTAAAATTCAGGCAAATATGAATCCTGCTCATCGAGATAGAATCGCTTTCTTACGAATCGTCTCGGGGACATTTCGCCGTGGTATGTCAGTTAAACATATCCGTGTAGGTAAAGAAATTAAGTTGTCTCAGCCACAACAGTTTCTTGCTCAGGATCGTGACATCGTCGAGGAAGCATATCCTGGAGATATTATAGGATTATTTGATCCGGGTATATTCCGAATTGGTGACTCTATAAGTCAAGACAGTGATATGGTGTTTGAAGAACTTCCAACATTCTCTCCTGAAATATTTGCTAAGGTTACAGTTAAGAGTGCACTTAAACATAAGCAATACCAGAAAGGAATCGACCAATTAACAGAAGAAGGTACGATTCAAGTTTTCAAAACTGTGAGTTTTGATGATACGATTCTTGGAGTTGTTGGTCAGCTTCAATTCGAAGTGTTTGAATATCGAATGAAGGGTGAATATGGTGTAGATGTACAACTTCAACGAATGCAGTATCAATTCGCAAGATGGATTATTGACGAGAATCTCGATGCTAGTAAATTCCGCATAAATTCGACTCTTGTACAAGATAAAAAGGGAAACTATGTTGTGCTATTTGAAAATGAATATGCCATGCGGACGGCTATGGAAAAGAATCCAACCGCTAAGTTTCTAGAAATTGCACCTTAAGAGATATACTAAAATCCCCCTAACTTTAATTAAGGTTAGGGGGATTTTAGTAATCATTTGTTGTCCATTGTGATCATGTTCATTTCATGAGCGAGCAGTTTCATGATAATGAGACAGGTGTAACAGATTTAAGATGATCTTGTGCAACTTGAATGAGGTCATCCTGTTGCGTGGGGTCAATATTCTTCCAGATCATTTCGAAAATCGCTCCAAGTCCTGGTAATGCCGCTTCGGGGCCATCTACAGAACCTTCAATCATTTGACGTAGTTCAGCATCGTTCTTGTTGTGAACTTTGTGAATAATTGCTTGTCTCAGGTCAAGTACTATCGGCATATTATCTCCTCCACTTAATTGAAGTCATCGTTAATATACCCTTGATATCTCGATGAAATACAAGTTTGAAGATCAATATGCTATAATCATTGAATATCATTGAACATTCGGAGGTCTTGCAATGGCAAAAAAACAGTACGCCATCATTGGTATGGGGAGATTTGGTTCTAGTGTCGCAACGGCACTAACTGATATGGGATTTGATGTTCTAGCCATTGATTCTAATGAACAGCGTATTCAAGAAATATCGAATATTGTCACCCATGCGGTGTCCGCTAATTCAACAGATGAAGATGCATTACGCGCTCTTGGGATCCGTAATTTTGAAGTTGTGGTTGTTGCTATTGGCCAAGATATACAATCCAGTATTCTCACTACACTCATCTTGAAGGACTTAGGGATACCTACATTAATTGTGAAGGCTCAGAATGAACTTCATGGGAAAGTGTTACAAAAGATTGGTGCAGACAAAGTTATATTCCCTGAACGAGATATGGGACTTCGTGTCGCTCATCATTTGACTTCACCCAATATTCTAGATTATATCGAGTTATCGGATGATTATAGTATTGTTGAAATGAAAGTATCAGATGTTATGATCGGTAAGAATTTGAAGGAATTAGATGTTCGTGCTCGATTCGGTTGTAATGTTATGGCTATTAAGACAGGCGCTAAGATGAATATCTCACCAAATGCGAATCAACCGTTAGACAAAGAAGATGTACTTGTTATTTTAGGACAAAAAGATGATTTGATTAAATTAGAATTGGCATTTTCCGAATAAATAGGTATAGGATAAGGATGGTATAAGATGGACATTACATCCCTAAGCAATACACGAGTTAAAGAATGGGCACAATTGCTGGAAAAGAAGCATCGAGATCGTAATAACAAATTTGTTGTAGAAGGCGTCCATTTAGTACTGGAAGCATTGCAGTCTGGAGCCAATATAGAGTGTATTGCTTACGATATGGATAAGGGTATACCTAGCGAATTGAAACAAGTGAGTTCTAATGATGCCGAATGGATTGGTGTATCTTCTGCGATCATTGGAAAATGCACAGATACTGTAACACCTCAACCGGTATTTGCGGTTGTTCGTAAACAGTCTGTAGATCTAGAACAGTTACTTTCCATCAAGAATAGCTTAGTGATGGTTCTTGATAACGTACAAGATCCTGGGAATGTAGGTACGATTATTCGCAGCGCAGACGCGGCTGGAGCGGATGGTGTTATTCTGGGTCATGGTTGTGCAGATCTGTACAATCCTAAGACTATTCGGTCAACGATGGGGTCATTTTTTCATTTGCCTGTAGTTGAGGGGCAGTTATTAGAAATATTACCTCAAGCTAAACAAAGTGGGGCTAGACTAGTGAGTACGAGTCTGCAAGCCGAGTATACATGTTATGAATATGATTTCTCTGCAACCACGTGGCTACTTGTAGGTAATGAGGCGCAGGGTGTGTCAGAGCCTGTTAAGAAGTTGGTGGATGATTCCTTGATAATTCCTATGAGGGGACAAGCGGAGTCACTTAACGTAGGTATGGCATCCTCTGTGTTGATGTTCGAGGTTATGAGACAACGACATTACCGCAGTAAATAGGATAGACTGTTATCCATTAATTGACTAATAGGTATTATTTATGTAATATAAAGTTACGCTTAATTTTCAGCATATGCTGAGAAGCGGGGGAACCATTTTTTTGGGGCGAATCAATTCATATTGTAGGGAACCATCTTTCCCGAGCCCGACAGCTAACCTCGTCAGTAGTAGATGGGTCAAATTCTCTATTAACATTTTTACTAATGACCCGTTATCGGGTCTTTTTGCGTCTTTATGACCCGATATCCAACCGAGGTGAAGTTTTTTTCACTATTCGAGTTGGGGATGGGTCATTTTTATTTTTAAAAGGAAAAGGAGGGACAAATGTAACGACCACCAATCTATTTTCTAGGAGGAGTCATATGCCGCAACCGAAATATATCACCGATATTAATAAAATCATGGAAATCCCGGAACATGACCGTCAGATACTCAAACAGATAACGGAGAAATTCGTATTTCGTGTAAATGATTATTACTTGAAGCTAGTGAATTGGGAGGACCCAAATGATCCAATCCGGAAATTAGTCATTCCGAATGAAGGAGAATTGTTAGAGTATGGCCGCTGGGATGCTTCCGATGAAGATACCAACTACGTTGTTCCAGGATGTCAGCATAAATATAGAACGACGGCTTTATTAATTGTATCTGAGGTATGTGGTGCTTATTGTCGGTATTGCTTCCGGAAGCGGTTATTCCGTAATGATGTGAAAGAGGCTATGTCCGATGTGAGCCCTGGAATCGAGTACATTGCGAAACATCCTGAGATTAATAATGTACTGTTGACGGGAGGAGATAGCTTAATCCTTGCAACGGCAAAGCTAGAAATAATATTAGATCAATTACGTGAGATTGAGCATGTCAAAATTATTCGATTAGGTTCCAAAATCCCTGTATTTAATCCAATGCGGATTTATGAGGATGAGAGATTGTTAGAACTTATAAAGAAGCATTCGACTACTGATAAACGTATCTATGTCATGGCCCATATAAATCATCCGCGTGAAATAACGCCTGAAGCAAAACGGGGGTTTGAGGCGTTACATCAAGCAGGAGCGGTTATTGTGAACCAAACTCCTATTTTACGTGGCATTAATGACAATTCTGATGTACTTGCGGAACTTCTTGACCAATTATCTTGGGCCGGTGTTACACCCTATTATTTCTTTATTAATCGCCCAGTTGCAGGCAACCTTGATTTCGTTCTACCTTTAGAGGAAGTTTATCATCTTGTAGAAGAAGCTAAGGCGAAGACTTCAGGATTGGGTAAACGAATTCGCCTTTCTATGAGCCATACTTCTGGAAAAATTGAGATTCTAGCTATTGAAAATGGAAAGGCTTATTTAAAATATCATCAATCTAGAGATGATGAGTATGGGAAGTTCATGATTCTAGATTGTCCGAGGGAAGCTACATGGTTTGATGATTTACCGGGGAATGAGAAGTACTGGGAAAAGCCAGAGAAGAAATCCGATCAAGTTGTTTCGGTTAATGAAATGCCTGAAATGCCACAAAGAATTGAACGTTCGAAATTGGTTAAAGTGAAAGTGCACTAGGAATAGTTTTCATATGAAAAGACTGGTGTCTCCAAGGGTTATCCGTGGAATGCCAGTCTTTTTGGTGATTCACGGAGAAATGTTCTACTTTTTTACATAATTACTTCATATGCTTGTATTGAGAATGATTGCAGGCAATAGGAGGTTAATCATGAGAAGAAAGGTGAGGTGGAGTAGCCAACGTAGCAGTAAACCTAAAAGTAGGATGAGACTTTGGCTTGTAGGAGTACTTATTTTTTTAATTGTATTAACTCAGGGATTTGCTTATGTTGATCGTAATTTAAAACCTCCAATTATGCATTTAGCTAAGATCAGAGTGAAGCAAATTGCAACTGAAGCAATAAATGAGGCGATAACTTCACAAGTTACAAAAGGGCAGGATTTCGAGCAGTTAGTGAATTGGAAGATGGATTCAGAAGGCAAAGTATCTGGGTTCATGCTAAATTACGCAGAACATATGAGAATAACATCAAATACCTTTAAAGTTGTTCAAGATACATTAAACAATGTCGATCAATTATCAGAACATATTCCTGTTGGGATGGCACTTGGAAGTCCTATATTAGCTTCATTTGGGCCTGCAGTTCCAGTAAGAATTGAACCGCAAGGGGCAGCAAAGGTTGAGTTATCCACAAGACAACGTGATGCTGGAATCAACATGATGTTGGTGGAAGTCTACATCCATGTTAGTGTTGACGTTGCTGTAGTCATTCCTTTTGATATGGAACATGAAGTGGTAGATACGGAAATACCCATATCCTATTTACTGGTGGTGGGAGACGTACCTATGTATTATTACAACTCGAAAGGTCAAGCTGTTGGAGGAAATGGCGAAGACGCTCCGAATATTTCAATTCCAATGGCTGAAGATAATACCACGGGAGAAACAGGAGAAAAGGATGCTACGACGGACGCTCTTGAGCAATCAGACTTAGAACAACCATAAAAAGAAGGATACCACTAATATTAAGTGGTACCTTTCTTGACTTGCTTACGTGATTTTCGTTCATCTTGTTCCCAGCGGTGGAGGAGTGGATAAGGATCAAATGACCATTCGATAAGTCCACTATCGCGATAGATCCCATAATGTAGATGTGGAGGGAATTTACCTTGTGTTCCTGGTTTTCCGTAACCTGAACTGCCTACATAACCAATCACTTGTCCAGCCGTGACTATATCACCAGGTTGCAACCCTTTTTCATAACCCATGAGATGGGCATAGTAGTGATAATGATTGTTAATATCCCGAATTCCAACTCGCCATCCTCCGAATGAATTCCAACCCTTCAGTTCTATGACGCCATAGCTAGTGCTTCGGACTGGAACACCATGATGTGCAAAGAGATCTGTTCCTTCATGAATACGAAATCCACCCCAGTTACGACCACTACCCCAGGTGCTGCGATATGAATAATGACTGTTTAGTGGAAGGGGAAAGGCATGATGTGTTAACTCAGGAATACTGAATTGCTCGTATAATTTAGCGAATTGTTGGATTCGTTGAACAGCTCGGCTATTATGATAGTATTCCCATAAAGCAATGCTGAAATCATTCTGGGATTGACCATATTGAAGTAAGTAGCTAGCCATGCTATACAGCAAATCCATATCATTATTCATATCAGCAAGTTGATCACCAGATCCATCTCTTCCTAATCCACCAAATATCGAGATCGATATGGGATTATTATCGAATTGATCTGGATTGAGTGCCCCAGCCCAAGCGGGTGAGGACATATATATCCCACTAACTCTAAAAGGATGTGCTCGGTCTTTGGGGTGAGCGATAGTTAAAGTTCGTTCATATTGATCAATCGCGGCAATACGATACCAAGGAATTTGTGTTACGGCACTTATTTTCTCATAGAGAATTTTTCGTGCAGAATTGACATCCATATTTTGTGGTAATATGCTCTTTTTAGATATCTCTGGGGTCTCATACGCATACGCGGATGACCCGCAATACAAAGTTAGGATGGTAGCAACTGAGATACTAATCCATCTGTATAATTGGATATTTTTGTGTGAGCGTAGCGAAAACATCAGTGTACCTCCTTAATTTATCAAAACGACTTCACATCATTACGTTCGAAACAATAGCAGTAGATATCCTTAGGGTGAATCAATAAGAGTTATTTTATCCAAACTTTTATTGAATTTTGAAAATGAGGTATTTGACTAAATTAAGTGATATACTAAGTTATCATAGACTAACATCCAGAAACTAATTGACGAGCATTTCATCCTTTAGGAAAGGTCGATACTACATGTCCCGAAGTACCACTAAGGAACCGAAACCAGATTGGATACGAATCAAATTAACAACTGGAGATAACTATCAGGAAATAAAGAGTATGATGCGCTCCAAGACTCTGCATACCGTGTGCGAAGAAGCGCGTTGTCCGAATATCTATGAATGTTGGGCTAATCGTACCGCAACATTTATGATATTAGGGGATGTTTGCACGCGTGCTTGTCGGTTTTGTGCCGTTAATACAGGTATGCCGACGGAATTAGATTTAGATGAGCCGGAACGTGTGGCAGATGCTGCTGAAAGTATGAATTTGCAACACTGTGTCATTACAAGTGTAGCGCGTGATGACTTGCAAGATGGAGGAGCGTCTATTTTTGCAGCAAGTATACATGCAGTTCGTAAACGGCTACCTCTCTGCAGTGTGGAGGTATTAATTCCAGATTTCCTCGGAAACCCGGATGCCTTGAAGATTGTGATGGATGCGAAACCAGATATACTGAATCACAATATTGAGACAGTAGAACGTTTATCCGATCGTGTACGTGCCAAAGCAAAATATCGCCGATCTATGGAACTATTGAAGAATGCAAAGGTATTACAGCCAAATATTCCAACGAAGTCAAGCATGATGCTTGGTCTTGGGGAAGAATGGGATGAAATTTTGCAATCTATGGACGATTTGCGAGAAGTCGATTGTAATATTCTGACACTAGGACAATACTTACAACCTTCATCGAAGCACTTGGATGTGGTGAAATATATCCCACCTGAGGATTTTGCGAAATTGAAAGAGGAAGGATTGAAAAGGGGCTTTAGTCATGTTGAATCAGCCCCACTTGTTCGGAGCTCTTATCATGCGCATGAACAAGTGAAATCAGCTTCTCAACATTAAAGATGTGTGGTTACTCATCAGGAAAGGCAGGGGAAATGGGTTTGATACTTGCAGGTGGTAAGAATTATGAAATTTTGAAAGATCATAAAGATGGTTGGAACCCAGAAGCCTTCCGTGATCGGTATAGTGATGTGCTGGAAAGATATGATTATATTATTGGTGATTGGGGATATAACCAATTACGCTTGAAGGGATTTTATCGTGATGGTCATCCTAAGGCAACGAAGGAATCTACCTTTTCTAGCATAGTGGATTATATTAATGAATATTGTAATTTTGGATGTGCATATTTTGTGCTCGAGAAGAGTCGAGAATCACAACCAAAGGAACAAAAAGAACACAAGGTACAAAAGGAACAGAAGGAACATAAGGAAGAAGAAAAAAGCAGCACTTAACAGAAGTGCTGCTTTTTTGTGTATGGATAAGTATTGTTTAACGTAGGAAAGCTGATTTTACACGATCCCAAAAAGGATAAGGACGATATCTAGCAAAACTGATTTTTTGTTCTGAAACTTTGCAGCTAACTGATATTAAATCATCGACGGGTAGAACAATATGATCAATCGTAATTAACAAACGCTGGTCTTGATTGGGGTAAATATTACATTCATGGTGTTTGGGAAGTAAGAGCGGTGCGCCCATCGTGCGGTAAACGCGATTATTTATGGAAGCTATCTCGGCAATTTGTATGGCCTCTATAGATGGATGAACCATAGCACCTCCAAGACTTTTGTTGTAGGCGGTGCTTCCGGAAGGAGTCGAGACACAAATACCATCACCCCTGAACATTTCAAAGCTAGCCTGATTGATATCAATTTGAGCTACAAGCGTCCCATATACACCTTTAAGTGTGAACTCATTCAGTGCTACGTGAGTCGTAGTTCCTGATTTCTTATGAATAGTTAGCTCTAAGAGAGGATATTTGACGATTCGAGCTGTGTTCTCAGCAGATATGAAATCATGACTCATAAGTTCAATTAATTGAGCTAGTTCGTCTGATTTCCAGTCAGAGTAAAATCCTAAATGACCTGTATGTACACCTACAAATGCAATATTAGGAATGTGATTAACGAACGTATGAAAGGCATGCAACATGGTGCCGTCACCACCTATAGATATGACAATTTCAGGTGATACTGCATCGATTACAAAATGGCGCTGTGCCGCAAGTTGGTGGAATTGCTCTGCTAATTCAGCAGACAATTGATCCCCACGGTCCAGAACATAGTATCTCAAGGGTGATAAGCTCCTTTGTTATATGTTTAATATATCGATCATAATCAATAACTGGACAGAACACAATGGTTCATTTATCAAATAATCGCCGACAACGTGACCACAATAACTTAATGTTCCAGCAAATCATTGCAAAGATGATCATAGCTAAGAGAATTATGAAATTAATGCCAATGAGATTTATATATCCTTCAGGCGAATAAATGAAGGGTTGTGGTCGAGTTGATAACTCAGTAAGGAAGATCGTACTATGTGCCTCAATCCCTCCAGCTAGTGGTTCCCAAAGTAATTTAACAATGCACGCAGCGATAATTCCATGAGCTAAACGAGCGACTAGAAAAGGCCAGTAACGGATATTAGTGGAATGAAGTATACTCGCAATCTGTGCATGAACAGATAGTCCACCCCAAGAGAGAATAAAGGCAGCTGCAGCAACTTTAAATGACAATGGAATGTAAGTAATAGGTTGGCCAGCGAAACGTGCGCCTAAGGTCACCTCAAAGGTTCCTCCAACTAAGGATTGAGAAAGTGCAGGGGGCATGTTCACAATCGAAAGAGACTTTTCAATGACCAGATATAACCACTTCATAATGCCAGCTTGAGTAAGAAGTTCTAGAAATACTGAAAAAAACACAACAAGTCCACCAACAACGACCATAAGCTGTAAAGATGACAGTATAGCTTGTCGGAATAATTCACCTATATTTCTGCCATCATTTATTCTTGCAGCATGCATAGCTCTAAATGCTTCTATCAGACGGTTTCTGTGAAGCTTAGAAGGTACTGAAGAAGTTAATACTGATTCTTGGACGGTAGGTTCACCGTGAAACCGCATAAGGATACCTACGAGAAAACCTCCACCATAATGAGCGATTGCTAGGATCGGAACAATAAGTGGATTATGAAAAAAACCAATGGAGACTGCACCAATTAAAAATATAGGATCGGAGGATGTTGTAAAAGCGACCAGACGTTCACCTTCATCACGGTTGATCATCTTTTGTTCCCATAATTGAGCGGTTAATTTAGCACCAATCGGGTAGCCAGATACATAACCCATGGCTGCAACGAATCCACCACTTCCAGGTATACGAAAGATAGGTCTCATTAAAGGATCAAGAAGTGTTCCGATCAGATGAACGATACCAAAACCAAGTAAAACTTCTGATATGATGAAAAAAGGAAAGAGTGAGGGAAATAGCACATCCCACCAAATAACCATTCCTCGCAAGGCAGCTTCTAAATACGCATTGGGAAAAATAAACATAAGGATACTTAGTGCTAACAACCCGAAAATAAAAAGTGGAGCTCCAAAGTAGGATTTAATACTCAACAATTGCGCCTCCTGACCTATAGAGAACAATTCCTTCTGTAATACCTAATTTTATGACATATGTAGGACAAACATTACCAATAATCTATAGTAAGCGGTTACATAGCCCGTGTAATATTTGTATTTCTGTGTTAAAATGATTATATTGACGCTTATATTTTATAGGAATATATGATTTGGATGGAGTGATGAGATCATGGGAGTTGTTGCCGGTATTATCGTCTGTGCTTTCGTGTATGTCATTCGAGCCTCATTAAACCGTTCAGGTGAAGAGGATTGGAGAAGTTATTAACTTAACACAAGGGGCTAAACAGAAAGACGTTTAGCGCCTTTATTTATTTAAATATAAGAAAGTACAAGTTTTACGCTATACTTTATGTCTTATATTTCTCGCTTAAACACTTACCGTCCTTATAAGGACACCGAAGGCGTTTATGCTTGTTTGGTATACTTTGTTATACTATAATTTAGTGAAGTGTTTATGAATTGAAAGTAGGTGATTTCAAATGAATTCTAATCAAAGCATTTATGATAATCTCGGAGGCGAACAAGCCTTACGCGCATTAGTTGAATCTTTTTATCCGAAGGTACAGAAAGATCCATTGCTTAGTCCTTTATTTCCAGCGGATATTAACCCTGTTAAAGAGAAACAATATATGTTTTTGAGTCAATTTTTCGGAGGGCCTTCTCTATATTCAGATCAATTCGGACATCCCATGATGCGAGCTCGACATCTACCTTTTCCAATAACAGAACAACATGGTGTAGCTTGGCTCAAATGTATGGGCGAAGCTCTTTCTGATATTGGCGTGGAAGAATCCTTAAAAGATTTTGTGTTACATCGGCTTTCTGGTCCTGCACATCATTTCGTGAATACTCCTGAATCAGACAAATAGTTTTGCATTGAACATAATTGAAGGGAAGTCAGAATATTGAGCACTCTAGAACCCCTATACTCCATCAAGATTAATTGCTTACACTGTGAACAGGATTTTCAATCATCACGAGTACGTACTAGTTTTAAGAAATCGGTCCGTAATGATGCGGATTTTTGCTCTTATTATAAGGAAGAGAATCCTGATTATTATGTGGTGAGGGTATGCCCTAAATGTGGATATGCATCCACTGAGAATTCGGCTACGAGGTTAACTGATAACCAGAGAAAAGAGATAACGACGAAGGTAAGTGCACGTTGGGTTGAGCGAGATTTCAATGGTCATAGAGATTGGGATAACGCGCTTGAGACATATAAGTTAGCATTGGTATGTGCACAGATCATTGGAGATTCAGAGAGGCTTATTGCGAGTATTCTCCATCATATAGCATGGTTATATCGTTATAAGGGGGATATAGAACAAGAGCAACGGTTTTTGAGGTTCTGTTTAGATTCTTACATCTTAGTGTATGAGCATGAAGGTATTGGAGCTAATAATGCTCGATTGTTATATTTAATTGGGGAACTTAACCGTAGAGTGGGTGATTTCAACCAAGCTGTATTGTGGTTCTCACGAGTAATTAATGATAAGAAAATTATGGATGCTTCTATGATTCGTGCTTCAAGAGAACAATGGGCCGTATTAAGAGAACAGATGATAGCCAAAAAAGTTGATTTGCCAGATGAGATGAAGCAATAGGAATTGAATTAAATATGCGCTTAGAAGTTATAGATGTCGGGAAGGTTAGGCCCACGCCATAATCTCTAAGCGCTATTTCTTCTATTGATAGTTAACGTAATGGTTGATCACATAATAAGTAGTCTCTATCGGTATCTATGATGTTAATCTTATTATTGCAGCAGGGGAAGACAAGAAGTTTTTTCTTTCCCTCATGGATCACTTGAAGTTCCTTTGGTTTCATAGGCAGAAGAACATTATCCATTGCACAAAAAGGACAGTTAGGTACATAAACATCACCCATGATAATGTCATATGGCCAAGTATTTTGGAAAGGGATCACGATGGATCCTTCTCATCTGTCGACTTTGGAGCATCTTCTTTGCTGAGTTCAGCAATTTTTTGTAATAATATATGTTGAGGCATATGCATTAGATGCTCAATAGGGACACCTAGTTTCTTCGATAGAGTGATGGCTGTCTCTGGTGATATTTGTAATGGTCTCATGGTACGATCCCTCCGATATTAGAATGACTTAGTACAATCGTATATTATAGTTATACCGCTATTGAAAGTCCAATTCAAATATAAAATAGAGTTGAGAGGGGATATATGTTATGAAGTCTAATTTATCATTAACTTGGGATTTGGAGTCGATCTTTCCGGGTGGATCATCATCACAAGAATTAAATGACTTTTTAAGCAAATTAGAAAAGGATATTGCAGCTGTTCAGCAAATAATACAGGATGCCATTGCTCCTGTTGATATTCAAGCAACTAAGGTTTTTGATGGATTTATTGCATCCTATGCAAGTTGTGTAGAACGTGTCTCTGAAGCTAGTTCCTTCGTCTCCTGTCTTGGAGCTCAGGACCAGCATGATAAGAAAGCCATTCAATTATCCGGTAAAGTGACGAATTTACAGGCGCAGCTCATGAGTGTTAGTGCCGAGTTCGAGCATTTACTTCGTAATACAGAGGATGAAGTTTGGGATCAGTGGATGGAACGTGAAGAGTTAGTTGAACTATCATTTGTTCTTAATGAGAGCCGTGAACAGGCCCGTGAGAAGTTAAACCCTGAGCTTGAAAGTCTTGCACTTGATTTAGCTGTAGATGGATATCATGGATGGGGGGGATTCTACGATACAATTGTAAGTCATGTACAGATTCCATTCGATGAAGATGGTACAACTAAAATGTTATCTGCAGGGCAAGCAGCGAATAAACTTCATGATCCTCGTCTAGATATAAGAGAGTCGATGTTCGACAAATGGGAAGAAGCGTGGACAAAATCAGAGGATTACTGTGCAGATACATTAAATCATTTGGCAGGTTTCCGTCTGAAATTATATGATCGTCGGGGTTGGAATAGTATTCTGCAAGAACCCTTATCGATAAATCGAATGTCACAACAAACATTAAATGCCATGTGGAATGTTATCATTGATAATAAGTCGGTATTTGTTGAGTACTTAGAGAGAAAAGCTAAAATTCTTGGTGTTGAGAAGTTGAGTTGGGTAGATGTTGAAGCACCAATTGGTAATATATCAGGGAAAATAACCTATCAAGAAGCTGCGGAGGATATTGTGAAGCAATTCCGCAAGTTCAGTCCTAAATTGGCTGAATTCTCTGAGTTGGCCTTCGATCAAGGTTGGATAGAAGCGGAAGATCGCCCTGGTAAACGTCCAGGTGGATTCTGTACTGCACTTTCTGTTAGTAAAGAAACTAGAATATTCATGACTTTTGGAGGTACAGCATCCAATGTTTCGACGCTAGCTCATGAACTTGGTCACGGTTACCACCAGCATCTAATGAATGATTTGCATGTACTGAATCAGAATTATGCTATGAATGTTGCGGAGACTGCTTCTACATTTGCTGAGATGATTGTAGCAGATGCTTTGGTTAAGGCGGCGACAGATCCACAGGAGAAACTTGCCTTACTTGAAGAGAAAATCCAGAATAGTATAGCTTTCTTTATGAATATTCATGCTCGGTTCTTATTCGAAACGCGGTTCTATGATCTTCGTAAGAACGGTCTTGTTAGTGCACAAGAGTTAAGTACACTTATGGAAGAAGCACAACAAGAAGCCTTTTGTGGTGCATTATCGTCGTATCACCCACATTTCTGGGCTGCAAAACTTCATTTTTATATTACAGATGTACCATTTTACAATTTCCCTTACACATTCGGATATATGTTTAGTACAGGTCTATATGTTCGAGCACAACAGGAGGGTGCATCTTTCGCCGATAAATATGATCTTTTGTTACAAGATACCGGTATGATGACTGTAGAAGAATTAGCATCCAAGCATTTAGCTGTTGATTTGACTGGCCCAGAATTTTGGCAAAGTGCTATCGACTTGTGTATTTCAGATGTAAAGGAATTTATGGAGATGACTGAACATTTGGCTTGATTTCCTCCACATTAGTAAAATCAAGTTGGGTTTTATTGTAGAAAAAAGACGAAGATTCCCGCAAGGGGATCTTTTTTTCGCGAATTGTTCCATTAATCATATTGTCGTTTTATGATGGATTTTAGCATAATATATCATAATTAATTGTAAATCACAGCATTAATTAGGGATATATACCCAATTTTGTTTGAATATGTTGATAGATGTTATTTTAGCATTTATAATGAGTCATAAGCCCTATAATATGGGCGAAAAAAAAGGGAGAAGGGATTTAATGATCAAGATTGATCAATTATCGTTAGCAAGACAAATGGATATTGTATTTAAAGAACTAGAACAGGAATTAGCTGGTTTAAATTCTGGCACTTTGTTTATGCAAATTCGCAATAATGTTGTTGGGAAGTTTGGAATTCGGCAAAATCCGATTGCTGGGCGTAATGGTAGCTTTCCTTCTTCCGAAGAAGGTCTTAATGCTGTACATCAACTATCTTTTAGGAACATGGCCATTGAAAGTCTGAAGTACAAATATCATTGGACTCATGGTGAGATTAGTTATGACTTCACGATACGCCAAGGCATACTTATGGTAGATGCAATCCTAGAATCTAATTACAACATGGCAAACCTAATGATTCGTTATTCACGTAATACATATCAAAATGCTTCATCGGACTTATTATAATTCGTATAAAATACAATTTTATCAAAAATGTAATTGGATTTAAAAAAGAACAGAGTGGACCCTAACGAACCAATAGCTAGGGATCCAAACTGTTCTTTTTTATTTTTAATTGACTCAATTTCATAATCGCCTATATCTAAACAGGTTTGCGTAATTATGAAATTGACTCTAACTACTCTTAATCATTTGACGTAATACAGTTTGCAGAATCCCACCATTGTGATAGTAATCTACATCTACCATACTATCTAATCTAGCAATAGCCGTGAAATTGAACTGTGTACCATCTTCACGAGTAACAGTGACAGTGAGCTCCTGACCAGGCTTAATATCATTATTAACACCTATAATATCGAAGGATTCACGTCCGTTTAATCCAAGGCTCTTCCAGCCGGTTCCATCTTGGAATTGTAAAGGAAGAACGCCCATACCGACAAGGTTACTACGGTGTATACGTTCATAACTCTCAGCAATGACAGCTTTAACACCTAGCAAAGTAGTACCCTTAGCAGCCCAGTCACGTGAGCTACCTGTACCATATTCTTTACCTGCAATAACGATTAGATTCTGCTTGTGGTCCTGATAATCCATTGATGCATCGTAGATGGACATGACCTCTTCCGTTAAGAGATTAGTTGTTACACCACCCTCTGTACCAGGAGCAACTTGGTTACGAATACGAATATTTGCGAATGTTCCTCTCATCATAACTTCATGGTTACCACGACGGGAACCATATGAGTTGAAGTCCTTACGTTCTACACCATGTTCCTTCAAGTAGAGACCCGCTGGACTAGAAGGGGAGATATTCCCTGCTGGTGAGATATGATCCGTTGTAACGGAATCACTCAATAGTGCTAGAACACGGGCTGAACGGATATCTTTAAGATCTGTTAGTTCTGCCTCAAGGTTCTCGAAGAAAGGTGGGTTCTGAATATAAGTAGAATTATCATCCCATTCGTATAATTCACCTTCCGGTATTTCAATTGCGTTCCAACGCTCATTGGCCGTAAATACATTCTCATATTTACTACGGAACATCTCAGGAGTAACAGACGTAGCGATAGCTTCCTTAATTTCCTCAGAAGTAGGCCAGATATCTCTCAGGTAGACAGGTTCATTGTTCTGATCATAACCTAATGGGTCATTGTCTAGATCAATATTGACTGTACCCGCAAGTGCGTATGCAACAACCAATGGAGGTGATGCAAGATAATTAGCTTTAACTTGAGCATGTATACGACCTTCAAAGTTGCGGTTACCTGAGAGAACAGCAGCTACAGTTAAATCATTATCAGCAATTGCTTGGTTTACTTCATCTGGAAGTGGGCCTGAATTACCGATACAGGTTGCGCAACCGTATCCGGCTAAATAGAATCCAAGAGCTTCAAGAGATTCTAATAATCCAGCTTTCTTTAAATACTCGGTAACCACTAATGAACCTGGTGTTAAGCTACTCTTCACATAACCTGGTTTTTTGAGACCACGTTCAACAGCTTTCTTGGCCAGAAGTCCAGCACCTAACATAACACTAGGATTTGAAGTATTCGTACAACTAGTGATTGCAGCGATAACCACGGCTCCAGTACCAAGTTTGCTAACGGTACCATCGGTATGTTGAATACTTACGGTTTGATCGATCTTGCTGTCGCTAAGACCATAACCACCTTTGTCTAATGGTGTGCGAATAATATCGTTGAAGGAATCCTTCATATTACTTAATTCAATACGATCTTGAGGTCGCTTAGGTCCAGCTAAACTAGGAACTACAGAAGCTAAATCTAATTCGATGACATCAGTGAACTCTGGATCAACGGTATATTCGGTACGGAACATATCTTGAGCTTTGTAATATGCTTCCACGAGTGCAACCTGTTCATCAGAACGACCAGTATTTCTCAAATACGATAGTGTCTCATTATCGACAGGGAAATATCCGATTGTTGCTCCATATTCAGGAGCCATGTTAGCGATTGTTGCTCGATCGGCTAGGCTAAGGTTAAGTAGCCCAGGTCCAAAGAATTCAACGAATTTCCCAACAACGCCTTTTGTACGTAAAATCTGAGTCACAGTAAGTGCTAAGTCAGTTGCAGTCGCACCTTCATTTAGACTTCCTGTAAGCTTGAATCCAACAACTTCAGGCATGATGAAATAAAGAGGTTGTCCGAGCATTCCAGCTTCCGCTTCAATTCCACCTACACCCCAGCCTACAACACCTAAACCATTAATCATGGTTGTATGGGAATCCGTTCCTACAAGTGAATCTGGGTACACAACCGTCTCTCCATCAATGACTTTAGTTGCTGCTACGGAAGCGAGATATTCAAGGTTAACTTGATGTACGATTCCAGTTGCTGGTGGAACAGCACGGAAGTTATCGAAAGCTGTTTGAGCCCAACGTAGGAATCGATAGCGTTCCTCATTACGTTCGAATTCCATATCCATATTAATTGCTAGTGAATCGGGTGCTCCGAAAGCATCGACCATTACGGAATGGTCAATTACGAGGTCTACGGGTACAAGTGGATTAATCTTCTTAGGGTCACCGCCAGCTTTTTTAACGGTATCTCTCATTGCAGCTAGATCTACTACGACAGGAACACCTGTGAAATCCTGAAGTACGATTCTTGCAGGAATAAACGGTATTTCTTTATTCTCGTCACGGCCATTATTCCAATCTGCAAGTTGTTTAACATGTTCTTCTGTAATGGCTCTTCCATCAAATTGACGAATTGCAGCTTCAAGTAGCACTTTAATAGAAAAAGGAAGTGTAGAAACGCTACCGATTCCTTGCTTCTCTAAAGATTGCAAACTGTAGTAACGATAGTTCTTGCCATTGACAACTAATTGCTGTGCGGTAGAAAAGTGATCTTTCCCGGGCATAAATGTTCCTCCTTAAATTTTTAAATTTTCATTTTGATATTCGTCGTAAGAAGTTAGAACTGAAAGTACTCCCTTAATAGTGTAACTCTTAAATATTGTTTCATCAGGTGAAACGGTATTTCAAAAAAATCATTTATTTAAGTATACCGTTTACAATGAAGCTAGTAAAGGGATTTTTACTTCCATATCAAGATATAAATGATGAATATACATTGAGAAAACTAGTAATAATATCTGCTTCATAAGATTAAATGGATAGAGTGTCAAGCACGTTCATATATTGATATTAATTAACCGCATATTAGTTGGAAAAGGGAGGAATTAATCATATGGAACAACCATGGAAACAGTTATTATTTACTTATGTTAATCAATATAACCAATGCCAGATTGATTACCGAGCGGAATCACAGCAACAAGTGGTAACCGATATGTCGTTTGTAATGGAAAGATCTAAGCGAATGAAAAGGTTATCGGACTGGTATGAGATGCGGGAATCCATACCACTACGAAGTGAAACACGAGCAAAATTGATACAAATGATTCGAGAATCAGATCAAGATGTGATACTGGATATTCAGCTTCACTCCAAGCTTTATTATTCTAAGGGAGGAATGACTCATCGAGAAGATATGATACAACGTGAACGTTTAAATTTTATTCGTGATGGATTCCAATGGGTTATCGTATCGATCGAACAGCTAACCGTTGAACGTCACCCTAATCTTGAGAATTTATCACTACCTAATGAAGGAACGGGATCATTTGGTGAAGGATCTGGACCCTATTTAAATGCGCATGTATGGGGTAGTGGATCTAACCGTCGCCCTGTGAAGTATTCACGGGAAGAGGCTGTAGCTTATGCAGATCTGTGGTGGGATTCTGAGAACCCAGAATTTATAACCTTTACGGTAAACTGTACTAATTATATCTCGCAGTGCCTCTTTGCAGGGGGGGCTCCAATCCACTATACTGGTAACAGAGCAACAGGTTGGTGGTACAAAGGATACGTAAGCAATAAAGAGTGGTGGAGTTATAGTTGGGCTGTATCTAATAGCTTGGAGTATTTATTGAGTACTAGTACCAAGGGCCTTAGAGCTGAAGTTGTCGATCGGGCAGAACAATTAATGCTTGGAGATGTAATCATCTATGATTGGGATGGTGATGGGAACTATCAGCATAGCACCATCGTAACGGCATTTGACGCTGGAGGAATGCCATTGGTTAATGCAAATACCGTGAGTAGTCGACATCGTTATTGGGATTATAAAGACTCTTATGCTTGGCAAGAGAATACTAAATATCAGTTCTTGCATATTCCAGATATCTTTTAACTTGGGGATTGCATTAGAGAAATTTATAATGAATGATACATGGAAAAATGGAATGACATAACATTAGGTTAGAAAGAGGTTAAGTATGAATAAATCTAGAGTAGGTCTTGTATACGGTGGTAAATCAGGAGAACATGAGGTATCATTGCAAACTGCTTTCGCGGTAATGAACGCCTTTGATTACAATAAATATGACATTATTCCTTTCTACATTACGAAAAAGGGAGAATGGTTAAAAGGGGAAGTACGACAATCTCCTTTTGAGAAGATAGAAGATCTAAAACTAATGAATCATTCGGAAGGATCACAAGCTGCATTAGCTGTTTTATTCAGTCGGTTAAATGACGGAGAATCTTCTGCAACACTGGATCTTATGTTTCCTCTTCTGCATGGAACTTTTGGCGAAGATGGTACCATTCAAGGGTTATTCGAAATGGCTAACATGCCTTATGTGGGTGCAGGAGTATTAGCTTCAGCTGCTGGGATGGATAAGGTAGTTATGAAGAAGTTATTTGCTGAAGCTGGGTTACCGCAAGTTGGCTATCGTTATTTCACACGTAGTCAATGGATGCACGACAGTTACGAAATTATTGTAGGTGTGGAAGATCATTTGGGGTATCCGTGTTTTGTTAAGCCAGCCAATCTAGGTTCCAGTGTAGGAATCTCTAAAGCTAAAGACCGCGATGAACTTGAGCGGGCGATTAACTTTGCCTTGCGTTATGATATTAAGGTCATAGTCGAAGAATTCGTTGATGCAAGGGAAATAGAGGTTAGTGTACTTGGGAATGATGAACCTATGGCTTCAGTTCCTGGTGAAATCGTATCATCAAGCGAGTATTATGACTATGCTGCTAAATATACCGATGGTCAATCACAAATGCTGATCCCTGCACCACTTGATCCAGAATTGGCTGATAGGATTAGGGATGCGGCAATAGTTGCATTTCAAGCGCTTGAAGGAAGTGGAATTAGTCGGGCAGATTTCTTCGTACGTAAATCGGATCAGAGTATCCTTATTAATGAAGTGAACACGATGCCTGGTTTTACACCTTATAGTATGTACCCTCTATTATGGCGGGAGACAGGATTGGATTATGCGACACTACTCGATCGTATGATTGAATTGGCATTGGAACGTTACGCTAGCAAACAAGCATTAGATTATAATAACGATTAATAGATATGTTCTTCTAATCTTGAATAGGAAAGAGGAATCGATTATGGGCTTTCAAACAGAATTTAATTCAGTATGTAAATTTAAGAACGAACAAGAGATTTATGAACTTATGGAGTATGGCCGTGGAAAAATGGTGAAGAAGGGTTTTCGTGTTTTTCCAACAGGACAAAAAGTCATTGCTTATACGCCTGACAACCTTGCAATTGCTATTGTTAAGATTGTTGGATACATTGCCGAGATTAACTTTCAGGGAGAAGAAGTAACGGAAGTAGAGATGGAATTGGTTCGTAAACTAAATGATGAGGAGTCGCGCATCCAGACCGATCTAGCATACGAGATGTTCTTTGGTGATCAAGAGGAATGATTGTTCGGTTCGGATATGTTGCGATGTCCATGGTTGTGCAGGATACATCTCCTTCCAAAACGATGACGATGACCAGTTTTAATAAGTTAGCTGATCGGGAGGGAGCGCTTCTGAAGTTGGAACGTATTGCACGCACGAATCTGCATAATACGTTGCGGCTTCTGAAACATAATGTAGCACACGACATAAAGGTATATCGCTTTTCTTCCAAACTAATCCCACTAGCAACACATGGAGATCTGGAAGATTGGAGCCCTATGCCTGTGTTACAGGATTCATTTGCTGAGGTAGGTGAATTTGTTAAGAAACATGAGATGAGAGTGTCCTTTCATCCAGATCATTTCACGGTATTAAGCACACCGCGTCCAGTGGTTCTAATTAATTCTGTACGTGATCTGAAACATCATGTGACTATGTTGAATGCAATGGGACTTGATGCAACCGCTAAGAACAATATTCATATAGGTGGAGCTTATGGGGACAAGCCATCTGCCGCTGCTCGATTTGAAGAACATTTCGAACATTTAAGCCGGGATATCCAGGAGAGATTAACGCTTGAGAATGATGATAAGACATTCAACGCTATCGAGACTTTGAGAGTATGTCAAAATGTTAAACTACCGATGGTATTGGATATTCATCATCAATGGGTGAACAATGAGGGTGAACTACCATGGGAGCTATGGCCATATATACGCGAAACATGGCAGAGTGAACTGGCGCAAGCTGACGCACAAGTTAATAAACCTTTGGTACCTAAAATTCATGTGTCCAGTCCTAGGAGTGTAAGGGATATCCGAAGTCATGCAGATGGTGTAGAGGTTGGACCGTTGTTAGATTTTCTAAGAAGAATTGCAAAGGATACACCGTATTTAGACGTTATGATTGAAGCTAAAAGTAAAGATACAGCGTTGTTTGGGCTGATGCAGGATTTGGGTCAGTTTGTTACAGAAGGGGTAACCGTTAAAGATAAGGCGAGTATTGAGATCCAACCATAGCCATACAGTGAACTATAGTATGAACACCACTTGAATTTAGAGGTAAAATAAGGTACTTTTAAAGTGATTATGTAAAAAGAGTTCCGAACTGCTAGATTTAAACAGAAAGTAGATGAGTGCTTTGAACCAAAAGGATAAAGTTCCTTATGTTGTGACAAGCAAGAGCTTTACCGCAGTTGCAATTAATGCAGCAGCGAAGGCGGGCGAATGGATCAAGAGTAGATTAGGTACGGTGAAAGAATTAAATACAAAATATTCATCACATGATTTAGTGACAGAAGTAGATAAAGGTGCAGAGCAGATGATACGCAAGCTCATTCTCACACATTTCCCTGATCATGAAATTCTCGGAGAAGAGGCTGTTGAGCCAGGACCAGATGCTTCGGTACGTGCTTTAAAGGAATCTCTAGATGCAGAATACTTATGGATCGTTGATCCTGTAGATGGTACCACTAATTATGTACACGGATTTCCATTCTTTGCTGTCTCTATTGCACTTGCCTACAAGGGTGAAGTCATTGTAGGTGTAATTTATGATATATCAAGAGATGAACTGTTTGTAGCTGAGAAGGGTAAAGGCGCTTATGTTCATGGAAAACCAACCCTAGTCTCGCAGGAATGTACGATTGGAACAAGCTTATTAGCAACGGGTTTTCCGCCTGATCAAAACTTTGCTTTTCCAATAAATATGTTGGGTCTACAACATGTAGCACCAAAGTCTCGTAGTATTCGTGCGGGTGGATCAGCTGCCTTGCATATGGCCTATGTAGCCGCAGGAAGACTTAGTGGATATTGGGAAATCGGTCTGAATTCATGGGATTTAGCTGCTGGAGTTCTTCTGGTGAAGGAATCTGGGGGGGAAGTTACGGATACATTGGGACGCCCTTATGATCTAAGTGTTAGACATATAGTGGCAAGTAACGGTCAAATTCATCATGAATTGATTGAAGCATTGGAAGAAGCAGGAGCTACAGGGTTTTAGAACATATGGTTCTATACAATCGTGAAGGGGGTTCTTTCCTTATGAATGAAAAGGATGATCTGGAACGGCAAATAAGTGAGCTACTGATCGATGGTGAGATGATGAATCAAGAGGATTTACAGGAACAGGGACGAAGAATGATTCCACCTAAATATGAAATTCGTATTCAGACTACATTAGATCCTATTGTAGAAGAGACTCGTAAATACCGAGAAATCGCAGAAGAAATAGATGATAGGTATGATAGTTATTTAGAAAAAGCAGATCGTAACAATACTAAGATGAACTAAGAATAAAGATTTTGGAGAAATCCCTTCAAATTTAAGGGGTTTCTCCTTTTTTTTTATTAGTAGGTAATGGTAAAATAGTTGTATTAAGGTTTGAGTTATTATGTCAGAATGACAAAAAAGGGAGTTGATGAGTTGGTACAATTATGGAAAAAGAAGATTTCAGTTGTGAACTTAGCTGTTTTGCTATCTACAACTTTAGGAATGTTTAGTGGATTGACTTCTGTACAAGCGCAGGCAATAGAGCCAGATCCTTATCGCATTGTTGCACTAGGGGATTCTCTTACGGTGGGATATGAGCCTGAGATGGATCTGACTAGTACACCATATGGATTTGTGGATCGTTTACATGAACAAGGATTATTCCATAGTAGAACAGAGACTATTAATTATGGGATCTTAGGTTTGAAAGGTACAGGATTGGAACATTTTCTAGATGCAGCCCAAAAGGGGGTAGCTATTTCTGCAGAGGATATTCAACCTGGACTTGTAGACCCTAGAGCAGGGGAAATTGGAGCATCTGCTATTCAATTGAAAGCTGACATCCAATCAGCAGATCTCATTACAATTACTATAGGAGGTAATGATTTAGGAATCATTATTAGTGAAGCTGATAATTTGGTTGACGCAGAACTTAACTTAAAAGTAGAGCAATTATTAACTTCTTATAAGACTACAATGACAGCAATCATCGAAAACTTGCATGAAATGAATAAGGATGCACTTATTGTTGTTGCTGATCAATATCAGCCTATTCCTGAAATTGCTAATCGAGCAATGTATCCTAAATTAATTAATGCTGCAAATTCATTTACAGGTGTCGTAGAGCAGTTAGTTACTGATTTTCAAAGTCAAAGTGTGAATATCAAAATTGCTCATGTAGCTGAAGAGTTTGTGGGTGGGGAGAGTACGATGACTCATATTATCGGAGATCGGGATATACATCCTAATCAACTTGGATATGGGGTTATGGCTGAAGTATTTGCAGAAGTCGTCTGGGGTGAATACTTGAAACCAAGTATCAATGATAAAGCTGAACCTATGACAATTGTGGTGAAAGGAAAGGAACTGAAGACCCCTTATCAACCAGTGTTACGTAAAAATCAGAATTTCGTTGCGATCAAGGATATCGTAGATGCTATTGGAGCAACATCTGTTTGGGATAGTAAATCTTCCAGTGCTACAATTACCTATGGAGATCGAACAGTAGTTATTAAGATCGGTTCATCTACAGTCACTGTGAATGGAGAATCGATAGCTGTAACTTCACCAGCTTTTTTACACAAGGTGGGAACTGAAGGGAAAACTTATGTTCCGTTAGCCGTAATTGCTACAGGTCTAGGGTTCGATGTGCAGTATATTGCTTCATTAAGAACCGCCTTCATTAATCAATAATAGAAATTGTTCATAATATTTAGTTAATAGTCGCCTCTATGTATGGGCGGCTATTTATTGTATGGTATTGTAGAGTTATTATAAGAAATGAACTTTGTAGTATAGAAGGGCGGGAGCAACCATTCTTATACGAAAATATAAAAGCGCTTTCAAAAATGTTGGAATTCATTATCAGGTGATTGGTCTCATTTCTCTGTTAATGCTAGTTAGTTTTGCTATTTATATAACAGTTCTGAAAAATGTATTCAGCATTTATGATGAACAAATCTATAAGAAATCATCTCAAGTGTTAACGATGTCCTCTATCGGAATTGAGAGTCAGCTAAAAGAAATGGAAGAGTTATCTTTTAAAGTTGTATCAGATGAGCAAATTCAAAGTTACTTATCGCAACTACAGGATGATAGTTCTGCCTATGAAAAATTGGTATTACATAAAAAGATAACAGATCGAATCATTGCCTTTGCAGGATCGGAGAAATATGTGTATTCGATGATGGTGATAGATCAGGAGAGAAATGTCATGGTAGCGGGCAACCGTGAGGGAATTCCAGAAACACTTCAGAATGACCTTGTTGCACTTGCCGAAGAATATGATGGATCTAATGCATGGATGTTGGGTGGAAGAGGGTTCTCTTTACTTAGCGTTCGAGAAATCAAATCATTCACGAACGCTACGTTCACTTTGGAGAATCTAGGCACACTTGTCTTTCGGGTTCGTATCGATCGAATTGTTGACGATCAAGTGCAAGATGCAGGAAATGAAGGTCAATTAATTATTACGGACGGTAAGGATATTCTCTATCCCCAGGAGCCATTACTAACCGAATCTGAAATGTTGATTGAGATGAATAATGACAAACTCTATAGTATAGATTCTTATGAGCATGGTAGGTATTTCGCAGCGAAATTTCGATCTTCGTATACGGATTGGACCTATTTTCATATAACTCCTTTTCATCAAATGTTTGAACGAATTACGTTCATCAAAAGTTTTGTCACGATCGTCTTTATATTTATTTTTGTACTGGCCATTCTGTTTGGAACGAGGTTAGCGTTAAGTATCACACGGCCGATTGATCGACTTATCAAAAAAATGCGTGATATAGAGGAAGGTGATCTCGATAAATTAGAAGAGTTGGCTTTAGGGACGGTACCTTCTTCTCCGCAATCTGAGGTTGGACTACTTTATCGCACATTCAAAATGATGATTCAACGCATTCGTGAGTTAATTAACGAGAATTACACGAAACAACTACTTATTAGAGAAACCGAACTAAAGGCACTTCAGGCTCAAATCAACCCTCATTTCCTCTACAATACGCTTGAATCCATTAATTGGTTAGCTAAAACGAACAAACAAGATCAGATTTCAAAAATGGTAGAATCTCTAGGATTTCTATTACGTAGTTCAATCAATTTTGACAATCAATTAATTACGCTTGGCAGCGAAATAGATATAGTCATGAGTTATGTAACGATACAAAAGGTTAGATTTGAAGAACGCTTAGAATTCACGATAGACATAGAATCATATTTAGAGAACGCCCTTATTCCAAAACTAACTTTACAGCCACTGGTGGAGAATGCTATTCATTATGCTCTAGAGCCTAATATTGAACCATGTCAGATTGTAATTATAGTAAGGGAAAATCAAGGGGTCATTACTATCTTTGTGCAGGATAATGGACCGGGAATGGACCCAGAGTTTCTTAAACAGTTATCAGAAGGAAAAGTGCAGACATTAGGAAAGGGGATTGGTCTAAGTAATATTGAAGAGCGAATAAAATTGACCTATGGGAGCGAGTGGGGGCTCCATATCGAGAGTGAACCTAACATCAAGACGTCCGTCCAAGTTAGAATTCCCTATATCAAAGGAGGCGAGCTAGATGTATAAAGTGATGTTAGTGGATGATGAACGTATGATTCTCGATGGCATATCACAGGTGGTGGATTGGAGAAGTTCCGGAACTGAACTAATAGCTACTGCTAGAAACGGGATAGAAGCTTACGAGAAGATCATTTCTAACAAGCCAGATATTGTAATCAGTGATATTTGTATGCCTGGACTTGATGGATTGGGTCTTGTAGAGAAAACATGGTTGAGCTACCCAAGTGTAAAATTTATTATGTTGTCTGGACACAAGGACTTCGATTATGCCAGACGTGCCATGCAATATGGGGTGAAGCACTATTTATTAAAACCATGTAACGAGTCGCAAATTCTTAAAGCAATTCAGGAGTTACTAAAGGAACGGGAAGAGCAACAAGAACGTGATAAATTTATGGATCGCATCAAGCATGGACTCCAAAAAGTGTTGCCTCATGTTAAGGAGCAATTTCTTAAAGAATTTATTACGAATAAAACATATGGTACAACGGATGTAGAGTATTACGAGGATTTGTTTGAACTCTCGTTAATTAGCCAATCAGTAAGGATGGTATTAATTCAACTTGATGAGATTCGTGAATATGAGTACTTATTTGCTTTGAAAAATATAGCGGAGGATATTCTTCCAAGTGTTCTACTTAGTACAACGATTGAAGGTCGGTTATTAATTCTTCTACCAGAATCCGATCATGTCGAAACACTTATTCAAGATATTGAAATGGTACGGTCAACATTTTATAAATTCTATAAGCTAGATATCACAATTGCTCTAAGTGAAGCAGATCGTATGGTTAATGCCCGTAAATTGTATCGTGAGATGCTTCAATGTATGAATCATCGTTTTTATATTGGTGAAGGTAGTTTAATTATGATGCATGATTTAGCACTCCATGAACGTGATGGTGCGTTAGATTTAAATTATATATTGGATGAAGAGAAGTTTTGTTTACTCATCAAATCTGGAAATATTGATGAGGTAGGACAAGATATTGAGCGGTTATTTACGCATTTAGATGAGATGAGATTGGAAATTGCTATGACTCGTTCATACGTACTCCAACTTTATGCTGCAATGATACGTATCTGTCCATCAGGGGAGATTAACTCCTTTACGAAGGGGATGACAATGCTGGCAGAAATGGAGACGCTGGCTGGATTGAAGATATTTGTAATCGAAGCAGCGAATCAATTAACTAAGGGATATTATAAGAATAATATTCATCGACAGTCATCAACGGTAGATAAAATGATTTCCATTATCGTGAATAATTATAAGAATGATCAATTGTCTTTAAATGGTGTGGCTAATCAAATTTTATATATGAACCCAGATTATTTAGGTAAGATATTTAAAAAAGTAACCGGCAATAGTTTCTCAAATTATGTGAATCAGTATCGAATCCAGCGCGCCTGTGAATATATTCGCAGCGGTGATAATGTGAGGGTATTCGAACTTGCAGATCAGTTTGGATTCTCAGGCAACTCGCAATATTTCAGTCAGGTATTCAAGAAATATATAGGGATGACTCCAACGGAATTTATTAAATCATGAAAACTCTGTTTTTTTAACCAATAGCTCTGATTTGTGTATTCAACTTCTAGTATCAATTTGGGAAAATAAGCTTACATAATTGAAAGCGTTATCAATCTGAGAGAGATGTTAATCATTATATTTGAAAAGGGGCGAAAAACTTGAGGAAAAAAGCGACCATGTTGTTGACTGTATTAATGCTTCTAATAGTTACTGCATGTGGAAATTCAGCAAACACGAAAGAAACACAAGCTACCGCAACTGAAGGAGAAACGACAAGTACAGAAGCAACAAGTACAGAAACAAAGAAGGATATAACTTTACGGATAGCTTGGTGGGGATCAGATACTCGTCATGAATACACTCAGAAAGTAATCGATTTATACAAATCCGCAAATCCGCATGTCAAAATAGACTTCGAGTATGCTTCCTTCGACGATTATTGGAAAAAACTCGCACCTCAAGCTGCTGCAAATCAATTACCGGATATTGTACAAATGGATGTCTCTTATATTAGCCAATATGCTAAGAACGGACAATTGGAGGATCTCAGTCCATTTATGAATAATCAGATCCAATTATCAGATGTAAGTGAGAATGTTCTCAGCACGGGGATCATTGAAGGCAAGCAATATGGTATTCCCACGGGTGTCAATGTTCTTGGGTTTCAATATGACCCTGCATTGTTGACGAAGGCAGGAATTGATACTATTCCAGAAGACTGGGATTGGGATAAGTATGAAGAACTTGCGGTAACAGCAGCTTCAAATAAATTGTTTTTCGATAGTGGTATGGCTCCGGATGTATTCTTCAACTACTATCTTCGTACCAAAGGCAAAACATTATATAACCCTGAAGGTACAGCTCTCGGATATGAAGATGATGCTTTATTTATAGATTTCTTCGACAGACTTGCACGCCTAGTGAAAGCTGGGGCTGCGCCGGATCCAGGTGTAGCGAATCAATCGAAAGGGATTGTGGAAGAATCTGATCTTGTGAAAGAAAAAGGTGTGGGTATCTGGCAATGGTCGAATCAATTCGTTGGATTACAAACGGTCGTTAATCGTCCGATGGATTTCGCTCCAATGATTGGTCCAGATATGGAAAAGGGTCTGTATATGCAACCAAGTATGTATTGGTCAGTCACTTCTAACTCTAAGGCAAAAGAAGAAGCTGCTAAGTTTATCGACTTCTGGGTTAACGACGTAGAGGCGAACAAGTTAATCAAAGGGGATCGCGGTGTGCCGATCTCTGGCAAAATTAAAGAATCTTTAGCACCTGAATTAAGTGATCAGACAAAACAAGTATTTGAATTCGTTGCAGCTATGGAACCTAAAGCCTCGCCAATGAGTCCAGCACCTCCTGTAGGATCACCTGAAATCATCGCTATGTTGGCGGATTACGCAGAGGAAATTAATTTTGGGCAGACAACAGCAGCTGAAGTAGCACCTAAATTTAGAGAAGCCGCAAATGCCATCTTAGCCAATAACTAGTAGATAAATATACAATTAATAATTCTGAAATCGGAGGTGGAGATGATCCATCTCCGATTTCAACTAAGTAGGATGTTATTAGATATGTAGTAGGGTACAACAGAAAGGGAGGCAGGGTATCTTGCGACGGAATGGTGTTCTGAAATCGAATCTAACCGGATATGCGTTTATTAGCCCGTTTATTATAGGTTTTCTTGCATTTACTTTGATACCAATGGTCATATCATTGTATCTATCGTTCACGAATTATAATTTGTTCTCGTCACCTCGATGGGTAGGATTTGATAATTTCGATAAAATGTTCACGAATGACCCGAAATATTGGAATTCAGTAAGAGTGACCTTAATCTATGTGTTGCTAGGTGTTCCTCTTCGGTTGATGTTTGCTTTATTTATTGCCATGATCCTTAATACGAAATCTCGCATGGTTGGGGCATATCGTACAATGTACTATTTACCTTCCATTATTGGAGGAAGCGTAGCCGTCTCCATTATGTGGCGTAATATTTTTAGTAATGAAGGAATTGTGAATAGTGTGATCGGTTGGTTCGGAATAACTCCAGTACAGTGGTTTGGAAATCCTGACGCTTCTCTAGTCATGCTGATCTCTTTGTCTGTATGGCAGTTCGGATCATCGATGCTCATCTTCCTTGCAGGACTTAAGAATATATCCGTGGAGATGTATGAAGCTGCTGGGGTGGATGGGGCAAAACCAATACGTAAATTTTTCAGCATTACACTCCCCTTATTAAGTCCAATAGTGCTATTTAATCTAATTATGCAGACGATTAGTGCCTTCATGACATTCGTACCTGCCTATATCATTTCTAAGGGTGAGGGCGGACCTATGGATGGAACGATGTTGTATTCACTGTACTTGTTCCGTCAAGCCTTTATGTTTAATAATATGGGCTATGCCTCAGCAATGGCCTGGATGATGCTCATTTTAATTGGGATCATGACTGGACTCTTGTTTATTACTTCTAAGTTTTGGGTCTTTTATGAATCCGAAGGGGGCCGTTGAACGATATGGTATGGAAAAGATTCAAGTGGCCTGTATATCATATTCTCGTGACTGCACTGGCAATTATCATGCTCTATCCTGTAATTTGGATGTTATTTAGTTCGTTTAAAGAAAGTCGATTGATATTCTTAACAGCGGATTCGCTGTTTCCTGACACATGGATTTGGAGTAATTATTCAGAAGGATGGAAAGGGACGATCTATCCTTTCAGTAAATATATGACGAACACAATAGTAATCGTTGTTATTGCAACCATTGGGGCTGTCATATCATCTTCACTGATTGCATTTGGTTTTGCACGTCTTCGCTTCGTAGGGCAGAAATTCTGGTTTGCATTGATGATGGTAACGTTGATGCTTCCACATGATGTGGTACTTGTCCCGCAATACATTATTTTTACAAAATTAGGTTGGTTAAATACGATTCTACCGCTGGTCGTTCCATCTTTTTTTGGTATGCCTTTCTTCATATTCTTAATGGTACAATTTATTAAAACGATTCCAGGTGAATTGGATGATGCAGCAGCTATTGATGGGTGTGGGAAATTTCGTTTGTATTTACAGGTTATTATGCCACTTCTGAAATCATCCCTTGCTACAGCAGCAATTTTCTCATTTTATTGGCGATGGGAGGATCTGCTTGGTCCCGTTCTATATCTCAATTCTCCAGAGAAGTACACCGTATCCATGGCGCTCAAAATGTTCCTAGATAGTGAATCCGCATCGAATTGGGGGGCAATGTTTGCAATGTCCATTGTTAGTTTAATTCCTGTAATCGCCATATTCTTTGCTTTCCAGAAACAAATTGTGCAAGGTATGAGTAGTAGTGGGTTGAAGGGATAAGAGAGGAGATGTAGGTATAAATGAAAGGAATTAATCAAGAATGGGCATTTGACTTTGGAATAGGCACGCCAACAGAAGGTTATATCGGTGTCTCAGCGGATACTCTTTATGATGATGACAGGGGGTATGGCTTTCAAGGGAATGGTCAAGTATTTGCCCGTAATCGAATGGATCGTGATGTGAAAGTTATGGGAGAAGAGCAATTACAACAGAGTTTTTGCATTCCGAAGGGAATGGATTTTATTATTAAAATTCCTGATGGAACGTATCGAATAACTGCGGAGATCGGGGATGCTATTGCCGACACCCATACGATCATAAGGGCAGGAGAGAACAAGGCGGTGTTACCTCCTATTTCAACCTTTCAAGGTGAATTTAAAAAGGTGATGTTTACCGTAGCTGCGCGAAATGGAAATCTCGTATTAAAATTCACGGGATTAGCTCCACGTATCAATAACCTGCATATTTCTCCAGTAGAAACATTAACATTATTTATAGCTGGAGATTCCACTGTGACGGATCAAGCAGCCATTGGATATCCCTATGCAGGTTGGGGACAGATATTACCAGCTCTCTTCAAATATGATGTGCTCGTGGATAATCACGCGATATCAGGGCGAAGTTCACGGAGCTTTATTGAGGAAGGTAGACTTGATGAAATATCGGAGAAAATGAAGTCCGGGGATTTCCTCTTCGTTCAATTCGGACATAATGACGAGAAGAGTGATCCTAAACGAGGAACCAAACCTTATACAACATATAAACAGCATCTGAAGGAATACATAGTGGCTGCTAAGGAGAAGCAAGCTTGCCCGGTATTCATAACTCCTGTCCATAGACGGTATTTCAATGATGATGGTACTCTGTCAGATACACATGGCGACTATATTATAGCTATGAAAGAACTCGCTGTAGAAGAGAACATACCACTGATTGATTTGGCAGCAGAGAGTAAGATTCTTTTTGAAGAAGCGGGAATAGAGGGAAGTAAGCGGTACTTCATGTGGACTTACCCAGGTGAATATATTAATCATCCCGGAGGAGTGGAAGATAACACACATTTCCAAGAACTTGGGGCACTTCGACTAGCAGAACGGGTGGCTGAACAAATTCGTCAACTGGATCTACAACCTCTTCGAATGTATTTAAGATAATGAGTAAGGAGTGATAAGAATGGCTAGTTTAATTGTTGATGAACATGAAATTGCTAAGGTGATTGATCGAGTAGTGGATCGGACGTTTAAGATGGATTTTAACTGGGACTGGCCAGGTGGTGTAGCCTTCTACGGAATTTGTGAGGTATATCAGGCAACAGGTAAGGTGGAATATTTAGAACGTCTTAAGATATGGGCAGATGAGAATATTGAGGATGGGTTACCCCAATTATCAGTTAATGGTGTATCGGTAGGACATTCCTTATTAACTTTATATGAAGCAACGAAAGAGCAGAAATACCTAGATATTGCGATTCAAATGGCTGAATTTCTGTCACATAAGGCAGAACGATTCGGAGAAGGAGTTTTTCAACATACCGTTAACTCTGTGCATGATGTATTTCCAGAGCAGGCTTGGGTGGATACGATGTTCATGGCAGGGTATTATTTACTGCGAATTGGATATCTAACAGGAAATAGAGATTATATTGAGGATGGATTAAAGCAATATCATGGACATGAGAAATATCTTCAAGATCCGGGGAGTAATTTGTATTATCATGGATGGGATCATCTTCAGCAGAACCATATGTCAGGGATGTATTGGGCAAGGGGTAATTCTTGGGCAGCACTTACGATGTCGAAAGCCCTGAAGTTAGTCGAAGTTACTCACCCTTCTTATATGAAGATCGATGGATCGCTTCGTGATCAGCTTAGTGCATTAGTTCGAGTACAATCTCCGGAAGGCTTGTGGCATACTATTCTAGATGATGATACATCTTATCTTGAAATATCAGGTTCAGCAGGAATTGCAACAGCCATTCTAATGCGAGGTCGACTCTATAATAAGTATACACAGAAGGCTATTGATGGAATCCTAGCTCGAATTAATGAAGATGGAACTGTGACTGAAGTCTCGGCAGGAACAGCTGTGATGAACGATATTCAAGGATATCGTGAAGTTCCTTGTAATCGTATTCAAGGCTGGGGCCAAGGCTTAACGCTAGCATTTCTTGCTGAACTATTACGGACTAAAGAGAATCGATTTGGGTGAGAAGAGATGGAGGATATCCAATGAATGATGTAACAGAACAACATACTAATCATAGTAGTCGTGGAAGCATGTACTGGGTCATTCCTGATGGTTATATTCCCCTGATCAGCCAAGGTGAACTTGAGAGTCATGATAGTATTTGTGTACTGAACTGCGGAACACAGAGTGCGGAACTTCATATCACCATTTTCTTTGAAGATCGTGAGCCACTAGAGAATATCGTTCAATCTGTCGACGGTCGAAGAACGAAGCATATCCGAACGGCCACATTACGATCAGATAGAAAATATATTCCCAAAGGCGTACCCTATGCGATTGTCGTAGAGAGTAGTGTCCCAATTATCGTTCAATACAGTCGCCTGGATTCGACACAAGCAGAGTTAGCATTAATGAGTGTTATGGCACATCCTATATCATAAATGAATTTAAGGGCACTCCAAGGCTATAGTCTTGGAGTGCCTTTTTTTATGATTCACGCTTATTACCTAAGAAATTGGTGCCAAGCACACCTAGAATAATCATGATTGCAGCGATCACATGATAGTATTGTAATTGTTCGTTCAGAAAAATCACACCAGCGACCATCGAGACAAGTGTAGAGAAATTAATGAACACACTCATTTTAGAAGCTTCAATACGTGAGAGTGCGAAGCTTGAGAGTAAGGTTGTAACCATAGTGGAGAGAATCCCAAGATACAGTAATGCCCCAATATAGCTTATATCTGTTAGCGGCTGAAGAAATTCATGCAATGTTCCAGCAGTGGTATGTCTTCCTACAGCCATTATATTAAATAATATGAAGCCCACTCCAAGCGTGATGTACGTAAGTTCTATCGGTTTAAACGTACGTGTTAAGGGTCGTGCAAGGACACTGTATCCAGCAAAAGCGAGTGCCGATAAGAGTAGTAATAATACACCTTGGAAGTTACCTGAGCTTACCTGAGAACTACCTTTCATTACAAAGATGAAGATGACACCTACTACAGATACTAGTAGCGATATTTTTTGCAGACTACTGCTCCGCTCCTTAAGAAAATAAGAGGCAAGTATTAAAGTAAAGATGGGTACGGAAGCCTGAATAATTCCAGCCTCTGATGAGGAGGCACTCATGAGTCCAAAAGCTTGAAAGGCGAAAAATAAGACTGGAGATAGCAATGCAAGTCGTAAAATGGGCCAGAGGTCTTTCAGTTTAATACTTACAGATATCCAGCCAAAGATCACAGGAATGCTGATAGCAAAGAAGGATAGTGTGAAGCGATGCGCTAACACATCTAATGGATGTGCTGCGGAGATGGTCATTTTAACGAATAGAAAAGAGAACCCAATAATGATAGCATATAAAAAAGCAGCAAAATAAGCAGAACCATTCTGACGTGTATTATTCAATCGTACCCCTCCTGTATAAATAAGTTCGTGGTTGTGGCTAACCAGCTCATTCAATATACAGGAACCTTTGGAAAGGGTACAATACCAATAAAGCTAAATTGTACCGGTACAATTTATTTCAAGGAGGCACGATGAAGAAATATTCACGACTAATGCTGGCGCTTGAAGGACGTATCCAAACGGGTGAATTCTCGCAAGGAAAGAAACTACCTTCGATCAGAAACTTAGCAGAGATGTATAGTTGTAACAAAAGTACGGTTATTCGTGCATACGAGGAGATGGAGAAGCATCATCTCATATATTCAATACCCCAAAGTGGATACTATGTGGTACAGAAGAAGGGTTGGAATCAAGGTAATTTACCTCAAGAAAATATAGAAATGGTATTGGATTTTGCATCAGCTGCACCAGATCAGCGTATTTTCCCTTATGTGGATTTTCAGCACTGCATTAATAAAGCTATCGATGCTTACAAAGATGATTTGTTCACCTATGGAACACGCAAAGGACTCTCTTCACTTATTCAGATTCTACAGAGACACTTAGCTGGGTATCAGGTATTTGCGGACAAGGAACAAATTATGGTGACTTCGGGTGTTCAACAAGCGCTAGCTATTCTTGTGTCTATGCCTTTCCCAAATGGTAGGGACACGATTGTTATTGAGCAGCCTGGGTACTTTCTATTCATTGAAATGCTGAATATAATGAACATCCCAGTTATAGGAGTGCCTAGGGATGATGAGGGGTTAGATCTGGAGAAGTTAGAGGACATATTCGCAACGGGTTCTATAAAGTTCTTCTACACAATGCCTCGTTTTCATAACCCACTAGGAACCTCCTTAACGCTGAAGCAGAAGCAGGAAATTATACGGTTAGCACTTAAATATGATGTATATATAGTTGAGGATGATTATCTAGCTGATTTGGAGGGCGACTCTAAGGCAGACCCTATTTACGCTTATACGACTTCACCACAAGTGATTTATCTTAAAAGCTACTCCAAAATTCTCTTCCCTGGGCTGCGGGTAGGTGTTGCTGTTCTACCAACGTTGTTGATAGATACGTTCAGTAGATTTAAAGTCATAATGGACATTGATACTTCTATGATATCTCAAGCTGCACTTGAAATATATATGAAAAGTGGGATGTTCGAACGTCATCGTGAGCGGATTAAATCTTCATACAATAGGAAAATGAAACAGTTAAATCAGGCATTAGTTCGGAACTCTGATCATGAATCATTCGCATCTACACCACGTAATCGTGTTATTCATACCATTGTACCCATGCCAAGTAAGCTTTCATTTGCAACCCTGAAGCATGCACTTCATAAACGTAACATTATCGTGGACAGTACGGAGGCATATTATCTTTCTGGTGGATATACTGAGTCAATGCTACGATTGAATGTATCTAATGTACCGGATACGAGCATAGTTACAGGAATCGGAATCATTCGTAGCGAGATCGAAAGGTTACATATTCCACACTGAAGAGAGTGGTAGACTAAGGATTGCTCCTTGTCTACCACTCTTTAATAATTATTTATATTACTAATACAACAATGTAGTGCTTACATCAACTGGAAGCATTTCTCCGCAGCCTCTAGGGTCTGTTCAATATCTTCATCGGTATGAGCTGTAGTTAGGAACCATGCTTCATACTTAGAGGGAGCCAGATTAATACCATGATTCAACATGTGGCGGAAGAATGAGGCGAAAACTTCTCCGTCGGTATCTTGAGCTTCATCATAATTCGTAATCGGATGATTACAGAAATGGGTAGAGAAAGAGCCGCGAATTCGGTTTATCGTTAATGGAATACCATGACGATCTGCTGAGTTTTGTATACCCGCAGTTAGTTTTACGGCTAGACGATTCATTTCCTCGTATACACCTTCGCCCTGAAGAACCTCCAAACAAGCAATACCTGAGAGAATTGAAGCGGGATTGCCTGCCATCGTTCCGGCCTGATATGCAGGTCCGAGTGGAGCAACTTGCTCCATAACATGCTTTCTACCGCCATATGCGCCAATCGGTAAGCCACCACCAATGATTTTGCCTAATGCGGTAAGATCGGGTACGATCGCATCATGATTGTGTAAACCCTCAAAGGTCTGAGTTGATCCATAATGAAAACGAAAAGCTGTGATTACTTCGTCATATATTACAAGGGAACCATTATCATGTGTCATCTTACAAAGACCTTCAAGGAAACCGTCTTGTGGCATAACCATACCGAAATTACCAACAATCGGTTCTACCATAACAGCAGCAACATCATCTCCCCAACGTTCGAGGGCTGCTTTAAGTCCTTCTAAGTCGTTAAAAGGTACTGTAATGACTTCCTGCGCGATACTTGCAGGAACACCCGCACTATCTGGAATACCTAATGTGGAGGGTCCAGATCCTGCGGCCACAAGGACTAAATCCGAGTGTCCATGGTAACAACCAGCAAATTTAATGATCTTATTACGTTTGGTATAAGCACGAGCTACACGTATGGTTGTCATCACTGCTTCCGTACCTGAATTTACGAATCGTACCTTATCCATTGAAGGGATAGCTTCCTTCAACATGACCGCAAGTTGTATTTCCCACTCTGTTGGGGCGCCATAAAGTGTACCATTCTCTGCAGCTTTAGTGATAGCCGCAGTAATATGAGGATGTGCATGGCCTGTAATGATGGGACCATATGCTGCGAGGTAATCGATATATTTATTATCATCTGCATCCCAGAAATAGGCACCATTAGCTCGTTTCATAAATACAGGTGCTCCTCCACCTACGGCTTTGAAAGACCGCGAGGGGCTATTGACACCACCAACGATATGTTGCAGGGCTTGTTCATATAATTGTTCGGAGTTAGTTCTATTTATCATTTGTTAACCAACCTTTTTATGCTTAATTTTTGTTCAATTTGTTGTTTGGTCACTTTCTTCATTATCCATCATCGATTCAACCCCTGGGTCAGTAAGGGGGTCTGTTTCTACTACAGGAGGATTCAATGTGTCTTGTACAAATTGTTGAAGTTCGTCTAAATCTTTTACGGCAATCACAGATGCGCCACCAATCGTTTCTTCAGCGAGCATATCCATTGGAGGAATCTGTTCACTGCTCGACATCGAGCTCTGATATCCAATAGTCGCGAGCTTCCACATGTCGTTGATCGATAGGTTAGTATCGACAAATGGACTTACCTCTTCTAATATCGTTGGAAGCTTCATAATCGATGTTGTAGATATCATTTTCTCTGCAACAGCTTTTACGAAATCACGCTGTCTCCCTGTACGAGTGAAATCAGATAAAGCATCATGGCGGAAACGAACATATTGTAGTGCCATATCTCCATCAAGATGTTGCTGACCTTGCTTGAGGTTGATATCAAACTCATGGTTATCCGCTTTACTACTATATTTCATATCTTTCTCTACGTAGAAATCTACCCCACCAATGGCATCCACAAGTTTAATAAATCCCTGAAAGTCGGTATAAACATAGTATTGAACAGGAATACCTAGAAGTTCACTAATAGTATTCATAGCAGTGTTAGGGCCATGTGTGATAGCCGTATTAATTCGGTCACTACGATATTCAGGAATATCAACATATGTATCCCTTAGTATGGAGAATAGGTAGATTTTTTTCTGTGTGGGATCTAATGTTGCAACCATCATACTGTCAGAACGAGGGATCTCGCCTTCTGATACGCCACGGCCATCCACACCCATAATCAATATACTGACAGGTTCTGTGCCTTCCCATTTAGGAGGTTCTGGTGCTGCAGCTTCGATTTGTTCTACTTGGCTAAAAGGAGATGCATCTCCTTCTTTTTTCAATCCTTCTAAACCATTATAAATAGATGTGAAATAATAAACAGCGTAACTAATCACGGCAAGTAAGAGTACGGCAAGAACCCACCAAATGGTTCTTCTTGTTTTTTTTGTCATGAAGCTTCTTCCTTTCAATAACTCCCAGTAATAATTGCGATTTTCGACATTAAAGGATTTGGGTTCAATACATTATAATTTTTTTTGCAGATACAATCAATTTATTAGTAGAATAATGACATATTATAAAGGGGGAAAGGGTAAATGGAAGCATTAGAAATAGGTTGTGTCGCACCAGAATTTACACTTATGGCTTCAAATGGAAGAGAAGTATCGCTTAGTGACTATCGTGGACGGAAATTGGTGCTTTACTTCTATCCTAAGAACATGACACCAACATGTACGCAGGAAGCATGTGATTTCCGTGACGCGAATTCTGCCATAGAAAAACTAGGTGCCGTAATAATTGGAATTAGTACAGATGAGTGGAAGTCACATAATAAATTTATTACACGTCATGATCTACCATTCCTATTATTGTCGGATGTGGATCATATGATTAGTGAAAAATATGGGGTCTGGCAGCTGAAGAAAATGTTTGGGAAAGAATATCTAGGTATTGTACGCTCTTCCTTTCTTATTAATGAAGAGGGAATACTTATGAAAGAATGGCGTAAGGTTAAAGTCGCTGGACATACAGAAGAAGTATTGGCATCATTACAATCCGAACAATAATTAATATTAAATGTATGATTGCAGATCAACTGACATGCCTGTATGGCGGCAGTGATCTGCTGTTTTGTGTATCTGCTTATGAAAATTCCTTGAAACGCTAGTAGTTGGGAGTAATTGATGGACGGGCAATTCGAGAGATTTAGACTTTGAAGAAAACAAGGTGTTTATTTTTCGGTCTTTTTATGTAAAAAAAGCCAACATCTTAGGGATTTAAGATGCTGGCTTTTTGATCATTTACGTTACAAGGGGGAACACACCACTTCATCCACAATCCCATAGGATTTAGCTTCTTCAGCAGATAAGTAATAGTCTCGTTCCATATCCATTTTTATCTTCTCTAAGGATTGACCAGTCTTTTCAGCATATAAATAATTCAGTTGATCCTTTATTTTTAGAATACGTCGTGCGGTTATTTCAATGTCTGTTGCTTGACCTTGTGCTCCGCCCAAAGGTTGATGAATCATAATTTCACTGTGCTGTAATGCAAGTCGTTTACCTTTATGGCCAGCTAAGAGCAGTAATGATGCAGCGGAAGCAGCAAGTCCTGTGCATATAGTTCTGACTTCAGGTTTGATAAATTGCATCGTGTCATATACTGCGAAGGCGGCTGTAACGGAACCACCAGGACTGTTAATGTACAGAGAAATATCTTTGTCAGGATCATCTGCTGCTAGAAAAAGAAGCTGTGCAACAATGTTGTTAGCCGTAGCGTCGTTAATCTCCGATCCTAGAAATACAATGCGATCTTTCAGTAGACGAGAATAAATATCATAAGACCTCTCTCCGTGAGAGGTCTGCTCAACAACATAAGGTATAATACTCATTTTGGATCCTCCTAAAATTTTTGCGTAGCAAAAATACTTCGAAAGCATGGGTGTTAAAGTTTTTTGAAGAAAAACTAGCATCGTAAGCAAAAATTTATGCTGCCATTTGGATTGGCGATAATGATTGAAACTTTATGCAGACCGGTGAACGGAATTCTTTGTTTACACGTTTCTGTATGGTTGGTTCACTAATGGCAATAATCAGTTCTTCTAGAACGGTGGGACTCTCATATTTAACCGCTTGGAGCAGTCGATTTTTAAACCAATCTTGAGAAATGTTGAGCCAGTAGTGACTAAAGTCTCCGGGATGTTCTTGGGATTTCTGGCGAGCCCGATACAGGAGTGCTTTGACTGCTGTTTCTTTGATCTGTAGTCTATTTGCTATCTCAGACAATGAATACATGAAGCCTTCCTTCATAACGAACGCTAACAATTGCTTGGGAGTTAACCTCTCCATTAGCTGTTCCAACCCTTCTTGAAGATCTTCTGAGCTCTGATCTTCATGGCCACATTCATCTATTGGCCCTAGCTGTAACTTAGACTTTTTGCGCAACTCGTCAATCCATGAATTTCGCGCAATGGTACGCAGTAGGGGCATGGTGATATTGGGTTCGCATTTAGACGAATAGAAGGATAATGTCTTAGCGAGGGTCTCTTGTGTTAAATCGTCAGCGTCCCAACGATTATTAGTGATGGAGAGACAGTGTTTTTGCAATATTGTATATAGATCTTCACATTGTGCCTTTAGTTCAATTTGTGTTTCAATTTTTTTGTGGATTAACATGTTAATCACTCCTTCAGGGCCTATATTTATATAACGTATGAGAAGGTTGGAAAGATACGCCCTCGATTTATTTATAATAAAACAAAGTGAAAAGGAGCCTTATATATCCCTGTCAGGCTCCTCTAGTATGTGCAAAGTCTATGATGAACGTTTAACTTTTTTCTTGTTTTTTTTAACAAACACAATGTGTCTCACTTTTTCACGGAAGCGATATATGATCAACATAAGTACAATAATACCGAGTCCAGAGAAGATCCAAAGAGAATATAACTCTACTAAATGGAAGACAACGGACCATTGTGGACCGAATATTTTACCGAGACCAAGGAAGAGAATGACCCAAAATAGTGCGCCACCATATGCGTATAGGGCAAACTTACGAAAGGGGAGAGCATTCAAGCCCGAGAAATACCCTGTGAAATGTCGGACACCAGGAATAAAATAGCCGATAAAGATCAGACCATGTCCGTATTTGCTAAACCATATCCTCGGTTTTTCTAATTTGTGAGGAGACAGGAACAACCACTTCCCAAATCTATTTATAAAAGGTAGACCCGCTTTTAGACCAATGAAATAAGTGATGGTTATACCGATAGTTGTACCCAAAAAGGATAGAATTAGAAGCCATCCGAAATGGAGCGTACCCAGATAGGAAAGATAACCTGCATAAGCCATAGTTGTTTCTCCTGGAAAGGGGAGAGCGACAAACTCTAATAATAAGCCTATAAATAAAACGAGATAGCCGTGTTCCTCAAATAGAGTTTGAATCCAACGAAGTATTTCCAATTTATACACTCTCCACTATAAAATTAAGCGATTTATAATTTTTAACTCTAGTCTATTTCAATAATCTTCACCATATAATCTATCAGAAATGTCAATTTCATAGAAACGGTGGAGGTTAAATTTATGAATTTACGATGGTTAAATTTGGATAAACACAATTTAAGTTTTTTGATCATGATTCTATTCATTTCAATGGTGATCTTCCCTGTACAATTGCAGGAAGGACAACCTCATACACTTAATCCAGTAGAAACAGAAGTTAATAGTTTGTTACCACAATTGTCTGAGGAAAAAACGGTAGAGTTATTGTCTACATCAAAGACTAATGCTGTTAAGCCAATTACACAAAAAACAGTATATCTTACATTTGACGATGGACCAAGTAAACTCACAGGCCAAGTACTTGATATTTTAAAAGAAGCTAATGTAAAGGGCACCTTCTTTGTTTTGGGGCAACAAGTTCATCAATATCCAGAATTACTTACAAGGACTCTGGAGGAGGGACATGCGGTCGGTAATCACACGTATAATCATAGCTATGATGAACTATATAAGGAATTCTTTCCATTTTGGAATCAAATCAAACAAACAGAGGATGAAATTAATCTCATCACGGGATTCCGGCCGTCCTTAGTCAGGGCACCTGGAGGAACAGCAGGACATTTCGATGATACTTATTTCTCTTTGTTGAAGCAAGGTGGATATCAGGTGATAGATTGGAATGTCGATAGTGGTGACTCGAAGCGAAGAAGTGTTCCGGCCCAAGAAATTATTAAAAATGCGACATTAGAAATCCAAACTGACGAGGTTATTGTCTTAATGCATGATGGTGGTGGACACGAGGAGACCATAAAAGCACTTCCTACGATTATTAAGTTCTACCAGGATAAAGGATATAAATTTGATGTTCTATCATCAGAGCAAGAACCTGTTCAATTTAAAGTGTCGAAGAGCGCACAAACTCTCAACCGTCATCAACCAAGTCAATCATGGATTGCTACTCATGTTATTCCCAATGCGGCTCTATTTGCTGAAGGTAAACGCCTGGTGCTGGAGGTAGGTAGAATGGAGACATCCCTTGAACATGGAGAATATATGATTACTGAAGATAAGATTATGGTACCACTTCGGATAACGATGGATAAATTAGGAGTTCAAGTGAAGTGGGATGCAAAGAATAAGCAAGTGATGATTCAAAAAGGGTTAGAAACACTTCAAATTCATGTAAGTACAGGTGAATGGACTGTATTGAATCGTAAGACGAATGGATTGATTGTGAGCAGGAATGTTCCAATGCAATTGCGAGGAGATACTTTGTGGGTGCCATTACGTGAATTACTTCAGGAAACAGGACATAAAGATATCTCTATTAGTATGAACGAAGAGGAATGGCGTGTATCTACTAGGGAGGCTACAAAGATATATCTTAATCAAAATCTATGAAAATATTTGTTTCTGCATGTCTATGTTCCTTCCTTCATGGAAATACTAGTTGATAGATTTCATATTAATCAATCCATGAGGAGAAGAGAGGAATACAATTGTCTACTCCATCTATGAATCAAAATGAGATTTCATCAGAACTATTAAATAGAATGATTTCGAGAGTGAGCACGGTAATGGTTGGCAAAGAGGCTGAGATCCGTCTTGTACTGATCTCCATGTTAAGTCGTGGACATATCTTATTAGAAGATGTTCCAGGTGTAGGAAAGACACTGTTAGTTCGGGCAATCGCAGCCTGTATGGGGGGATCTTTCGGGCGTATTCAGTTTACTTATGATCTAATGCCTTCTGATATTACAGGTATATCGATCTATCATTCCCATAGTGGTCTCTTTGAATTTAAGGCAGGACCAATCTTATCTAATGTAGTATTAGCAGATGAGATCAATCGTGCATCTCCAAGAACGCAATCGGCTTTACTTGAAGCAATGGAGGAAAAGAAGGTGACCGTTGATGGTACAACTTATCCATTACCACGGCCTTTCACGCTCTTAGCAACTCAGAATCCTCTTCAATTTGAAGGCACATATCGATTACCGGAAGCACAACTTGATCGCTTCCTCATGAGGATTAGTCTTGGATACCCAACTCCTGAGCAAGAGATGGAAATGTTATCACGGATGCAGATGACACATCCTCTAGAGCGTGTAAGACCTGTGATCATGGTTGAAGAGATGGAAGTAATGCAACGAGAAGTACAAAGTGTATTTGTGGATGACTCTATCAAACAGTTACTAGTTACTGTTGCAGCTGAATCACGTCATCATCCCAAACTTCATCTTGGGATAAGTCCACGGGGGACGTTAGCTTGGATGGTTGCTTCACAAGCTGCAGCCTACATGAATGGAAGAATGTATGTGACACCAGATGATATTAAAGAGACCGCCATTGCTGTCCTTTCTCATCGTATGGTGGTTCAATCCCACAACCGGTTGGAGGATGTTACTGGAGAAGAAGTTGTGTTGGAGTTAATATCTAGAATTAGTATGTCTCCGCAACGCAGTCGGAGCGGGAGACGCTCATGAGGTATAGATGGCTTGAATGGGCTTTTGCTTTCGGATGGTTAGGTGTCTTAACTACGCTATTTCAATGGTATGGGGGAGCAACAGTATGGTTCCTGATAGTTCTGAGTACCTTATTTATTGTGGGGGGACTTGTTACACAATGGTTTGGTGCTCGCAGTATTGAGGTTAAGCGGTATATTACTCCATCGCGTCCTATTGCGGGAACAGAATTAGAAATTGAGGTGTGTATTAAATATCGGTCTATATTGCCTCTTCCTTGGATGAGTGTCACAGATTATTTCACCGAGGGGAATTTTTGTAAAGTATGGTTTCCAGGCTGGCATCGAACCTTTACCTATTCGTATAATCTTCAGAATGTACCCAGAGGGATTGTCACTTTTCAAGTCTGCCAAGTAGAGTGGGGTGGACTATTTGGTTGGTTCAAGAATAGCCGAATGATACCTTGTGATGAAAGTATTATTGTACTTCCTTTGCCTATTATGGTTGCTATGGAAGAAGGAATAACTAGTAATGATTGGAGAGCAGGCGAACTGGAAATAACGAAACGCCATTTGATCGGTCATTGGGGGTTAGAAATCCGTGATTATAGGGTAGGGGACCCATTAAGTAGAATCCATTGGAAGAGTTCAGCGCGTCTTGGTCGTATGCAAAGCCGTCTTCCAGAGGATGAATTAGACCAAGAGTTGTGGATCATTCTGGATCAATCAGCTGAGAGTTATAGAGGAATGAGCGCAAGCATAGATATTCAAAATCACAAGGCAGAGCATTTATTTGAATGGGCCGTTTCGTTTGTTGCGGGTCTGTTTCAAACAGCCGATAAAGATGGAATGCATGCAGAGCTTATTGTTGAGAAGAAAGTCCCTATTCCGAATACGTTTACAGTATCAGCCTACCAGTCCAATCTGATGACTCTCGCTCTGATCGAATTGAATGGAACGAAAAGAATAGAAAACATCTTGGAGGAAACAATGGGATTTTTACAATATGGGGGTAGAGTTGCTGTAGTGACAGGGTTTTTACAAGAAGAATCTATCCAAGTGATAGTCAACATGCAGCATCAGGGAATCCATATCGATGTATATTCCGTCCTGCCCTCAATGGCTTTATTAGAATTGAAGGGGGATGTTTCAGAACGAATCAGACAAGTCAGAATGGAAAATATACTCCTTTCTTTAGGAGTTAGATTCTATAGGTTAAATGTATCTTTATCAGAGAAAGAGAATAATGTGGATATCTTTTTAAGCAAGGAGGTGAGAAGGCTTAGTGGTTCATAATCTCCTTTATCGAACACTACTTTCTATACTTCTTATGGGATTGTTTATGGAATGGTTGTATCCACTTCAATTCTTGGATAACGATTCCATCAGCACTTCGTTCATATTTATTTTATATGGTTTATCTGCGTTGAATTTACTTCTAGGGATATTCCAATGGAAGCAATGGATTCGTATTCCGATATATCTTACGATCATTGCGGGTGCGTGGGGGCTTCTTTTTGAAAAAGGCAGAGGATTCGAATGGTACCTATCTGTTGGGGGTATTCTTCAACATGATGTTACGATTGTGATCCAGGAGTGGAGTTTATCGACTCTTGGCGCAGAGACTCGAACATTGATTCTAATCTTAGGATGGGGCATTCTTGTTACAACAGTGCAGTCATTAGCGCTTGACCGGTCAAGCATTGGGCTTTTTGCGGGAGCATCTATCATTTATTTATTATGTTTAGAAGCTTTGTTAGGACTGGAGGTGTTCGCTGATATTGTTCGCACATCTCTACTCTTGATGGTTCTTATAGCGATGCTTTCATTATCTAGGCTCCGTGAACATTCATCAACTCCTCATGAGTTTCTTAATCTACGGTATGTACAGTGGTTTATTTCTGTTTGTATTGTGGTTAGTATGGCCGTATGTGTAGCTTGGATAGGAGACAAAGTTGTTTCTGCTGAACCTACAAAGAAGGTGAACTTAGAAGCTGCGATGGATACATTTAAAGATTGGACAGGCTTATCTATGTATCGTCATACCTCAAAGCAAGCTACGACAGGTTACGGTGCAGGTGAAGGAGATATGGGTGCACCTTTACAAGTATCTAATGAGATTGTGTTCACAGCGGTATCACCCATATCGACTTACTGGAAAGGGGAAACCTTTGGATATTACGATGGACGCCGTTGGGCTGAGCCTCAAGTATATTTCCAGTCGATTGATATGAAGGGTGAAATACAAGGCAGTTACAGAACCGAAGAGCGTGAAAAGGAATCTATCATTCAAACTCTAAATTTCATTCCCTCTAAGACAGGTGAATTTCCTTTGTTTAATGGTGGCAATATAGAAAGGGTTCTGAATATCACAACTGAGAACGGAGAAAAACCCATTTATCTGTTACATGATGAAATTTCAGATACATTAAAGTTTCCAGCAGCGACTGGTTCAAGTCCAGTTAAGAATTATCAAATCGAAGTGGCTATACCTTTGATTCAAACTAATGTATTACGTAACAGTTCTGGTCCTGATCTTGAGTCAGTGACCGAACGGTATCTTCAATTGCCAGAAGAACTTCCCTTGCGTGTTAAAGTACTTGGTAATGAAATAACGACTCATATGACTAATCGTTATGATGCCGTGGTCGCAATAGAGACCTTCTTGAAGAATCAATATACATATTCATTGAAAACTAGCGTACCACCGTCGAATGAGGATTTCGTTGATCATTTCTTATTTCAGTCTAAAATTGGATATTGTAATCACTTTGCTACATCTATGGTTATACTTTTGAGGAGTCAAGACATTCCAGCCCGATTCGTTAAAGGCTATTCGCCAGGGATGCTTGAAACGGGTAGTCAAGATACCTACGTTATTAAATCGTTGAATGCTCATTCGTGGGTGGAGGTGTATTTTCCTCAAATAGGTTGGATTCCATTCGATCCAACTCCGGGATTCTCCACCATTCATGAAAAGTCAGAACCGATAATCATAAATAATCAGAATGCAGAAAGTAAGAATATAGTGGATTCAGTAGTTGATGTGTATACGAACTTGGTCCATTTCTTTGGCAAGATATTCATTAACTTGCAATATTCATTAACACCTGAAGTAGCATATATGCTAATTGGAATGAACTTGGCAGTAGTACTAATAATTGCGAGTGTATGGCGTATTTATCAAGGCCGTAGATATTTTTTTCTGTGGCGGTTACGTTTCATTACCCGAAATACCTTTCCTCAAAAGGAACAGATGTTGAAGGCGTCCTGGATTGTATGGGATGAGTTTGAGCGGAAATTTGGCTGTATTCCTCAGGGGATTACAGTAAGGGAGTACATTTATTCAATTCAGGATGAGAATCTAAGGAAAGAAATCCTCCAATTTACTGAACAATGGGAAAGAATTACCTACGGTGAGACTAGTATAAATCGTACGTATAGCATCTTATTTTTACAACGTTGCACACAACTAGCACATTTACTAAGTAATTAACCAATCCTGCTTTCTTGACGGTATGATTTATCGTTGCGTATAATTAACATCAATGAATTGAGGGAGGCACGTTATGAAAGCAAATGAAATCATCGTAGTCCTAGATTTCGGAGGACAATATAATCAATTGATAGCAAGACGTATCCGAGATCTGGGTGTTTATAGCGAGTTGTTACCATACAACACACCAGCTGAGAAGATCCGAGAACTTTCTCCAAAGGGAATTGTATTCTCAGGTGGACCTTCCAGTGTATATGAAGAAAATGCACCACATGTTGATCCGGCTATTTATGATTTGAACGTTCCAATCCTAGGTATTTGCTATGGAATGCAGCTTATGGCACATCAGCTTGAAGGAAAAGTAGAGCGTTCTTCTAAGCGGGAATATGGTAAGGCAGATTTACAATTTGGATCTCAAACTACGCTTCTTAAAGGGTTAGAGTTGAATCAGACTGTATGGATGAGTCACGGAGACCATGTAGTGGAGCTTCCAGTTGGATTTATTCTTGATGCAGGGACGGAATCTGCTCCAATTGCAGCGATGAGTAACGTTGAGAAGAAGTTGTACGCTGTACAGTTCCATCCAGAAGTTCAGCATTCTGTAAATGGTAACGAGATGATCCGTAACTTCCTATACGAAGTGTGCGAATGTGAAGGTAATTGGACGATGGAATCTTTTGTTGAGGATAAGGTTCGTGAGATTCGTGAACTTGTTGGACAAGATAAAGTACTGTGCGCGCTTAGCGGAGGCGTAGATTCATCTGTTGTGGCAAGATTGATCCACAGAGCTATAGGTGATCAATTAACCTGTATGTTCATCGACCACGGCTTATTGCGTAAAGGTGAAGCTGAGAGTGTAATGGAGACTTTCGTAGGTAAATTTGATATGAAAGTTGTTAAAGTTGATGCGCGTGATCGTTTTATGTCCAAGCTTAAAGGCGTGGATGATCCCGAGCAGAAACGTAAAATCATTGGTAATGAATTTATTTATGTATTCGAAGAAGAATCAGGTCAGTTCGATGACTTCAAATACTTAGCTCAAGGCACACTGTATACGGATATCGTAGAGAGTGGAACAGCTACAGCACAAACGATTAAATCTCATCACAATGTTGGTGGACTTCCAGAAGACATGAAATTCAAACTTATTGAGCCATTAAATACTTTATTTAAAGATGAAGTCCGCAAAGTTGGGGAAGAATGTGGTCTACCAACTGAGATCGTATGGCGTCAACCTTTCCCTGGACCAGGTCTTGCTATTCGTGTATTGGGAGAAGTAACGGAAGACAAGCTTACGATTGTACGTGATTCGGATTATATTCTACGTGAAGAAATTGCAAAAGCAGGATTAGATCGTGAGATATGGCAGTACTTTACGGCTCTTCCTAACATGAAGAGTGTTGGTGTCATGGGAGATGCTCGTACTTATTCTTACACTGTTGGGATTCGTGCCGTAACATCCATTGATGGAATGACTGCTGACTGGGCGCGTATTCCATGGGATGTACTTGAGAAAATCTCAGTGCGTATCGTAAATGAAGTGGATAATGTTAACCGTATTGTGTATGACATTACCTCTAAGCCACCGGCGACGATTGAGTGGGAGTAAACTGGAAAAATTGATGATGTTAATCGCTTAAAAACCCTTGATATATAAGGTTTTGTGAGCATTGGTATTGGTGATATTCCACGTACACCTGCAACAATTGAGTGCCAAAAATTACTCTCTTTTATTTGCGTTTTTTAGCGAATAGAAGAGAGTAATTTTTTTAAAATATAAGAAAGTATATGGTATTCACGATAGAATCAATCGTGCAGCTTTCCTAAACTATTATGTAGATATTTCATCCAAACAATGGGAATACTAAAATGAAATGGTATTTTATATACAGTAATATGGCAATTTACGAACAATAATAAAGATACACAAAATAATGTTCGGATTTATCATTGACAATAGCCTGTTTTCGACCTAAAATGATAAAGCACAACAACATATTTCGTATAATTCCGAGAATAGGCTTGGAAGTCTCTACGAGGTCACCATAATGACCTGGCTACGATTATAAAAGAAACTCACGTTTACAACAGAAATTATCTGTTAATATACGGGATGTTCTCTTTTTACGGGCTGGAGTCTATCAGATTTCAGTTTTTTTGTTGCTGTCAAACATATCTAAGGGGGAAGTATTCTAATGGATCGGTTTTTTAAACTGAAACAGAATGGTACCACAGTGCGTACTGAAATTATGGCTGGATTGACTACATTTATGGCAATGGCTTATATCTTGTCAATCAATCCGAACACGCTAACAGCTTTTGGTCAAATTGATATGGGGTGGTATTCCGTATTTTTGGCTACTGCACTAGCGGCAGGGATTTTCACCATAGCAATGGGTTTGTTTATTAATTTCCCGGTTGCTTTAGCGCCTGGTATGGGCTTGAATGCTTATTTCGCTTCTGTTGTATTGTCTTCAGCAACGACTGATCATCCTTTTACTTGGCAAATGGGCTTGACTGCAGTATTTATCTCTGGGTTAATCTTCATACTATTAACTATTACTCATATACGGCAGATGCTACTTGATGCTATCCCGGATAGCCTGAAACATGCCATTACAGTCGGAATTGGTTTGTTCATTACAGTTCTTGGTCTGAAGAACAGTGGACTTATGGCGATCGGTGTCGAAGCTGGAACCGATATTCCTGCACATACCTATACAGAGGTTCTTTCCTTTGAAACAGTAATTCATTTAGGTAGTCTTCTGGATTCGAATGTTCAATTAGCTCTTGTCGGAATTATTTTAATAGCTATATTAATGGTATTGAATGTTCGAGGTGCGATATTGTTCGGTATACTTGGTACAACGGTTATAGGCATTCTAATGGGTGCGGTAGACTTTAACACATTATCCAGTCCTGATAATCACTGGGTTCCTGATTTCACTCAGTTAAACTTTGTTGCCTTTGACTGGGATGGTATCTTGCATACGGGTCTTGTCTCCGCAATTGTAACGTTTACCTTTGTAGAGTTGTTTGATACATTTGGTACTTTGGTTGGTACGGCTACTCGTGCAGGAATTATGAAAGATCCAGTTGAAGGTAAAAAACGTGTAGGTAAAGCAATGTTTGTAGATGCAGTTGCTGTTACAGGTGGTGCAATGCTTGGGACTTCGACTACAACAGCTTTTGTTGAAAGTTCAGCGGGAGTAGCTGCAGGTGGACGTACAGGACTTACTGCTGTTACGACAGGCGTATGCTTCTTGTTGTCATTGTTCCTTGCACCGATAGCCGCATTGATTCCAGGATCAGCTACATCGGCAGCACTCATTATCGTAGGTGTACTTATGCTTCAATCAATTAAGGAAATCGACTTTATGGATATGGTAGTTGCCATTCCAGCCTTCTTAATTATTGTAATGATGCCTTTCACCTATAATATTGCTAATGGGATCTCGTTCGGGATCGTAGCTTATGTCATTTTAGCTGCTTTCGGCAATCTTAAGGAGAAGAAGAAATATAATATCCACTGGTTAATGTGGGTATTGGCGGTTCTGATTATTCTGCGGTATGCATTCTTGGGTAGTGCAGGTTAATTATCACTTTAATTTAAACTAGTATGGCCTTAAAGGCTATACTAGTTTTTTTGTAGTTATACATTAAACGAAATGAGCTCGTCGACATTTATATAGAAGAAAAGATAAATACTATGAATGAATGATTAAGAGATACGATGATCGATAAATGAGTTCCAACAACTTCCTGTATAAAAATCTTGCATTAAACTTGTACCCATGTTATATTAACTATCCGGCCAAGAAAACATTAAACTTTCTTGGTACGAGCACAGTTTGTAAGTATTATGAGATAAATAAAATACTTGCTTTATCAAACTGAATGCGATATACTATAAAAGTTGTCACCGAGAATGAGGTGCAACAATAACGAAAGAAATTGATCTTTGAAAACTGAACAACGAGTGAGTGGTTTTCACGAAAGTGAGAACAAAACAAATGAGAAATCATTTGATAGAGAAAGAAATTTCTCGTCAGTTTGTTTCAAAATGAGCGAATCGCTCTTTTCATAGTTCGTTCCAAATGGCTGCAAAGCTAATTTGAAACGAACTCCTGATGAATTTCAAATCACTGCAAAGTCGATCTGGAATTCATCCTATATGGAGAGTTTGATCCTGGCTCAGGACGAACGCTGGCGGCGTGCCTAATACATGCAAGTCGAGCGGAGTGATTTGAAAGCTTGCTTTCAAATCACTTAGCGGCGGACGGGTGAGTAACACGTAGGTAACCTGCCTGTAAGACTGGGATAACTACCGGAAACGGTAGCTAATACCGGATAACTTGTTTCCTCTCCTGGGGAGACACTGAAAGGCGGAGTAATCTGCCACTTACAGATGGGCCTGCGGCGCATTAGCTAGTTGGTGAGGTAACGGCTCACCAAGGCGACGATGCGTAGCCGACCTGAGAGGGTGAACGGCCACACTGGGACTGAGACACGGCCCAGACTCCTACGGGAGGCAGCAGTAGGGAATCTTCCGCAATGGACGAAAGTCTGACGGAGCAACGCCGCGTGAGTGATGAAGGTTTTCGGATCGTAAAGCTCTGTTGCCAGGGAAGAACGCTTGGGAGAGTAACTGCTCTCAAGGTGACGGTACCTGAGAAGAAAGCCCCGGCTAACTACGTGCCAGCAGCCGCGGTAATACGTAGGGGGCAAGCGTTGTCCGGAATTATTGGGCGTAAAGCGCGCGCAGGCGGTCATTTAAGTTTGGTGTTTAATTCCAGGGCTCAACCCTGGGTCGCACTGAAAACTGGGTGACTTGAGTACAGAAGAGGAGAGTGGAATTCCACGTGTAGCGGTGAAATGCGTAGATATGTGGAGGAACACCAGTGGCGAAGGCGACTCTCTGGGCTGTAACTGACGCTGAGGCGCGAAAGCGTGGGGAGCAAACAGGATTAGATACCCTGGTAGTCCACGCCGTAAACGATGAGTGCTAGGTGTTAGGGGTTTCGATACCCTTGGTGCCGAAGTTAACACATTAAGCACTCCGCCTGGGGAGTACGGTCGCAAGACTGAAACTCAAAGGAATTGACGGGGACCCGCACAAGCAGTGGAGTATGTGGTTTAATTCGAAGCAACGCGAAGAACCTTACCAGGTCTTGACATCCCTCTGAATCCACTAGAGATAGTGGCGGCCTTCGGGACAGAGGAGACAGGTGGTGCATGGTTGTCGTCAGCTCGTGTCGTGAGATGTTGGGTTAAGTCCCGCAACGAGCGCAACCCTTATGCTTAGTTGCCAGCACATTATGGTGGGCACTCTAAGCAGACTGCCGGTGACAAACCGGAGGAAGGTGGGGATGACGTCAAATCATCATGCCCCTTATGACCTGGGCTACACACGTACTACAATGGCCAGTACAACGGGCTGCGAAACCGCGAGGTGGAGCCAATCCCAACAAAGCTGGTCTCAGTTCGGATTGTAGGCTGCAACCCGCCTACATGAAGTCGGAATTGCTAGTAATCGCGGATCAGCATGCCGCGGTGAATACGTTCCCGGGTCTTGTACACACCGCCCGTCACACCACGAGAGTTTACAACACCCGAAGTCGGTGGGGTAACCCGCAAGGGAGCCAGCCGCCGAAGGTGGGGTAGATGATTGGGGTGAAGTCGTAACAAGGTAGCCGTATCGGAAGGTGCGGCTGGATCACCTCCTTTCTATGGAGAATCGTTTCCTGCAACGGAAACATTCAAAGCGTCCGATGTAAGTCGGCGTAAATAGACTTTGCAATGCAAAGTCGACACTCACTCGTGTTCAGTTTTGAAAGAGCAATCTTTCAAAGTAATATCTTTTCCAATACTTACCGGGTGACTGGTGAGGAAAGAAAATGATATGATATTCTTCCGCTGAACAAGCGGTAGGAATTTGATCCTTGAAAACTAGATAACGAACGAATTTGCAAGTTGAAACATTCTTTTATATTTACGTTTTGTTACTTGTTAACAAAACAAAGTGTAAAAGTAGCTACAATATTTTCTCTTTGAGAAAAATTGAGGTTAAGCTACTAAGAGCACACGGAGGATGCCTAGGCGCTAGGAGTCGATGAAGGACGTGGCGAACAACGAAACTGCCTCGGGGAGCTGTAAGCAAGCTTTGATCCGGGGGTGTCCGAATGGGGAAACCCGGCTGTGGTAATACGCAGTCACTCCCACCTGAATACATAGGGTGGGTAGAGACAGACCAGGGGAACTGAAACATCTAAGTACCCTGAGGAAGAGAAAACAATAGTGATTCCGTCAGTAGCGGCGAGCGAACGCGGATTAGCCCAAACCAAGGAGCTTGCTCCTTGGGGTTGTGGGACGTCTCACATGGAGTTACAAAGGAATATATTAAGCGAAGAGGTCTGGAAAGGCCCGGCATAGAAGGTAAAAGCCCTGTAGCTGAAAGTGTGTTCCCTCCGAGACGTATCCCGAGTAGTGCGGGGCACGTGAAACCCCGTATGAATCCAGCAGGACCATCTGCTAAGGCTAAATACTCCCTAGCGACCGATAGTGAAACAGTACCGTGAGGGAAAGGTGAAAAGCACCCCGGAAGGGGAGTGAAATAGAACCTGAAACCGTGTGCTTACAAAAAGTCAGAGCCCTATTAATGGGTGATGGCGTGCCTTTTGTAGAATGAACCGGCGAGTTACGTTCCCGTGCAAGGTTAAGCTGAGAAGGCGGAGCCGCAGCGAAAGCGAGTCTGAATAGGGCGACATATAGTACGTGGACGTAGACCCGAAACCGAGTGATCTACCCCTGTCCAGGGTGAAGGTGCGGTAACACGCACTGGAGGCCCGAACCCACGCATGTTGAAAAATGCGGGGATGAGGTGGGGGTAGCGGAGAAATTCCAATCGAACTCGGAGATAGCTGGTTCTCCCCGAAATAGCTTTAGGGCTAGCCTCGGATGAAGAGTCGTGGAGGTAGAGCACTGATTGGGTGCGGGGCCCGCAAGGGTTACCAAGCTCAGTCAAACTCCGAATGCCATGTACTTATATCCGGGAGTCAGACAGTGAGTGCTAAGATCCATTGTCGAAAGGGAAACAGCCCAGACCATCAGCTAAGGTCCCCAAGTGTGTGTTGAGTGGAAAAGGATGTGGAGTTGCACAGACAACCAGGATGTTGGCTTAGAAGCAGCCACCATTGAAAGAGTGCGTAATAGCTCACTGGTCGAGTGACTCTGCGCCGAAAATGTAACGGGGCTAAACACACCACCGAAGCTATGGCTAGATGCTTTGCATCTGGGGTAGGGGAGCGTTGTATAGGGGTTGAAGGTGTACCGTGAGGAGCGCTGGACACTATACAAGTGAGAATGCCGGTATAAGTAACGAAAAGATCAGTGAGAATCTGATCCGCCGAAAGCCCAAGGTTTCCTGAGGAAGGCTCGTCCTCTCAGGGTAAGTCGGGACCTAACGCGAGGCCGAAAGGCGTAGTGGATGGACAACAGGTTGAAATTCCTGTACCACCGTAATCCGTTATGAGTAATGGGGTGACGCAGCAGGGTAGTGACGCGGACTGATGGAATAGTCCGTCTAAGCAGTGAGGCTTGTGTGTAGGCAAATCCGCACACTAATAGGCTGGGCTGTGAAGGGGAGCGAAAATTATAGTAGCGAAGGTCATGATCTCACACTGCCAAGAAAAGCCTCTAACCAGGAGAAGGTGCCCGTACCGCAAACCGACACAGGTAGGCGAGAAGAGAATTCTAAGGCGCGCGGAAGAACTCTCGTTAAGGAACTCGGCAAAATGACCCCGTAACTTCGGGAGAAGGGGTGCCCCGGTAGTGTGAATAGCACGAGGGGGCCGCAGTGAAAAGGCCCAAGCGACTGTTTAGCAAAAACACAGGTCTGTGCGAAGCCGTAAGGCGAAGTATACGGGCTGACGCCTGCCCGGTGCTGGAAGGTTAAGGGGAGTGGTTAGGGGAAACCCGAAGCTATGAACCGAAGCCCCAGTAAACGGCGGCCGTAACTATAACGGTCCTAAGGTAGCGAAATTCCTTGTCAGGTAAATTCTGACCCGCACGAATGGCGTAACGATTTGGGCGCTGTCTCAACGAGAGATCCGGTGAAATTTTAATACCTGTGAAGATGCAGGTTACCCGCGACAAGACGGAAAGACCCCATGGAGCTTTACTGCAGCTTGATATTGAATTTGGGTACGATTTGTACAGGATAGGTGGGAGCCTGAGAAATAGGAGCGCAAGCTTCTATGGAGGCGCCGTTGGGATACCACCCTGATCGTATCTAGGTTCTAACCTAGGACCGTAAACCGGTTCGGGGACAGTGTCAGGTGGGCAGTTTGACTGGGGCGGTCGCCTCCTAAAGAGTAACGGAGGCGCCCCAAGGTTCCCTCAGAATGGTTGGAAATCATTCGAAGAGTGCAAAGGCAGAAGGGAGCTTGACTGCGAGACCTACAAGTCGAGCAGGGACGAAAGTCGGGCTTAGTGATCCGGTGGTACCGCATGGAAGGGCCATCGCTCAACGGATAAAAGCTACCCTGGGGATAACAGGCTTATCTCCCCCAAGAGTCCACATCGACGGGGAGGTTTGGCACCTCGATGTCGGCTCATCGCATCCTGGGGCTGAAGTAGGTCCCAAGGGTTGGGCTGTTCGCCCATTAAAGCGGTACGCGAGCTGGGTTCAGAACGTCGTGAGACAGTTCGGTCCCTATCTGTCGTGGGCGCAGGAAATTTGAGAGGAGCTGTCCTTAGTACGAGAGGACCGGGATGGACGCACCTCTGGTGTACCAGTTGTTCCGCCAGGAGCATAGCTGGGTAGCTACGTGCGGACGGGATAAGCGCTGAAAGCATCTAAGCGTGAAGCCCCCCTCAAGATGAGATTTCCCAATTAGTAAGACCCCTTGAAGACTACGAGGTAGATAGGTTGGAGGTGGAAGTGCAGTAATGCACGGAGCTGACCAATACTAATCGGTCGAGGGCTTATCCTAAAAGTTTTCCGTAGGAAAACTAACTTCGGAAGCGTTACGCTTTACATCGAAGGAAAAACTACGGAGACAAGTGTTTCAATGCAGATTCGTTCGTATCTAGTTTTCAGGTGATCAAACATCTGATAGCTGCAGGTCCTTTCTAAGGGCTCATATTTTCTCGCAGCGAAGAACTGATTTTAAGTTGCATGCCCTTTATAAGGGTGGATATTTTGCTGAAGTGAATTCACTGAAGTAAATGGCAACGCATAAATCCTGTTTGGTGGCGATAGCGGAGGGGTTCCACACGTACCCATCCCGAACACGACCGTTAAGCCCTCCAGCGCCGATGGTACTTGGACCGCAGGGTCCTGGGAGAGTAGGACGTCGCCAAGCATAAGAACCACTATTGATTTCGATCAATGATGGTTTTTCTTTGCGTTTTTTTGAATTGAAGAAGGTATATTTCGATTGATAATGGATTCTTAATGTCTTCACAGAGAGTGAGGCTGTGCGTGACCCAAGACTAATATGTTTATCAATGAGTACAAATGATAGAACGTTCATAGAATAGATGCACAGAGTACACTTAATATATTAGAAAATATAAGTGAAGAATAAATAGTTGTAAAAAGTACACTTGAAATAGTGATATATCTGAAAATACACTGATTCCGCAAAATTAGATGTAGGTTTTACAACTAAAATTAGCAAATAGTCTACATGGATGGAAATAGGTGTACTTTATACAACTATTAGTGGGCTTGAAGGGCTTGATAGGCTGAGGCTTCGAGAGATTTGTATACACTTGAAGACCTGGGAGTTGATAGTACTGGTTAGGATATCAGAGAGTAGGACGTCGCCAAGCATAAGAACCACTGTTGATTTCGATCAATGGTGGTTCTTTTTGCGTTTCTAAAATGATATTAAACTTAGAAGGCTTGGTCATGAACGAGTTGCTTGCTGAATAAAATAAATGGACATGTAGTATAGGTGGAAGTAGCCGATACAATGCATACAATCTATATAACAGGAGGATCTATGAATACTTTTATTGGATATATCTTTCTCGGTCTATCATTATCGGCACCAATGGGGCCAATCAATGCAGCTCAAATGGATAAAGGATTGAAGCACGGTTTCATACATGCATGGGTACTAGGTTTAGGTGCAATTGCAGCAGATATATTCTATATGATGTTAGTTTATTTTGGAGTAGTACATTTTCTCAATACGCCATTTATTCAGACCTTTCTGTGGTTATTTGGTTTCTTTGTACTAACATATACAGGTGTAGAAAGCTTAATTGGTGCACATAAAGTTACTTCAAATGAAATGAGAAGTAGTGAAAACTTAAGTAAATCATTTCTATCTGGTTTATTCATGTCATTGTTTAATCCGTTGTCTATATTATTTTGGTTAGGTATTTATGGTTCTGTATTAGCAAAGGCGGCATCAATGTACAATTTATACGATCTTTTATTATACAGTTCTGCAATCATTATAGGTATTCTAATCTGGGATATCACAATGGCGAGTGTGGCAAGTACCTTCCGACATTTATTAACGGATCGAGTTCAGAAACTTATATCATATTCATCTGGGCTGTCATTGATAGGCTTTGGATGTTATTTTGGCATTCAAGCTTGTAAAGTACTATTTTTGTGAAGCAAAGTTACTAGGCATGGAATGGACTAAATCATAGTTTTAGTTCTATTGCGTGTTTCAATTTGTCTTCCGTGGAGGATGATTGTGAATCAGTTATTATTTTGTTTATTTCTTTTGCTTGGCATGATAATCAAAAGAAGAGTATGATCAATTAAGAAACTTAATAATTAGATTAAAGCGGGTGTGAAATTGTCGGATTCATCGTCATCTAAGTCTAACCGCCGACAGCGGTTTCTTTTCATCATCATCGTATTTCTATATTGGTTCTCTATGTACATATATGTCCCCATTTTATCGCCTTACATCGAACATTTAGGTGCGTCCTACACAGTTATTGGAATAATTCTCGGTGTATATGGCCTGGTACAAATTTTATGTAGATTACCCATAGGTATGGGATCAGATTATATCAAGAAACGTAAACCTTTTATCATGCTTGGGATTGTAGCTTGTGGGGTTAGTTGCCTCGGATTTACCCTTACGGAACAATTGGGATGGACATTGGCCGCTAGAGCTATGGCAGGAGTTGCGGCATCTACTTGGGTTGTGTTCACGGTAGGATTCGCAACATTCTATCCCAAGAATGAAGTATCTAGGGCCATGAGTATGATGCAATTCACAATGGTTATCGCCCAACTTTCGAGCATGATGATTAGTGGTTATTTAGTAGAAACGTATAGTTGGAAAGTGCCTTTTGTGCTCGGTGGCATAGTGGCATTAATAGCTTTAGTGTTGTCCTGTTTTCTCAAAGAAACACAAGAGGATGAAACTCGTGTACGGATGTCAGTAAAGGATTTATTACCCGTGATGCGTGATCCAATGTTATTTAAGGTTTCTTTTTTGTCCATACTGGCACATTGTGTATTGTTTATTACGATGTTCGGCTACACACCTAATCAGGCCTTGAATCTGGGTGCTAGTAAGAATGATCTGGCTTGGTTAACGTTAGCGTTTATGGTTCCACATGCAGTAGCTACACTATTTGCTGGGAAATACTTTCTAACCCGTTTCGGTGAAAAAGTAACATTAATTGTTGGTTTTGTAGGTAGTGCAATCTTTACATGGTGTATCCCTATAGCTGATGATTTCAAGTGGTTATGTATAACACAAATATTCAATGGGTTTGCACAAGGATTGATTTTTCCGCTATTACTTGGGAAGTCAGTAGCTACAATTGACTATTCAAAGCGAGCAACTGCTATGGGGTTTTATCAAGCTGTTTATGCTATAGGTATGTTCATTGGGCCTTTTGTAGCTGGATGGGCGAATTCAGTATGGGGATTAGAAGGTGGCTTTAGACTTGGGGCGATTGTTGCTTTTTGTGCAAGTGGACTAGCTTTTTATTGGATGGGCAATAATGAGCAACGACATGAGGTAGCTTGAAAAAGACAACTCTCGAGATTGTAACATCAGATATGAGAGAATTCATTTTTTAGGAGAATTTAACGCATGGGAAATATGTGGACAGAAGAACATCTTATTTATTCTAATGAAATAGATCATAAAGCGAATTGTCGATTATCCACTTTATTAAGTCTGATGCAACGTGCCGCTGATGGAAATGTAGAGCAAATGGGTGGTTCGCGTGATGAGATGCTATCTCGTAACATGGGGTGGATGCTGACAACGATTGATCTGACATGTCAAATAATTCCGAAATTTAATGATACGATAAAAATTTCGACATGGAACAAAGGGACTAAGGGTCCACTGTGGTTAAGAGATTATAAGATCTTAGATGAGAATAACCAAGAAATTGCAAAGGCATGTACATTGTGGGCTCTTGTAGATATTGTTAAGCGAAAAGTGCTTAGACCATCAGCGTATCCGTTTGACATCCATTCCAATCTTGAAGATTCAGCCGGATCTATTCCTGATAAAATGACTATTGCAGACGATATATTGCTGCATGACGCATATTCTATAACTGTAAGATATAGTGGCATTGATAGTAATGGACACTTGAATAATGCTCGATATGCAGATATATGTATGGATGCTTTAACGGTAGAGGAATTGGACAATATGACTATCCAAGGTTTTAAAATTTCGTATCATCACGAAGCCAAAATGGGGGAAGAGATTCATATTCTTCGTTCTGATGTCATAGAGGGTATGATCTACTTCAAGGGACAATCAACGGAGGGTTCCTGTTATTTCGACGCATGTCTGCGGATTCAAGAATAGGAGAAAGTTTTAATGGAGAAGATACCTTCATCATTATGTATTACATGGAGGTGATTTTTTATTGACACTCATCATTTATTGATTTCTGGTTCGATTGATACTGAAGTCATTCTTCCAGATATTGCATATATGAGGACATATATCGCTAATGTATGTTTCGTAGGGGATCCTGTGAGTGGACATTGGATGTTGGTAGATACTGGAGTTGCAACATGCGGAGATGATATAAAGAAGTATGCTGATGCAAGATTTGGTCGTCCGCCAATTCATATTCTCCTAACCCATGGACATTTCGATCATGTTGGTAATGTCATCGCGCTTGCAGATTACTGGGATGTTCCTATTTATGCACATAAGAATGAACTTCCATTTTTGACTGGGCAACAAGATTACCCTCCAGGAGATTCTACAGTAGGGGGTGGTATTATGGCGGTTGTGGCTCCTATGTATCCGCACAAAGCAATTGATCTGCAGAATAGAATTCATCCTTTACCGGCTGACGGAATTATTCCTGAAATGGATGAATGGCGTTATATTCTAACACCGGGGCATACACCTGGACATATATCATTGTTAAGAGATAGAGATAAAGTGCTAATCGCAGGGGATGCCTTTATAACCGTCAAACAAGAATCTGCACTTGCCGTCATGCAACAGGAGAAAGAAATTCACGGTCCTCCTACGTACTTCACTCCAGATTGGGATACAGCCAAAGATTCAATTGTACGCTTAGCAAAATTACCTATAGCACTAGCAATAACGGGGCATGGAGTTCCCATGTCTGGAGAAGAACTTACCGAAGGACTTCAACTACTAGCTCAAAACTTTGATAGCCAAGCAATCCCCGAACAAGGAAGATATGTGAATGAAAAGGAATAACTTGCAGAATTAGAGGCAAGATATTGGAGAGGTGATTGCATGCGAAATGATAAATCGTTGAAATCCAATTCCAATGTTCAGCGAAATAAAGCAAGTCTAAAACAAGAGTCAACGTCACTTTCCCCTGACAAATCTAAAGAGTATCCAGCAAGTCTAAATGGAATCTCTAAAACAGAATCGTAAGTTGAAACTATTTCATTTCGGCAGAAACGGCAATACCGTCCTTGGAAAAGGACGGTATTGCCGTTTCTGCTTATATTTCTCGCTTAAACACTTACCGTCCTTATAAGGACGCCGAAGGCGTTTATACTTGATAGGAGTTGTTTTACTGTAGAGCTAGGATTCAATGTTATAATAATGAAGAATATTGTAAATAGAAAGGTGCAAATGATGAAATCATTAATATTAGCAGAAAAACCATCCGTTGCTCGTGAAATTGCTCGGGTAATGGGGAGTAAAGAAAAGCATAAAGGATATTTCGAGGGACCTAAATACATTGTAACTTGGGCACTAGGACATCTAGTCGGCTTAGCGGAGCCAGAAGATTATGATCATAAATTTGCATCTTGGAACTTAGAGGATTTACCCATTCTTCCAGAATCCATGAAGTTGAAAGTGCTAAGGGAGACAAGTCAGCAATTTAAGGTGGTTCAGCAGCAGGCAAGACGTCAAGACGTTAGCGACTTAATTGTCGCGACGGATGCTGCACGTGAAGGGGAATTGTTAGCACGGTGGATCATGAACATGATCAAATGGAATAAGCCTTTTCAACGTTTGTGGATTTCTTCGCAGACAGATAAAGCAATTAAAGAAGGTTTCGCGACATTGAAGCCAGGGCGTCAATTCGATCGTTTATATGAATCTGCACGCTGTCGAGCTGAAGCGGACTGGATGATTGGCTTGAATATTACAAGAGCGCTGACTTGTAAGTTCAATGCACAGCTATCGGCAGGGCGAGTGCAGACACCATCTCTTGGAATGATTATGGATCGTGAGAAAGAAATTATAAATTTTCGTTCAGAAGAGTATGATACGCTTTCTGGTGATTTAGGGAATTTCACAGCAACGTGGAGAGATAGTCGTGGCGATGCTCGAATGTTCGATCGGACACTAGCTGAAGTCCTACAGAATAAATTACAAGGTAAGACGGGAGTAATAGATAAGGTTAAAAAGTCAGAAAAGGTAGAACCTCATCCGCTGGCGTATGATCTTACTGAACTTCAGCGAGATGCGAATAGACGCTTCGGATTCTCAGCTAAACAGACTTCAAATGTACTACAACGACTCTATGAACAGTATAAACTAGTCACATACCCGAGAACGGATAGTCGCTATTTAACTTCAGATATGACAGGAACTTTCAAGGAACGGCTAGAAAGTGTAGCGGTTGGACCATACGCAACATTAGCGCGGCCATTATTACGCAAGAATCTAACTATCACGAAACGAATCGTAGATGATAGCAAAGTTAGTGATCATCACGCCATTATTCCTACTGAAGAGACGGTTTTATTGAACTTACTTAATGCAGATGAACGGAAACTTTATGATCTTATTGTGCGTCGGTTCATAAGTTTGTTCTACCCACCTGCTCGTTATGATGATGTTGTTGTTAGTGTAAAAGTGGAGGATGAGTTCCTTCATACGAAAGGAACAACAGTTAAAGAGATCGGTTGGCGTGAAGTATATGGTGGTGGAGACGTAGCGGATGATGCGGATGATGATGATTCTTTAGATCAGCAGGATAGTCGATCTGTATTACCTGAATTACAAGTTGGAGATTCTGTAAAAGTAAACCGTTGTACTGTTCGTCCAGGTCGCACGTTACCACCCAAACGGTACACAGAAGCGCTGCTCTTATCTCAAATGGAGAAGTATGGATTAGGAACACCGGCTACCCGTGCAGATATTATTGAAAAACTGGTATCATCGGATACGATTGAGCGTAAGGGAAACATTCTACATCCTACGGGAAAAGGGAAACAATTGATTGAATTGGTATCTCCACAGCTTCGCACCCCAGATTTAACAGCTAAATGGGAATCAGAGCTTGAGAAGATTGCTCGTGGTGATGGAAGCCCTGATTTATTCCTTAAAGGTATTCGTAGTATGTCGAAGGAATTAATCGCAGGTGTAAAAGGGAGTTCCGTGGAATATAAGCCTCATAATGTATCTAATAGTCACTGCCCGGAATGCAACACTCGGCTATTAGAAAAGAAGAATAAACGTGGTACCTTACTCATCTGTCCAAAAGAAGATTGTGGTTATCGCCGCTCGGCTGAGAAAAGATTATCAAATCGCCGTTGTCCACAATGCCATAAGAAAATGGAAATGAAAGAAGGAAAGGCTGGGCTATATGTGCAATGCCTTACTTGCGGAATTACTGAGACTGTAAATAAAGATAACAAACATATCAATAAACGTGAAGAGCGGAAGTTGGTAGATAAATTCACGAAGCAAGAAACGGTAGGTTCTAACTTAGGTGACATCCTGAAGGCAGCTTTAGAACAGAAGAACAAGGGGTAGGAGAAATTAAGTGCACACATTGAAAGATGCTTTATTGTTTCCTACGGATGATAGATTTATAATAGTATTGTAAGGAATTGAAGTGTGATTAAAGAGGGGGGGCATGTAGCAGATGGGAACTGCACTATGGATTTGGTTTATTTTCATAAACATGGTGGGTTATCTGGTCATGTCTGAAGACAAGAAGAGAGCCCAGAAGAGGCGAGATCGCGTACCAGAGAGAACACTTTTCCTGTTAGCAGCAATAGGAGGAGCGTTGGGTGTTATCATTGCGATGTATCGCAAACGGCATAAGACGAAGCATGTAAGCTTCCGAATTGGGATTCCCATTCTACTCTTTATGAACGCTGTTTTGTATGGATATTTTATGATTTAGCTAGTTCAAATTATTCTCATTCATCAGAAAGAGGTGTGGAACATGCTATTTTCTAACATTTTAGTAGCTTATGATGGTTCTAAAGCATCGAAGAAGGCACTGGATCACGCAATTGCATTAACACAAGCAGAACCAAACGCAAAGATTACAGTTATTCATGTTTTTGGTTTTCCACGTGCGTATTTTGGTGAAGCATATGCCGCGATTCCATCTACGGTGACAAAGGATTATTATGATTTATCTGAACAAACCGTACAAGAAGCGAAGGATACCCTACAAGCTGCTGGTGTATCAGGAACCGTTGAAATGATTCAGGGTGCTCCTGCTGATGTCGTACTTGAGTATTCCAAAAAGAACCAATGTGATGTTATCGTTATTGGTAGTCGTGGACTTGGAACTATTCGTTCATATGTCCTTGGAAGTGTCAGTCATAATGTCGTGCAACAAGCTCGAGTTCCAGTACTCGTAGTTAAATAAGTAGTTATGTTCAAGCCAGCCCATCTGTTTAATCAGAAGGTGCTGGCTTTATATATCTATAGTGAAATATGTGAAAAGACGAACAAAATATTTTCATTATGATTAAATGTTCGTGTTTTAGTTGACATAGGGTGATATAGATTGTTAAACTAAGCAAGTGAAATAAGAAATTATTATATTATATATTATTCATATAGATATCTCGTATAAGTCTGGGAATATGGCCCGGAAGTCTCTACCTGAACACCGTTAATGTTCGGACTACGAGGGAATACTACCTAAACCTTGAAATGATAGTACGCAGGGTTGGGTTCTAATGTCGGAAGACAAACGGACTGATGTATTCCTTCCATAGGTCCGGATCCTGAAAATAGAAGTATTTTCTTAGGGTACCGGATCTTTTGTATCAATAAAAATAATGAAATGAATTGTAGGGAAAGTAGGTTGAAGTTATGTTACCAGAGGTCGCTGTTATTATGGGCAGTAAATCGGATTGGGAGACGATGCAGTTCGCTTGTCAAATGCTAGATGAGCTTCAAATCAATTATGAGAAAAAGGTAGTCTCAGCTCACCGTACACCTGATCTAATGTTTACCTATGCAGAAGAAGCTGCTGGACGGGGGATTCGGGTTATTATAGCTGGAGCAGGGGGGGCCGCGCATCTTCCCGGTATGGTAGCTGCGAAGACGCTCATTCCCGTGATCGGAGTACCGGTGCAATCCAAGGCATTGAATGGTCTAGATTCATTACTCTCCATTGTGCAGATGCCTGGAGGAATACCTGTAGCAACAGTCGCCATTGGTAAAGCAGGTGCAACCAATGCAGGCTTACTCGCAGCTCAGATCATTGGTGCATTTTATCCGGAAGTTCAGAAGCGTGTGCAGCTTCGTAGGGATGCTATAAGAGATGAAGTGTTAGAAAGTAGTGATGATCTATGAGTTATAGATTAGATGAAGATCAAGTTCAGTCTAATGATATGCCAAGAACTTTGCTCCCAGGTAGCACAATTGGTATTCTAGGTGGCGGACAATTGGGACGAATGATATCTCTAGCGGGTATTGCAATGGGATATCGATTTATAACGCTTGATCCAACGGTACAGTCTCCGAGTAGTGAAGTGGCTAAGCAGATTGTCGCTGAATACAACGATGTGGATGCTGCGCATGAATTAGCTCAAGCTTCGGATGTTATTACGTACGAATTTGAGAATGTGGATGCAGGCGTAGCGGAAATGCTAGTGAAGCAATCCTACGTACCTCAAGGAAGTACACTATTGTACACGACACAACATCGTTTACGTGAGAAGAGAGCTATAGAAGCAGCGGGTGTTCCGGTAGCGCCTTATCGGGTCATTGATGGAATGGATAGTCTGCAGCATGCGATAGAAGAGTTAGGTTATCCATCGGTGTTGAAGACGGTCACAGGAGGCTATGACGGTAAAGGACAAGTTGTCATTCGTAATGTAGATCAACTGGAAGCTTCTTATACGGAACTTGCAGCTCATGGACGGGAATTGGTGTTAGAGCAATTTATTCCTTTCCAGTGCGAGGTATCAGTTATTACAGCTCGTAGTCCTAATGGTGAAGTGAAGAGTTTTCCTATATCAGAGAATATTCATATCAATAACATCCTTCATTTATCAATTGTGCCTGCTAGAATATCTACACAAGTGCAGAATGAAGCTAGGCGGCTTGCTGAGGCAGTCGCGACGAGCATGGGTGCTGTTGGACTGCTAGCTGTTGAAATGTTCGTTACTGAAGATGGAACATTATATGTCAATGAGTTGGCTCCACGTCCTCATAATTCAGGACATTACACGATGGAAGCTTGTATGACTTCACAATTCGAACAACATGTGCGCGCTATATGTAATCTTCCATTGGGAGATACAACATTATTAACTCCTGTAGTTATGGTTAATGTTCTTGGGCAACATATGGAATCCGTAGTCCAGAGAGTCGGAGAGTTAGATCAAGTTGCGTTTGAGTTAGGCATTGTTCCTAAACTTCATTTATATGGTAAGACGGAGAGTAAGCATAATCGTAAAATGGGTCATATCAACTTGCTATGTAAAGATGTGCAGGATGGATTGGAATGGGTAGAACAAACAAATATTTGGAGGCTGTGAAAACATATGATAGAACGTTATAGTAGACCGGAAATGCGGGCAATTTGGACGGAAGAGAACAAATTTAATTCGTGGCTAGAAGTAGAACTATGTGCTTGTGAAGCGTGGGCTGAATTGGGAGTTATTCCGAAGGAAGATACGATATTACTTCGCCAGAATGCCAAGTTTGATATTGCTCGAATTAATGAGATTGAACTGGAAACACGTCATGATGTGATCGCTTTTACTCGTTCCGTGTCTGAAAGTCTTGGACAAGAACGTAAATGGGTTCATTACGGTCTAACTTCTACCGATGTTGTTGACACTGCACTCGGATATGTATTACTTCAAGCTAATGAGATCCTTGAGAAGGATATTGAGAATTTCATAGAAATTCTGAAAGATAAAGCTATTGCTTATAAAGATACTCCGATGATGGGGAGAACACATGGGGTACATGCTGAACCAACGACATTTGGTCTGAAGATGGCTTTGTGGTACGAGGAAATGAAGCGTAATTTAGAACGTTTTCGTCATGCAGCATATGGTGTACAGTTCGGTAAAATCTCTGGGGCTGTGGGAACATACGCGAACATCGACCCATTTGTAGAACAATTCGTATGTCAGAAGTTAGGTACGACAGCAGCACCGATCTCGACTCAAACGTTACAACGTGATCGTCATGCCGAATACATGGCAACATTAGCTTTGATCGCTACGTCTTTGGACAAGTTCGCTACTGAAATTCGCGCGTTACAAAAGAGTGAAGTTCGCGAGGTGGAGGAAGCTTTCGCAAAAGGTCAAAAGGGATCATCTGCTATGCCACATAAACGTAATCCGATTGGTTGTGAGAATATTTCAGGCCTATCACGTGTAATTCGTGGTCATATGTTGACAGCCTATGAAGATGTAACGCTATGGCATGAACGCGATATATCACATTCTTCAGTGGAAAGAATTATTTTACCGGATGCGACAATGTTATTGAATTATATGCTGAACCGTTTCGGTAATATTGTGAAGAACTTAACCGTTTTCCCAGATAATATGAAACGCAATATGGCTCGTACTTTCGGGGTGCCGTTCTCTGGACGCGTGATGACGAAGCTGATTGATAAAGGATTTAGCCGTGAACAAGCCTATGATACCGTTCAACCTCGCGCGATGCAGGCTTGGGAAGAACAACGCCAATTCCGTGATATTATCGAATCTACACCAGAAATTACAGAAGTACTCAATAATGAAGAAATTGAGGATGCTTTCAATCCAAGCTGGCATTTGAAACATGTAGATACTATATTCACGAAGCTAGGCTTAATTTGAGGTTCTAGATTAGGTAATTTACTGGAAGTGAGGGGGAATGGTCATGACATCAACGGCTATATCTACTGCTGTGGAACTTGTTAACGCACCATTGTTGTATAAAGGGAAGGTACGCGAGCTTTATGATTTAGGAGAGCATGTTCTAATCGTAGTGACGGATCTCATTTCTGCCTTCGATTATGTTCTTGATCCACCTGTTCCTGATAAGGGTAATGTCCTTAACCAGTTAAGTGCATACTGGTTCGAACAGACAGCTGATCTGATGAAGAATCATGTTGTCCATACAGATGTTGAACAGCTTGGAGATCTCATCAATGATAAAGAACGATTGAAGAATCGTATCATGGTTGTTCGTAAGGCAGAACGTATTGATATTGAATGCGTGGTACGTGGCTATATTACAGGTGGCGGTTGGCGACAATATCAAGAGAACGGTGAAGTGAATGGCATAAAGCTTCGTGAAGGCATGCGTAAGAATGAAGCTTTTGAACAGCCTATTTTTACACCAGCGGCTAAGAATGATGTTGGACATGATGAGGATATCTCCTTCGACACGATGAAACAACTCGTTGGTGAAGAGATTGCGCTTGAATTGCAAGAACGAAGTTTGAAGTTGTATAGCTTCGCGCGTGAGTATTGTGATCAACGGGGAATTATTCTAGCTGATTGTAAGTTCGAGTTTGGATTGCTTGATGGTGATGTCATTCTCATTGATGAGATATTTACGCCAGACTCTTCCCGTTTCTGGGCGAAAGAGAAGTATGAATTGGATATAGAGATCGACAGCATGGACAAAGAACCTGTGCGGTCATACCTCGCTTCGTCGTCTTGGGACAAGAATAGTAAACCTGATCGACTTCCGCAAGAAGTAGTAGAAGAGACAACAAGACGGTATTTGGACATTTATCAGCGATTAACGCAATCGTAACATTACATGGATACCCATTCTGAGGAGGAACTTTGAATCATGATTAAAGCTACAGTATATGTCACTATTAAAAAAGGTGTTTTGGATCCCCAAGGTGTCGCTGTTCAAGGAGCGCTTCATTCGATAGGATTCCAAGAAGTAGAAAGCCTTCGTATTGGTAAATATATTGAAATAAATCTAGATATGGATGACCGTGCTGCAGCTGAAGTACAATTGAAGGCTATGTGTGAGAAATTACTAGCCAATACGGTAGTCGAGGATTACCGTTACGAATTGGAGGCCTAACAACATGAAATTTGCTGTCTTAGTCTTTCCAGGATCCAATTGTGATATTGACTGTTACAAAGCGGTAGAAGATACGGTTGGTGAGTCTGTTGATTATGTATGGCACACTGCAACTGATCTTTCAGCTTACGATTGCATTATTGTTCCTGGTGGATTTTCTTATGGTGATTACTTACGGTGCGGCGCGATTTCGCGGTTTGCACCTGTCATGGCTGAGGTAGCTAAGGCTGCTGAACAAGGGAAGTTCATTCTTGGGATTTGTAATGGTTTCCAGATTCTTACAGAAGCGAATTTATTACCAGGTGCACTTCGTCGTAACATGTCGATGAAATTCCGTTGTCATGATACAAAGTTGACTGTGGTTAATAATGAAACTCCTTTTACACGTGAATATCGTAAGAATGAGGAAATTATCATTCCAATCGCTCATGGTGAAGGGAACTACTATTGTGATGAAGAGACGCTTGAGAAGTTGAAAGCAAACCACCAAATTGTATTCACTTACGGAGATAACCCAAATGGTTCAATAGAAGATATAGCAGGAATATGTAATGAAAAAGGTAATGTTATTGGTATGATGCCCCATCCAGAGCGAGCAGTAGATACTCTATTGGGTTCGGAAGATGGTAAACGTATGTTCACATCAATATTGAAGTCTTGGAGGGATACACATGACACAGCAAGTGTCCGCTAAAGAACCGACTGCAGAACAAATTGCGGAGCAACGAATATATCAACAGATGGGCGTGTCGGAGAGCGAGTACGATTTGATCTGTGGGTTCATGGGTCGTAAACCTAATTATACTGAAATTGGCGTGTTCAGCGTGATGTGGTCAGAGCATTGTGCATATAAGAATTCGAAACCATTACTTCGTCGTTTTCCAACGACTGGACCACGTGTTCTAATGGGACCTGGTGAAGGTGCAGGTATTGTAGATATCGGCGATAATCAAGCGGTTGTGTTCAAAATTGAAAGTCATAATCACCCATCAGCGGTAGAACCTTATCAAGGTGCAGCAACAGGGGTAGGCGGAATTATTCGTGATATTTTCTCCATGGGTGCAAGACCCATCGCTACTTTGAATTCCTTGCGTTTCGGAAAGCTTGAAAGTGATCGTGTGAAATATTTGTTCGAGCATGTCGTTTCTGGTATTGCTGGATACGGTAACTGTATCGGTATTCCAACGGTGGGCGGAGAAGTAGTATTCGATGAAAGTTATGAAGGTAATCCGCTTGTAAATGCAATGTGTGTAGGTCTTATCGACCATGATAAAATCCAACGCGGTGTGGCAAAGGGTGTAGGTAACCCAGTATTCTATGTGGGACCTCCAACGGGTCGTGATGGGATTCACGGTGCTACATTCGCATCGATTGAACTTAGTGAAGAATCTGAAGCTAATCGTACTGCTGTTCAGGTAGGCGATCCATTCATGGAAAAGCTAGTGATGGAATCATGTCTAGAACTCATTGATAGTGGTATCGTACTTGGGATTCAAGATATGGGTGCCGCAGGATTAACATGTTCTAGTGCGGAGATGGCAAGTAAAGCAGGTAACGGTCTTGAATTGTACTTGGATCAAGTTCCTCAACGTGAAGAAGGTATGACACCTTACGAAATGATGCTCTCAGAATCACAAGAACGTATGCTATTCGTTGTTGAACCTAAGGACGAGGCGCAAGCTCAAGAAATCTTCGATCGTTGGGGTGTTATCTGTGCCAAAGTCGGAAAGGTAACGGATGATGGACGTCTGAAACTTCTACATCATGGCGATGTTGTTGGCGATATGCCTGTTACGGCTTTAGTCGATGAATGCCCGGTATATGACAAACCATCTTCAGTTCCAGCGTATTATGTAAATAGTGATAAAATTGATACCCTTCGCTATGACGAAGTAACCGATCTTGGAGGAGCATTGAGTAAAATTCTATCCTCTCCAAGTGTGGCGAGCAAAGCTTGGGTATATGATCAATATGATTATATGGTACGTACAAGCACGGCTGTTCGTCCTGGTTCTGATGCAGCTGTCGTTACGATTCGTGGTACACGAAAGGGTCTTGCCATGACAACGGACTGTAATGGTCGTTATGTATATCTTGATCCAGAAGTGGGAGGTAAGATCGCAGTCAGTGAAGCGGCAAGAAACATTGTTTGTTCAGGAGCTGAGCCGTTAGCTATTACAGATAACCTAAACTTTGGTAATCCAGAGAAACCAGAAATTTTCTGGCAAATGGAACAGGCTGTTGATGGAATGGCAGAAGCTTGTAGTGAACTGAATACGCCGGTTATTGGTGGGAATGTCAGTCTGTATAATGAGAATGCAGCTGGAGCCATCTACCCAACACCAGTTGTAGGGATGGTAGGTCTGGTACATGACACGGATCATATTACAACGCAAAGCTTTAAGAAAGAGGGAGACGTTATTCTTCTTCTCGGTCAGACCTTCGCTGAACTTGGAGGTAGTGAATTCCAGACTGTTCTGCATGGTGTAGCAGAGGGTCGTCCTCCGGTTCTAGATCTTCAAGTGGAGAAGAAGTTACTATCCTCTGTACTCGGTGCGATTCAAGGTGGATTAGTTCAATCCGCACATGATTTATCTGAAGGTGGACTAGCCGTAGCAATTGCTGAGTCCTGTATTAGTGGTAGCCTAGGTGCACAAATCAATATCACGACAGAACTTCGTTCAGATATTGCGCTATTTAGTGAGAGTCAATCCCGTATTCTATTATCTGCAACACCTGACCAAGCAGGACAACTGAAGAGTTATATTGAGGAACAGGGTGTTCCAGTAGTAACGATCGGTACTGTAAAGAATAGCAACCTAAACATTAGTATTAACGGACTGAACGCTGTGAATGAATCTGTCGATTCCTTGAAGCAGGTTTGGAAGGATGCGATTCCATGTCTCATGAATTAAAATCTGCTCAAGTACCATTAGATAACTCGACTGATCTTCCTTTGTGGACAGGAGATTTTTATAATGAGGGTACGGGCAGTAGTGATATTTTTGATACGTTAAAAGAAGAATGTGGAGTCTTCGGAGTGTTTGGTCATTCGGAGGCTGCCTCACTCTCCTATTATGGATTACATGCATTACAGCATCGTGGCGAAGAAAGTTGCGGGATCTGTGTAGCAGATGGCAAGGAATTCAACTATCATCGTGGCATGGGTCTGGTTAAGGAAGTATTCGATAAAGACATCATGGCTACTTTGGTAGGGGATGTATCGATTGGACATGTCCGTTATGCAACCAGTGGCGACAGCCGGCTTGCGAATGCACAGCCACTCGTATTTAAATACCGTGATGGTAATTTAGCTATTGCAACGAATGGGAATATCGTGAATGCACCACAAATACGACGTGAGTTAGAAGAAGGCGGCTCCATATTCCAGACCACAAGTGATACTGAAGTGGTTGCCCATCTAATTGCACGTTCATCTAAGGATGTCGTGGAGGCTGCTAAAGATGCCCTTCAACGTATTGTAGGCGGATTCGCATTCCTCATCATGACGAATGATAAGTTACTTGTAGCTTCAGACCCACATGGACTTCGACCGATTACTATGGGGCGGCTAGGTAACTCATATATATTTGCTTCAGAGACTTGTGCACTTGAGGTCATTGGGGCTGAATTAATACGTGATATTCAACCGGGTGAATTGTTGATTCTTGATGAAGATGGGTTGAAGGAAGATCGTTTCACAGAACCACAGCGTAAAGCTTTATGTGCTATGGAATATATCTACTTTGCTCGTCCTGATAGTGATCTCAATGGATCCAATCTACATGCTTCGCGTAAACGTATGGGAAGTCGAATGGCGTTGGAGGCTTTCGTCGATGCGGATATGGTTACAGGGGTACCGGATTCTAGTATTTCAGCAGCCATTGGATATGCAGAACAGACAGGAATCCCTTACGAATTAGGGTTAATCAAGAATAAATATACGGGTCGAACCTTTATTCAGCCAAGCCAGGAGTTACGGGAACAAGGGGTCAAAATGAAATTAAGTGCTGTTCGTCGAGTTGTTGAAGGACAACGTGTTGTGATGATAGATGATTCTATCGTTAGAGGTACGACAAGCCGGCGTATTGTTAACTTGTTGCGTGAAGCGGGAGCTACGGAAGTACATGTACGAATTACTTCACCGCCTTTCAAAAATCCATGTTTCTATGGGATTGACACGCCTAATCGCGAAGATTTCATTGCTCATAACAAAACCATCGATGAAATATGTCAAGAAATCAATGCCGATTCACTAGCTTTTCTTAGTCCTGAAGGGCTCATTGGTGCCATAGGTGGAGATAATGCGAATGATCATAATGGCGGATTATGCCTCGCTTGCTTCAATAATGAGTATCCAACTACGCTAGACTTCGGTGGAGAAGAAAAAGGTGGATGTGGTTGTTAAGAGATTAGCCAATTCTGGAAGGAGTGTTGTTACAAGTGTCTGAGGCATACAAAAGTGCAGGAGTAGATATTGCAGCGGGAAATGAAGCAGTCGAACGGATGAAGAAACATGTGAAACGGACATTACGTCCAGAAGTGATGACCGATCTTGGGGGATTTGGTGCCTTATTCAATTTGAATAAGGATAAATATGATGAACCTGTGTTGGTATCCGGTACGGATGGTGTGGGTACGAAGTTGAAGATTGCCTTTGCTATGGATAAACACGACACGATTGGAATTGATGCTGTAGCGATGTGCGTGAATGATATCATTGTACAAGGAGCAGAACCGCTCTTTTTCCTAGATTACCTTGCATGTGACAAAGTTCTGCCAGAGAAAATAGAAGCAATCGTAGCTGGAATTGCTGAAGGTTGTCATCAGTCAGGTTGTGCATTGATTGGTGGCGAGACTGCGGAAATGCCTGGGATGTATTCGGAAGGTGAATATGATATTGCGGGATTCACAGTAGGTATTGTGGATAAGAAGAATATCATTAACGGATCGACAATCTCACCTGGGGACATTGTGATAGGACTGGCTTCTAGTGGTGTACACAGCAATGGATTCTCATTAGTACGGAAGCTACTTCTTGAACAAGCAGGATATAATTTACATGATGAAATCACAGAACTAGGTGGGAAATTAGGAGACACATTACTGATCCCTACGAAGATTTATGTGAAGTCTTTGCTTGCTCTTATTGAAAAAGTGAATGTTAAAGGTATGGCTCATATTACAGGTGGTGGATTCATTGAGAATATACCACGTATGCTACCTGATAACGTTAATGTAAATATTGATTATGGATCATGGCCGATTCTACCGATCTTCGAATTAATGCAGAAGCAAGGTGGGATTTCTAATCGGGATATGTTCACAACCTTCAATATGGGGATTGGATTAGTATTGGTCGTAAATCAGAAGGATGCTTCAGAAGCATTGCGCGTATTGCAAAGCCATGGGGAAGCAGCTTTTGTTATTGGTCATGTCGATGAAGGAGAATCCATCGTTACTTTCTCTGGGGCTGACGTATAATGAGTCATTATCGTATTGCTGTATTTGCTTCTGGAACAGGTAGTAATTTTCAAACACTTGTAGATGCTGGGAAAGCAGGACTTCTTGGTGGTGCAAAGGTAGAATTGCTGGTCTGCGACAAGCCGAATGCGCCTGTCGTTCAACGGGCTCATGATGCAGGGGTACCGGTTCATGTATTCACGCCTAAATCCTATGCTTCACGCGAAGCCTATGAGATAGAGATCGTGGGGCAATTAGAAACTTTAAATATAGAGTTAGTTGTGTTAGCAGGTTATATGCGTCTGTTGACAACTGTGATGGTAGAGAAATATGCGGGTCGTCTCATCAACATTCATCCATCCTTATTGCCATCTTTTCCAGGCACAAATGCTATTCTACAAGCACTGAATTATGGTGTGAAACTAACGGGTGCTACAGTGCATTTCGTTGATGGTGGAATGGATACAGGCCCTATTATAGCTCAGCAGAGTATCGAAATTGAGTCTAATGCTACAGTAGAATCACTTTCCCAGAACATTCATGATATTGAACGGGAACTATATCCCCGTGTTGTGACATGGTTTGCAGAAGGACGTGTTCGATTGATGGATAGACAGGTTACGATCATTTCGAATAGCTAATGATGATGATTGATAACATGTGTTGTGATTACAGATATTTCGATATTTCTTGGGAAATATCGTTTTAGAATCGTAAGTTGTGTTATATCATGACGGATTGTTAAATGAAGTGCATCAAGGCTTGATCTGACAATCCTCACATATAAAGGAGGATCCAATTCGTGAGTATAAAAAGAGCGTTAGTCAGCGTATCAGATAAACAAGGTATCGTGGATTTTTGCCGCGAGCTGTCTGCATTAGGTGTGGAAATCATTTCGACAGGTGGAACAAGCAGCTTACTTGCTAAAGAAGGCGTTCCAGTTACCGGAATTTCAGAAGTTACAGGGTTCCCAGAAATCATGGATGGACGTGTCAAGACACTTCATCCAGCAGTACACAGTGGATTATTAGCTGTTCGTGATAATGTGGAACATCAACAACAGATGAAGGAATTGGACCTCGGATATATCGACCTTGTTGTTGTTAACTTGTATCCTTTTCAAGAAACCATTGCAAAACCAGACGTATCCTATGAAGAAGCTATTGAGAACATTGATATCGGTGGACCTACTATGCTTCGTTCAGGAGCCAAGAACCATGCCTTTGTAAGTGTGGTTGTAGATTCAAGCGATTATAGTGCAGTGCTTGAGGAAATCCGTAAGGATGGAGATACAACATTGGAAACACGCAAACGACTTGCTGCAAAAGTCTTCCGTCATACAGCGGCTTATGATGCCCTTATCTCTGATTATCTGTCGAATGTTACTGGAGATCCATTGCCTGAACGCCTGACTGTGACCTATGAGAAAATTCAAGATCTACGATACGGTGAAAATCCTCATCAAAAAGCAGCATTTTACCGTAAGCCACTAGCACCTCAAGGGACATTAACTACTGCCGAACAGTTACATGGTAAGGAGTTATCTTATAACAATATCAATGACGCTAACGCTGCTCTCCAAATTGTGAAGGAATTTGATGAACCTGCGGTTGTTGCTGTTAAACATATGAATCCATGTGGCGTCGGCACAGGAAGTAATGTATATGAAGCATATCAAAAAGCGTATAATGCTGATCCAACTTCTATCTTTGGGGGGATTGTTGCAGCTAACCGGACGATTGATGCGGCAACTGCAGAACTTCTAAAAGAAATTTTCTTAGAAATTGTTCTAGCACCTGATTTCACGCCTGAAGCACTTGAAATTCTTACGAAGAAGAAGAACATTCGTCTGTTAAGAATGGGTGAATTCGGCTCGGCGAAAGAACGTAACAGTCAATTCTTATTTACATCCATTGATGGTGGTATGGTTGTTCAAGAGAGTGATATTCATTCTGTTGATACTTCAGATTTGAAGGTCGTTACAGATCGTCAACCAACAGAGGATGAATTAAAGCAACTGTTGTTCGGATGGAAAGTAGTTAAGCACGTGAAGTCTAATGCGATTGTACTGGCAGCAGATAATATGACAGTTGGTGTAGGTGCAGGACAGATGAATCGTGTAGGATCAGCGAAGATCGCGATTGAACAAGCGGGAGATAAGGCTAAAGGTTCGGTGCTAGCATCCGATGCATTCTTCCCAATGGGAGATACAGTTGAATTCGCGGCTAAAGCTGGAATTACAGCTATAATTCAACCTGGTGGCTCGATTAAAGATGAAGAGTCCATTAAAATAGCGAATGAAAATGGGATTGCGATGGTATTCACAGGAGTTCGTCACTTTAAACATTAGTATAGGTGAAATTATTCGTCTTTAACGTTAAGAATCAGATGTTTCTAATTTGAAAATAGGTTACCAAAGGGAGAGCAAACATGGATATATTGGTCGTTGGCGGTGGCGGACGTGAACATGCCATCGTATGGGCGCTAGCGAAGAGCCCAGAGGCTGGAGTCATATATTGTGCACCGGGTAATGCAGGTATTGGATCGATCGCTGAATGCGTACCTATTGCTGTGAATGAGTTCGATGCTCTGACTGCTTTTGCGAAAGATAAGAATATAGATCTTGTGGTAATCGGACCGGATGACCCTTTAGTAGACGGCATTGTGGATGCATTCGAGGCAGAGAATATTCCTGTATTTGGACCGAGAAAGAATGCAGCAGCGATTGAAGGAAGCAAGACATTCATGAAAGATTTATTGCATAAATATCATATTCCAACAGCAGCTTACGAGAAGTTCGACAATTATGAGAGTGCTAAGGCATATTTAGTAGCACAACAGGTTCCAATCGTAATCAAAGCAGATGGCCTAGCCGCTGGAAAAGGTGTAACGGTAGCCTTTACGATGGAACAAGCGGAAAAGGCGCTTTATGACATTATGGTTAGTAAAGTATTTGGTGATGCTGGAAGCCATGTTGTCATTGAGGAATTCCTTGCTGGTCAAGAAATGTCTATTCTTGCATTCGTGGATGGGGAAACTGTTCGACCGATGGTGGCTGCACAAGATCATAAGCAGGTGTTTGATGATGATCAAGGCCCCAATACGGGAGGGATGGGGACGTATTCTCCATTACCACATATCGATTCAAAAATTATTGCAGAAGCCATTGAGATGATCATCAAACCAACGGCAAAGGCAATGGTTGCGGAAGGACGTTCTTTTCGTGGGGTGTTATTCGCTGGTCTGATGATTTCACCAGATGGAACACCAAAAACGATTGAATTCAATGCTCGCTTCGGAGATCCCGAGACTCAAGTTGTATTACCAAGGCTCAAGAGTGACTTACTTGCTATCATGCTGGCTGCTGTGAACGGAACACTAGCAGACATCGAGATCGAGTGGAGTAATGAGGCAGCAGTGTGTGTAGTGCTTGCATCAGGTGGCTATCCAGCATCGTATCCGAAAGGACTTGCCATTCATGGGTTAGATGAGGTGCGAGATGCACTTGTATTCCACGCGGGTACTGCGAAGAATGAAGCTGGAGAGTGGGTAACGAATGGTGGACGTGTTCTAGGCGTTGTAGGTCTCGGACAAGATATTGCTCACGCCCGAGCTAAAGCTTACGAGGAAGCGGCTCATATTGAGTTTGAAGGCAAACAACAACGTTCGGACATCGCAGCTAAAGCACTTCTTAAATAGATAGAGCAGATTAGTCATGAAACATTAGGGGAACAAGAGCGGACTATATAGAGATCTTAAATAGAATTATAAATAAAAATCCTAAAAAGAAAGGCCTTCCTGAAACTAGGAAGGCCTCTAAATATATCATGGAGCAAATTTATACTTGATAAACTAGTGTTTGATAAAGTCTTTATACTTAGCGAAGAGAACGGAATTGTCCTGAAGAAGCGGTAGCGTTCGCCTTTGCCCCTGAATTTTCACCGCAAATAGCGGTAGATTAAAAAATTCGGGGGCAACAGCGATCGTAAGGACAATCCGTTATCGTAGCGACCATGTATACAGATAAATTAAATGTTTAAAAAGTGTTTATTTCGAAATATCAACAAATCCTTCACCAAACACATCACGTACGTCATGTATCGTTACAAAGGCATTGATATCAATAGCTTTAACGATTTTCTTGAGTGTAGAAACCTCTTGTTTACTAATAACAATGTAAAGCACTTCTTTGGGATCTTTGGTAAAGTACCCATGCCCCGCTAGAACAGTTACACCACGTTCCATAAACAGGGTGACTTTTTCAGCAATTTGATCTTGTTCATTTGATATAATCATGACGGCTTTTTTCGGGTTCAGACCTTCAATGATAAAGTCCATAATCTTGGTTCCTACATAGAGCATAATGATCGAATACATCAGACTTTCTGCTCCGATGATGAAATAAGAAGAGAAAACAATGATTAAGTCAAAGAATAATAAGGAGTAACTAATATTCCAGTCCAAATATTTGTTCGTTATTCTTGCGAGAATCGCAGTTCCTGCCGTTGTACCTCCAACACGTATAATCATTCCGATCCCTACACCTGTGAATATACCTCCGAATATGGCATTTAGAATGAGTTCATCAGAGGATATACTCCAGTTAACGCTTAAGTGGAGGAACAGAGAATTAAAGACAACGGCTATAATAGTATAAATGGTTGTTGTTTTATCCAAAAATTTATAGCCAATTAGAAGTAAGAAGGAATTTATAATTAAGCTGACTAGTCCGGGAGACCATTGGAAAAGGTAATAAAAGATAATCGTTAGGCCCGTGACGCCACCCTCACCAAACTCATTTGGAATAACAAACAAATTGACAGCTAATGCAAATAGAAAAGCACCAGCTATAATAAATAGGATATCGATGATTCTTTTTTTCATATAAAATCCATCCTTATCTTGTTGAATGAAGTGTTCATATACTTCTATGTAAAATACATGAATATCTAGCAAAGAATAAATCGTAACGCTGGATGATTTATATGTCAATAATATTTATTGCCTTATAGTTAAATTAATATGTAAGAATCAATTTCATAATTATGCAAACCAATTTAATCGGAGATTATGAATTTGATTCATGTAGGCAAATCTTCATCTCTAGTTGAAAAATAGATATGATAAGAGTACGGTTGTAAGATAGGAATAGAAACAGAAGGCTTCGAAAGCTATAATTTGAAATTGGAGTGAGGAGAAGAATGACAGAATTGAAAAAAGAGAACAAGCTAGGTCGCGTAAGGATGGAGGATATTATTCGTGCGCATCATGTTCTACGTGAAGTGATTGTTCGCACACCTTTACAATGGGATGCTGTACTTTCAGCTAAGTATAACTGTAATGTATATCTGAAGAGAGAGGACTTACAAGTAGTACGGTCTTTTAAGATTCGCGGTGCGTATAATATGATTCGTAGTCTTTCTGAGGAAGATTTAGTAAAAGGGATCGTCTGTGCAAGTGCTGGGAATCATGCTCAAGGTGTGGCATTTTCTTGTAAAACATTAGGGATTCAAGGCAATATCTATATGCCAAGTACAACACCTAATCAGAAAGTGAAGCAAGTCAGACGATTTGGTGGGGATAATGTAAAGGTAGTACTGGTAGGTGATACGTATGACGATGCGTATGCTGAAGCGATGAAGGCTTGTGAAGAACAGGGATTGACGTTTATACATCCTTTTGATGAACCTCGTATTATTGCAGGAAATGGTACAGTCGCTATGGAAGTGATGGAAAGTTTAGATACTCCCGCTGACTTTATTTTTGTGACTATTGGTGGTGGAGGGTTAGCTGCAGGGATTAGCTCTTATATTAAAGCTGTAAGCCCCCAGACGAAATTGATTGGGGTAGAGCCATTAGGGGCGGCATCCATGAGTGAGGCACTGTTACGCAAAGAAATTGTAACTTTAGATGAAATTGATAAATTTGTTGATGGTGCAGCAGTTAAACGTGTAGGTGATCTAACATATGAGATCTGTGCCAAGTCGCTAGATGATGTATTGAAGGTGCCGGAAGGGAAAGTATGTACCACGATCTTGGAACTATACAATGAGAATGCGATTGTAGTGGAGCCTGCTGGAGCATTACCCGTATCAGCATTGGAATTATATCGTGAGCAAATTGAAGGTAAAACGGTGGTATGTATTATTAGTGGTGGGAATAACGATATTGCTCGAATGCAGGAGATTAAGGAAAGATCACTTGTGTATGAAGGACTCAAACATTATTTCATGATCAACTTCCCGCAACGTGCAGGTGCACTTCGTGAATTTCTCGAAGATGTATTAGGACCTGATGATGATATTACGAACTTTGAATATACGAAAAAGCATAATAAAGAGAATGGTCCGGCCCTTGTCGGAATTGAGTTAGATTCCAAAGAGGATTATGGAGCTTTGATAGAACGTTTAAATCAAAAAGGTTTTGAGTATAAGGACCTTAATAAGGAAGGAAACCTGTTCAATTTATTGTTTTAATAGGAATCAATTTCATAATCGCTAGGTTAGCATAATTATGAAAATGATTCAGGAATCAATTTCATAATCGCCTAGGTTAGCATAATTATGAAAATGATTCAGGAATCAATTATTACAAAGGCGTGATACGATGGAAACTCGTATCACGCTATTTTCATATCTGAATCAGAATGAGAATAACCCTTCTACGTTCACTTCAGATGAGGTATATCGGTTGACCCAATCATTGGTTGAGGGTTGATATTGGTAATCTTGTTTCCATGTTGCAATATTGATTAGAATGGAGCGAATAGCCGAAGTGATGAGAAGAATTTCGCGACGGGTCATAATAGGATGAATAGATAATCTAACCCAACCTGGCTTATAAGTTAAATCTCCTTTATCTAATTGATCCGTTATTAGGTTAGAAGTTTTCTCATTCATATGAAGTAAGTAGTGGCCATAGGGTCCTGCACAGGAGCAACCACCACGAGCCTGTATTCCAAAGCGATCATTGAGTAGCTTGGTAAACAGATTATAGTGAATGTTGAGGACGACAAAAGATATAATACCAATACGATCCTCAGATTGGCTCTCCAATACAAATATTTCTGGGATCTGTGATAATTCTTTCATAAGCAACGAGGTCAGCTCTTGTTCACGCTGATTAAGCTGCTTGCAACCCATCTTTTCTTTCAGAGAAATACACAATGCAGTTCTAATCGTTTGGAGAATGGGAGGTGTTCCACCATCTTCACGTGTCTCGATATCCTTGTAATATCGTCGACCACCCCAAGCATTAGTCCAAGATACCGTTCCACCCCCTGGATGATCAGGGACTTGGTTCTTATAGAGTTCTGAATTGAAGATTAGGACTCCACAACTTCCAGGACCACCAAGAAATTTATGAGGTGAAAAGAATATAGCATCCAATCGCTCAGTAGGTGAAGTCGGGTGCATATTGATATTCACGTAAGGTGCACTAGCTGAGAAATCAACAAAACATACACCTCCATATTTATGCATGATTCGCGCTAGTTCATGATAGGGTGTCGAGATACCCGTCACGTTAGAACAGGCGGTAAATGAGCCGAATTTATATGTTCGATGACTATACTTCAATAAAGCTTGTTCTAACTTATCTGGATCCACACTTCCCTGTTCTCCTGGATCAATACATACGACATCTCCGATGGTCTCTGCCCAAGATATATGATTGGAATGATGCTCCATATGACTTACAAAAATAACCGGACGCCTTTTCTCTGAAAGGTTTAAATGACCTTGAAGCCACTCAGGAACTTTTAATCCTAAAATACGCTGGAGCTTGTTTACCGCCGCGGTCATACCGGAATCCGTCATGATAAGAATATCTTGATCGTTGGCATTCATATGTCGTTTAATGATGTTCCTCGCTCTTTTGTAAGAGTTAGTCATCGTTGTGCTTGTTATATTGGACTTCGTGTGTGTGTTAGCCATATAAGGTCCAAAAGAATCCATAATACATGATTCTATAGGACGGTAAAGTCGTCCACTCGCAGCCCAATCAGCATAAATAAGCTGTTTCTTTCCATAGGGAGATTGGAAAGAATAGTCTATTCCAACAGTTTGACTACGAAATGAATTGAAATATTGTTCTAATGATGAGATCGAATCTATATTCTCAACGTAATCATCACTTTGTATCTTCAACACTATACATTCCTCCGTCATATCCTGATCTAAACACAGTATATGTGCGAGGCTGATCATAGGTTAAAGCCCAACTTTATATAAACAATTGCATGTCCGAATCAAGAGCATCTTTTAAATAAGCTTGAGCATCAATGATTTCAACCTCTGGTAAGAACTCCTCTGCCTTGAAGCCCATTATTTCTACGGATAATTTACAAGCATAGAACTTAATATTCTTCTTCCTAGCACCTTTTAAAAAGTGAATGAGTTGCGGAGCCCCCTGATCTTCCATCATTTCTTCAAGCATCCATTTCCCAAGACCACTGAAATTCATTTTAGATAAAGGTAATGCTTCCGGTCCTTTGGGTGTAATCACAGTCATCAGTTTTTCATAGATTGTCTTATCCTCTAACGTCATTTTCTCTGGATCTCTCAATAGAAAGAGTCCCCAAAAGGCGAAAAACATCGTGACGTCCACATTAATATCACGTGCAGTATTCGCCAATATCAAACCAGCCATGGCTTTATCGTAATCTCCGCTGAACATAAGCAGATTCATCCTCTTATTCATGAGTTAACCTCCTCTAAGTTATTGAAATATGGATAGTATGGGACAAATTAAGATATGATATGCGAAAAAACGTATTGAAATATCGATATGAAGTAAGATACACTATGGATAATAAATGTTAACGTTAACATTTTAGACTTCGATCGTACCTTTTTGATGTTCATTTACACAAATTCATTTAGAAAAGATGGTGAATGTATTGAAAAAGTTTATGGGGGAAGATTTTTTACTTACGACTGACACAGCGGTCCAATTGTACGAGAACTATGCGAAAGATTTGCCGATTATCGACTATCATTGTCATTTGAGTCCACAAGAGATTTTTGAGAATAAGAAATTTAAGAACATTACAGAAGCATGGTTGTATGGTGACCATTATAAGTGGAGAGCGATGCGTGCAAATGGTGTACCAGAACAATATATAACAGGCGATGCCAGTGATTATGATAAGTTCATACAATGGGCTAACACGGTACCTATGCTTATTGGAAATCCATTATATAACTGGACGCATTTAGAGTTACAAAGATTCTTCGGTGTTCACGAGGTATTGAATGGGCAAAGCGCTCCTGCCATCTGGGAGAAGGTCAATGCTCAACTGACGGGTGTAGATTTCGGGGCAAGAGATTTGATTATGAAATCGAATGTCACGGTGGTCTGCACAACAGATGATCCAGCTGATTCACTGGAATACCATCAACAAATAAAGGGATTAAAAGATTTTAATGTGAAAGTACTTCCTAGCTTTAGACCTGACAAGGGACTTGAAATTAGAAGAGATAGTTTCCTTCCATGGATAGATCGGTTATCAGATATTTATGGATCGTCTGTAGATAACTACGAAACGTTATTACATGCACTAGAATCTCGAGTTAGATTCTTCCATTCTATCGGTGGGAAAGTATCGGATCACGCACTTGATATAGTCATGTTTGAAGACACAACAAGAGAAGAAGCGGGTACTATTTTTGCAAAAGCTCTTCAAGGTGAGTCACTTACATTGGATGATGAGAAGAAATATAAGACGTATACACTTACATTCCTGGGGAAATTGTACGCTGAACTTGGTTGGGTAATGCAGTTGCATATGAATGCACTTAGAAATAACAATACTCGTATGTTAAATGAATTAGGTCCTGATACAGGTTATGATTCAATGAATGATAATGAGATCGCGAAGCCACTTGTGAAATTATTAGATGGTTTAGAGCAAGCTAGTGCTTTACCTAAGACGATTATTTATTCATTAAATCCTAAAGATAATTACGTCATTGCAGGCATCATCGGAAGCTTCCAAGGTGGTGGCGTAGCGGGTAAAATGCAGTTCGGCACAGCATGGTGGTTCAATGATAATAAAGAAGGTATGCTCGATCAAATGAAGGTACTTTCTAATCTTGGATTGTTGACCCGTTTCGTAGGGATGTTAACGGATTCACGGAGTTTCCTATCCTATACACGGCATGAGTACTTCAGACGTCTAGTTTGTCGTTTGATTGGCGAATGGGTAGAAGAGGGTGAAATTCCTTATGATATGGAGCTGTTGGGCTCTATTGTTAAGGGCATTTCACACCAGAACGCGAAAGAATATTTTGCATTTGAATAGGAAGGTACACACATGTCCGTTACGATTAAAGATATAGCTAGACTGGCCAAAGTCTCACACACGACTGTATCACGTGCACTTAATGATAGCCCGCTTATCAAGGAAGAGACGAAGAGGAAAATCATGGATCTCGCGGAACAGTTAAATTATATTCCAGATTACAATGCCAGAAGCCTGGTTATGCAGAAATCGTATACCGTGGGTGTATTCTTCACTAGCATTACAACAGGGACATCAGCCAGTTTCTTCTCAGATGTTATACGTGGAGTAAATAGTGTTATTAGTGAGAATTATAACTTATTCGTGCGCGGGATCGATAACTATAAGGATTATCATTCGATCAACAAGAAGAGGTTCGATGGGATTATTCTGATGAGTCAAAGTGAAGTCGATAACGCATTTATATATCATGTTATGCAGAGTGGAATTCCCTTCGTAGTGCTGAACCGACAGGTACAAGATCCTACGATTATCAATATTGTTCCGAATGACAAAGTAGGAGCGTATGAGGCGGTAACTTTTTTAATCGAGCAGGGACATCACAAAATTGCCATCATTGAAGGAATTGAAGGGTTTAAGTCAACACAGGTACGTAAGGATGGATATCTGAACGCGTTAATTAAACACAGTATACCGATTCGTCAGGAATATATGCTGCAGGGTAGTTATGATATGGAGAGCGGCTACCAAGCCTTGGAACAAATTATTGAACTGGAGAATCGCCCTACCGCTGTATTTTGTTGTAATGATGATATGGCTATTGGTGCAATGAGGGCAGCTTTTGATCAAGGGATTAATATTCCTGGTGAACTATCCATTATTGGTTTTGATGATATTGGGTTCGCACATTATACAACACCAGCATTAACAACAGTGAAGAGACCTATAGAACAGATTAGTATCGAAGGTGCTAAGAAAATATTAGAGTTGATCAATGAACCCAAATCAACAGGTGAGATCATATTTGTAGAAACAGAACTGAAGATTCGTGATTCGGTTAAGAAAATGTAGCATAGATTAGGTTATAGGTTATCTATGAATTGCAGTGTATAGGGAATTTCAGAAGCTTATACACTGCATTTTAATACAGTATCAAGTGAAAATAATCACAGCTATATTTAGGGTTACAGTAATTATAGCTATAGACTAATCTTCTTATAATTGTTAACGTGTGCATTCAAGATGGTTTTGAATGGATAATAAATAGTTGAATGGAGGCATGGAAATGCAATCTTTAAACCGAAATTATCGATCACAAAGTACTGCTACGAGTTATTCGGAAAAAATAGTTCAGTTTGGCGAAGGGAATTTTCTTAGAGCGTTTGTAGATTGGATGGTCTATGTCATGAATCAAGAGGCGAATTTTAACGGTAGTGTCGTTGTTGTTCAGCCATTAGAACAAGGAATGATCGATCACTTGAATAAGCAGGATGGCCTTTACACGCTATATTTACAAGGTATGAAGAATAGTGTAGCAGTGAAGGAACATAATGTCATCGATAGTATCAGTAGAGGAATTAACCCATATCAAGATCATGAAGCCTATCTAGCTTTGTCATCTAGTTCAGATCTTCGATTTGTTGTCTCTAATACGACAGAAGCAGGAATTGCCTATGATCCGCATGATAAGCTTGATGATCGACCTCAGAATAGCTTCCCAGGTAAGCTAACAGCATTCCTATATCGACGATATGTTGCATTTCAAGGATCTTGCGATAAAGGGCTAATTATCATTCCCTGTGAACTGATTGATCGTAACGGAGATAAGTTGAAGAAGGTTGTCCTCCAATATGCAACGTTATGGAAACTAGAGCAATCATTCATAGACTGGATTGAGGAATGTAACACATTCTGTTCAAGTCTTGTAGATCGTATTGTACCTGGATACCCTAGAGATTCAATTGCTGAAATCACAGAAGAACTGGGATACGAAGATGGTCTGGTTGTTGTTGGTGAACAATTTCATCTATGGGTGATTGAGGGACCACAGTGGATAAAGGAAGAATTACCAGTAGAAGTATCTCGATTAAATATTGTTGTTGTTGATGATATGGCTCCGTATCGAACGCGCAAGGTCAGAATATTGAATGGTGCTCATACAGCTATGATGCCAGTTGCCTATTTGTATGGACTTGATACCGTAGGAGAATCCATTGATCATGAAATAGTAGGTAAATATGTTAGAGATCTAATAGAACATGAGATTATTCCTACGTTGGATATGCCACAGGAAGAACTGAAGTCATTTGCCGAAGATGTGATTGAGCGTTTTCGTAATCCTTTCGTCCAACATTACCTTATGAGTATTTCACTGAATTCAATTTCCAAATTCAAGACGAGAAATCTTCCGTCCCTATTGGAGTATGTGAATCGAACTTCCATGATTCCATATAGATTAGCCTTCTCCCTCGCAGCACTTATCATATTCTATCGTGGGAAGAGAAGAGAAGAATCTTATCAAGTATCGGATGATGCATCCATCCTAGAATTCTTTGGAGACTTGTGGGATTCATGGGATGGTACAATACAGACTCTTAAAAAGCTTGTAGTCAGCGCATTAGGTAACGCGACGCACTGGGAATTGGATTTGAACCAAGTTCCTGGCCTGAGTGATGTTGTATTGAAAGATGTAATCAACATCGATCAATTAGGAATGATGCAAGCATTACAACAATTGATGCAGGAATAGGAGGAGTTAACATGGTCAAGGAAACGATGAGGATTCATGTGAATGATAATGTAGCTGTGGCTCTTAGAGAATTAAAGGCAGGCGAATTGGTGCAGATTAGCGACCGTCAGATTGTTGTGCATGAAACTATAAGTCAGGGTCACAAACTTGCAATAGCGACGATCACACCAGATCAAGATATAGTAAAGTACGGATTCCCTATCGGTCATGCAACTGTGGAGATTGGTGTAGGGGAGTGGGTCCATACCCATAATACAAAGACGAATTTAAAGGGGATTGAGAATTATCAATATCACCCACGCTGGAACGTGAATCCTTATGAATTGAAGAACATGACCTTCAAAGGATATAGACGACAAGATGGTCGAGTGGGCATTCGTAATGAATTATGGATCATACCTACTGTAGGGTGTGTGAATGGTGTAGCAGAAGCTATTATGACAAGGTTTAAGGAGACAGTCGGAATAGCTCCTTTTGAGAACACACTCGTTCTTAAACATAATTACGGTTGTTCACAGCTCGGTGAAGACCATATTCATACAAAAACTATGTTGCAAAATGCAGTTCGACATCCGAATGCGGGTGGTGTACTCGTGCTTGGACTAGGTTGTGAGAATAATGAGATGACATCTTTCAAAGAATCATTAGGTCAATATGATGCGGAACGTGTGAAATTCCTAATATCTCAAGAAGTATCGAATGAGATCGAGGAAGGAGTGAAACTCTTACTTGAGATTCATCAAGCTGCAGAAGGGGATCAAAGGAGGGATGTTCCGCTATCGGAACTTCGAATTGGTTTGAAATGTGGTGGTTCTGACGGTTTTTCAGGAATTACGGCGAACCCATTACTAGGACGGTTATCTGATTTCCTTGTGGCACAAGGAGGTACGACAGTCTTAACTGAAGTACCGGAGATGTTCGGAGCAGAGACATTATTAATGGAGCGGGCGGCGAATGAGAAAGTATTCCATAAGATCGTTGCACTCATTAATGATTTCAAACAATATTTCTTGGAGTATAATCAGCCTGTCTATGAGAATCCTTCCCCAGGGAATAAAGCGGGTGGGATCACAACATTAGAAGATAAATCACTCGGATGTACTCAAAAAGCAGGAACATCAACGATTATGGATGTATTAAAATATGGTGAGACGTTACAAAGTAAGGGCCTTAATCTGCTAAGTGCACCGGGTAACGATCTTGTTGCAGCTTCTGCATTAGCTGCAGCAGGATGCCAACTCGTATTATTTACAACGGGCAGAGGAACCCCATTTGGTACGTTTGTTCCCACAGTCAAAGTATCTACGAATTCAGCAATCTATCATCTGAAGCGACATTGGATCGATTACAATGCGGGCACACTTGCGAAAGGCGCAGAAGCTAATGAATTATTAACAGATTTCGTGAGTTATATTATTTCAGTAGCAAGTGGAGAACAAGTGAATAATGAGAAGAATGATTTTAGGGAGATTGCTATTTTTAAATCTGGAGTAACGCTATAAGTTTGTTAAAAAGGAACATGATATGGGTAAGGCGTGGTATATTTAGTGTTAGTTTCTGATTTAGATAGATAGAAAGAAGGAATAACATTGTCACGTCTTGTGTATTTAGCCCTTATTGCTCTAAGTCTTATATGGGGTGGTTCGTTCTATTTCATCAAAATGCTTCTTGAAGACTTCGGTCCTTGGAGTATCGCATTTCTAAGATCATTCGCGGGATTACTGGTGATCGTCATCATTATGATTGTATTAAAGAAACCTTTTGGTTTGCGTACCATTGCATGGATTCCTATGACATTGATGGCCTTGATTAATACAGCTATTCCTTGGGCACTTATTGGATATAGCGAAACGCGTCTACCTAGTAGTATGGCTTCCGTATTGAATGCTACAACTCCAGCTTGGACGATTATCGTGGGTGTATTATTCTTTAAGTCAATATCTTATGGGAAGCAATGGCTCGGAATTGGAATAGCAATGATTGGTGTCGTTGTGTTACTAGATATCAACCCAACAACGCTTATCTCGGTAGATATGCTTGGTTTTGCTTGTATGATTGGCGCGACATTCTGTTATGCAATTGGATCCCAACTGTCCAAGAATCTTCTAAGCAAAGGATATTCAATGTATCAGGTTACTTTTGGAACATTGCTATGTACAATGATTGGGAGCGGGACGATGGCATTTACTACGGAGGGAGTTCCTTTCTCGGAACTAGGTTCAGGAACGAATATGCTAATGGTTCTGGGATTAGGTGTATTCGGCTCAGGGATCGCGTATATCCTGTTCTATTATATGGTTGAAAAAGGGAGCCCCGAGTTCGCAACGATGGTGACATATCTCGTTCCATGTACAGCTGTTATCTGGGGATACACTCTGTTGAATGAACACATCAAATGGACGTTGCTCGCTGGATTGATCATTATTCTAGCGGGTGTCTTCATCGCAAGCCGTAAGAATAAGAGGAAAGATCTAGATCAATCTTCGGAAGAATCGAGTATTCAGAACGAAATAGCTTCCGTAATGAAATAGATAGAAGTAAATAAAGAAGCCTTCTCGGATCAACGGTTGTGAGAGATCACAAAGTTGAACTGAGAAGGCTTTTAAATATACTAAGTGATTAGTACCCCCAAGAAGGGAAGTACTCTTTGCGGAATTTCTCGACTGTAGCATTAAGCTTATAGTTATTATCTTTTAGCACATCCATGTAGGATTGAAGTGTTAGTAGATAATCACTATCCGTTGTTCCTTTTTCAGCAAGAAGAGCTAAGTAGGAGTCTTTGGCTTCGGGATTCATTGATTGGGTATCATAATCGAACAAAGGTGTATTATTCAGGCCATATACCGAATAAATGATGTAATTCTGGTATAGATTCTCGATTTGCTTGGTGCGATTAGAATTAGGATATAGCTTCAAGTATGCTTCTTGTGCTAGAGCACGCTTAGCGACCTCATCCCAACTAATCATAAGAGCGGCGTCTTTTGCAGGAGCATGAGCAGATTCCACGGACATGATGTCGAGATAATTTTTAATTGCAGGCATAACATAGGGACGATAGTTCTTTAATGAAAATTCATAGTCAATGACTGGGAAGAAGGTTCCTTCTGCAGTCTCTAGCTTATACCCGCTATCTTTCGCATCTTGAAAAAGAGTACGTAGGCTTGAACTTGTAGTCCGCGCGATCAGAGTATCGAAACTATCATTTTGTTTATAGATCTTTGCAATGTTCTCCTGTACAGAATCAACAAAGAATTTATCTGACCACGTATCCAATGCTGCTTGTTGAGCATTCTCTAATCGCAGTGTCATTAACCCTGCTTGATATGAATTAACTTCATAAATATGTGCCTTGAGAAATTTGTGTGAGTTCTTAAGTTGATTTGGTTGTTGTACCAGAATGAGAAATTTGTTGTATACATGTTCAGCACGTTTATTAACGGCTGATGCTTTAACTGACACAACGTTAGTACTTGATGTACTTGTTATAGCTTGATCACCAGAAGCACTTACATCCACAATTCCTGAAGCCTGCATTGCAACGAATATAGTTAGGATTGAGGCCGAAGTAACAAAAGTTTTGATTCTCATTAGCTGATTACCTCCGTTTGATTATTTGCGTTTGAATAGAACCAGCAAACCCAATAAACCGACAATGGATATTAGAAGACTTAACCATGGTTGAATCGTAAAGATGGGCAAGATATTCCTAAAGGTATAACCTAACATCATGATCATTACCAAAACGATAATGTATACAACGATGGCCTTCAAATTTAGCCTATGCGACACATACTGTTTCTCTTCTGACCCACGATTTAATATTTTCGTAACAGCTTCAATCAATAGAATTGAACCGCCAGCAATGATAATGAGCGATAAAAGGCTGACTTGATTAAAGGTTGACTGGTTCCCGTTAAGCCATTGTCCAACGAATCCAATCAGTGATTCCATAAAGAAGAATATGGTCAGTGCAATCCAAGGAATCAAGATATAGTATTGAAGGTTTGTGAGTGGTTTTCTTGTGGTAAGATTAGCTATTTGCGTTCGGCTATATTCATCAGCTTCTATTCTTAATAATTGACGTGCGGTTATGCCTTTTTGTTGCACTTCTAATATCTGATGTGCTAATTGAAGCAGAAATTGTTCTCTTTGAATCTTGTCTGCTTGGCTATCGCGGAAATTAACAATGATATCCTCATAGTAGTCTTTATTCTCTGGCGTCATTTGTTCTCTTAGGTGATTATTTTCTTTCATCATAGCTTTGATTGTCATTATGAGCTCCCCTTATCTAGTTTAAGTATAAGAATTGATGGGATTGTTTGCAATGTGACAATAATGTGCAGGTGTATAAAAGCGCTAGATATTTCTCAAAATAGACTGAGAAAATGTTTTATATCTAACACGAGGAGGAATTAGAATGGAGCCGAATGGAGAGTTTGATTTCAATTCAGAAATAGCAGCAGAGTTGACATCTGAGGAAGATGGAGTTACTCCATCTATGTGGGATGCCCAAAATTCAGCTGATCAAGGAAATGACTTCATGGCTGATTGGGAAGGTAGGAAAGAAACGCATAATATGTTCTTGCAAAGTTACGATTGATTAGAAAACATTAAATGGATAGGAATTCAATTGACATTCCCTTTTTAGCAATGCTACAATTAATCCACATTAATCTTATCGGATTTAATAGTATTGAAAACGCATGAAGCGTTAGGGGGAACATGGTATGGAACGCCACATCATCATTAAGCATAATCAAGAGGAATTAACAGCGAATATTCATTATCCAGCAACAGTAATGAAGAAAGAAGGACGAGGCAAAGAAAGAGTCCCTTTAGTAATTATTTGCCATGGCTTTGTTGGCAATCGGATTGGTGTAGATCGATTGTTCGTGAAGACAGCGCGCGAGTTGGCTGATGAAGGTTATATGGTTGTGCGTTTTGATTATATAGGTTGTGGAGAAAGTACAGGTAACTATGGGGATGAAGGAATGGAATCGATGATTGATCAGACTCGTACTGTTCTTGACTATACACTTGCTTGTGCTGATGTGGACCCCACACGTGTAACCTTGATTGGGCACAGCTTAGGAGGAGCTGTGGCTATTCTTACTGCAGGACGTGATCGTAGAGTTAAGAACCTTGTCTTATGGGCTGCTGTTGGCTATCCCTTCAATGATATTGTGAAGATAACAGGCCGTGAAGTGTATGAAACAGCAGTTAAAAAGGGGGGATCTGACTATTTGGGCTATGATTTAACACCGAAATTTTTTGAGTCATTAGCACCATTTCAACCATTTCAACAGGCAGGTAAATTTAATGGGAATGTCTTAGTTATACATGGAACATCAGATGACTCAATTCCCGTCGATTATGCTTTCCTTTTTCAGAAAATCTTCTGGATGCGTGCGGAAGGTCGCTGCGATAAGGAAATTATTTTTCAAGCCAATCACACCTTTTCTTCTGGACTTCATCAGGAACAGCTACTTCACAAGACCAAGCATTGGCTAAATGAACAAGAAGACATACAACAAGATTGGCAAAATTGGATGATATAACAATTTCAGGGTAATGTTTATTGGTAAAATTCCTCCATTAGCTGTAAAATAGTAAGTAGCAACATATACTGGTGTATGGAGGTTGACATCGATGACATTACCCTCTTTATTTGTAGCTCACGGTTCACCTATGCTAGCTTTGGAAGACCATGAATATGTAAGATTTCTACAAGATATAAGTCAACAATTCAGAACACCCAAAGCTATCGTGTTATTCTCAGCCCATTGGGATACACCGGATCAATCTATGACCGTAGATGAGACACATAGTACAATGCATGATTTCTACGGATTTCCAGAAGAAATGTATAAATTGAATTATCCTGCTGCAGGAGATTTAAGGCTGAACGCAGTGATTGATGGAATTTTTAAACAGAAAAATTTACACTATGTACCTATTGAAGGCCGTGGGCTTGATCACGGAGCATGGGTCATACTACAGAAGATGTATCCAGAGGCTAACATACCAGTCATTGAACTGTCAGTAGATTCTAAACGTTCACCGAAGGAACAATATGACATAGGTTCGATGCTTGCAGAACTTCGTAAAGAGGATGTACTAGTAATCGCTAGTGGCGGACTTGTGCATAATTTAAGAAAACTAAATGACTCTCCACAACCAGATGCTTGGGCAGTCGAATTTGATAATTGGATCGTAGAACAACTTGAGCAATGGGATTTAAGAACCTTATTTGAATATGAACATAAGGCTCCCCATGCGGAACAAGCTGTTCCTCGTTATGCGGTTGAACATTTCATTCCGCTCTTCTATGCAATGGGAGCAGCAGACGATGATCGAACAGCAAAACGACTATTTCAAGATTATCAATATGGTAATCTAAGTTTAAACTGTTGGATGTTCGGTTCTTAATAGTTGAAATGATTTAACTCGAAATAATGAATATAACAAGAAGAGCAGGGCTTTAATAAGCCCTGCTCTTCTTGTTATATTCATTATTTGTTACATGGCACCTTTAGATTCTAAATGTGGAAGCTTCGATATTGGTCTTTTTCCCATATGAGGGAATAGGTTTCGAAGATAAGGGATTACCCAACGATCCAGACCGATACGTCCACCATTAGCAGCAGCAACGACGATAAACATTTCCATTAATAGCATTTGAACATTGGTACTTATCGTTCCAGATAACAGGAAGGCCGAATTCATTATCATAGCCATGAGTGCAGCGAATGTAGTAAACATACCTAGAATAAGTCCTAACCCTACTAAAGTCTCACCTAATGGAATAAGTACATTAAAGAAATTGACGCTAGGTAAAGCGGCATTCTCTAAGAATGTAGCCCACCACCCTTGAACAGTAGGATTATCACCTGTACTCTTAGCGATTGCTCCTTGTAGAAATCCTCCTGCATCAAAGCCGCCTGTTAATTTATGAATACCACCTGTGAACCATGTATAACCTAGATATAACCGGATGAAAGTAAGGATGAATGCAATAACTTTGTTAGTTCTTAGTAATTGATTGAACATAATTTTCTCACTCCTTGAGGTATATTGTGTATTTTTGTAGATGATCTCTTTGATGTCTTTATTATAAGTGAAATATTTCACTTGATATGTGATTTAAATCACAAATTTAAAATATATATTAAGATAATAAAAATTAAATAGAATTTATTGTTTGAAATTAGGATGATGACAGACAGAAAAGATCTTTTATGCTTAAATAAAAAGAACAAGAAAATATTACTTAGGAGGAATATTGAGTAAATGAAACGATTGAGGTTAAATGGCATCATTTCTATTAGTGGTCTAATTGTGATATTAATTCTTTCGTCTTGTGCAAATTCTAATAGTGCTGAACAAGCAACACCAGTTCCATTACCATTGGTTGAAGAAGAGCCCGTAGAGATCATTACGCTACCTCTGTACACGGCTCCATTAACCGGACTTCCCATTGAAGAACCTTCAATTGCTCGTCCAATAGCGGTAATGATTAATAATGCTCCTGCAGCAAGACCACAAACGGGTCTCAGTAAAGCAGATATTATCTATGAAGTTCTTGCTGAAGGTGGAATTACACGTCTTATTGCGATCTACCAAAGTCAGAACGATGCTGTTGCAGTAGGTCCAATTCGGAGTATAAGACCTTATTTAATTGAAATAGGGGATTTATATAATGGATTACTTGTTCATGCAGGGGGAAGTCCAGATGCATATTCAATCTTGCAGAAGCAGAAGAAAGATGATTTAGATGAGATTGGAAAAGCAGGTTCATTTTTTTGGAGAGATAAAAGTCGAAAAGCTCCACATAATTTATACTCCGATACGGACAAGCTAAGAGAAGGTGCAGAACAATTAGGATATGCACAAGAGGTGGAGATTCCAACCTATCCTTTTCGTTCAGAATATGAAGTCGTAACAGGAGAGAATGCTGAGAAAGTTGACATTACCTTTCAATTGAAGGATTATACCGTATCTTATGAATATGATGAAAGTACTAAGTTGTATAAACGATTCATTAATAATAAATCTCATATTGACTTGATGAATAACGTACCGTTAGAAACGGCAAATGTAATTATAATGGGTGCTGACCATCGTGTTCTTGATGATGTGGGGAGACTTTCCGTAGATCTAGATTTAGGTGGTGAAGCACTAATACTCCAACATGGAAAGTTGATTAGAGGAAATTGGATTCATACTCAGGATGATGTTATTCGTTTCGTTAAGGATAATCAGGAGATTCCATTACTACCGGGTAACACCTACATAAATATTGTACCCAATGAGCCTACTTTTGACAGCCATGTGACAGTCTCAAATCCATCATCATTATTAGAATAATCCACTTATTTCGCCAAAATAATATGATTTTTGACACTGTTATGTAGCTGGTTTAAAATAACATAGCGAACTTCGTAAAATAAAATGACTGTTTTTGTGAAATTAGTGATTTTGATTTTACAAAAGAGATGCCAGTTGTGATAGAATAACAAGGTTGTCATCAAGTATTAAGTTAAATGAATGGTAATATTTCTGTGAAGGGGTAATCAAATGAGAATAAAGAAGAAGGACATATTTTTTGAAACGATGGAGAATATGGCTGATAAAATCGTACAAGCTGCGGATTATTTCGCTGAGAACGTTGCAGATTTTAAGGATGTAAATGTATTTGCAACAGAAATGAAGAAGTATGAATCACAGTGTGACGAGTACACACACATTATCATTAAGGAACTTAATAAAACATTCATTACACCGATTGATCGTGACGACATTTTGGCTTTAACCTCTAGCTTAGATGATGTCATTGATGGAATGGAAGCTACGACATCTCGGTTCTATATGTATAACTTAGGAAAACCTGACGAGTATATCGTGCAGTTTGCAGAAATCTTACGTCAATCTTCATATGAGATACAGAAAGCTATTCACTTATTGTCACAGAAGAAATTGTTAGCTATTCGTGAACACACTATACGTTTAAATGATCTTGAGAATCAAGGTGATGATTTGCTTCGAATTTGCATCAAGAATTTGTTTGCAACGGTTACTGATCCAATTGAATTGATTAAGAAGAAAGAAATATATGAACGTCTAGAACAAACAACGGACACTTGTGAAGATGTGGCCAATATGTTGGAATCAATTATTATGAGCAACTCTTAAGGGGTTTACGAATATGGAAACATCAATATGGATATTAGGTATCGTTATTTTTCTCGCCTTAGCATTTGACTTTATAAATGGGTTCCATGATACGGCTAACGCTATTGCGACATCAGTCTCTACCCGTGCTTTGAAACCGAGACCGGCTATTATTATGGCAGCATGTATGAATTTTCTAGGTGCTATTATGTTTACAGGGGTTGCTAAGACCATTGGGGGAAGTGTAGCAGATCCAGCAACACTCGATAATGGGATTGAAGTTGTTATAGCAACATTACTTGCTGCGATCATTTGGAACTTAGTGACTTGGTGGTTCGGGATTCCATCATCTTCATCTCATGCATTAATTGGTGCATTAGCTGGGGCTGTGCTAGTAGGAGCGGGATCTAGTCATGTGAAATGGGAAGGATTTATTAGCATTGTTAAAGTGCTTATCTTCTCTCCATTAATTGCTTTTGCGGTCGGATTTATAGTTATGACTGTTTTGAAATGGATTTTTGCCAAGAAGAGTCCCCATACGGTGAATAAAGGATTTCGCTCAATGCAGGTTATTACTGCAGCGTTTCAATCATTCACACACGGAACAAATGATGCTCAGAAGGCGATGGGTATTATCACATTTGCTCTGGTAACAGCGGGAGTGCAGGACACATTGGAAGTTCCTCTTTGGGTTAAATTATCAGCAGCGACAGCGATGGCGCTTGGTACATCTATCGGAGGATGGAAGATCATCAAAACGATGGGAACTAAAATTTTTAAAATCGAGCCGATTAATGGCTTTGCAGCAGATATTACTGGAGCTTCCGTCATATTGTCTGCAACAATTCTTCACATGCCAGTAAGTACTACACATGCCATTACATCTGCTCTATTAGGTGTTGGTAGTGCCAAACGTGTATCTGAGGTGAAGTGGTCATTAGCGGGCCGTATCATCCTTACATGGTTTATTACTATTCCCATTTCAGGTCTACTTGCAGGTGTGATATTTAAAATCTTATTCTAAATTTTTGTATATGAATAAACTGAATAGTAATTTAAAATAATAGAATCGGCCAATCAATACAGGTTGGCTTTTTTGTATTTTTAAGATGGAAAGGAATAACTTATGATTAGGACTATTGCTATAACGCATGCGCATGAGGTGAAAGTAGGGATAGCGTTAAAGGATATCCATATGAATGACTATGCTTGGATCTGGACGGATTTCAATTGTCCTACACCAGATGAAGCTGAACTCCTAGATACATATTTTCATTTTCACCCACTAGCTATTGAGGATTGCATGGTTGTGTTACAAAGACCTAAGTTGGATTTCTATGATGAGTTGCAGTTTCTTGTTCTTCATGCGTTGAACCCCGATACATTAAATGTAGAAGAAGTAGATTTATTCTTAGATCATAATTTATTAGTATCCTTTCATCATAAACAATTGACGGAGATTGATGAGGCATGGGAACAAATCATTCAGCACGCTAATGATCGTAAGATTTGGTCTCGTGGCCCTGTCGCGTGTGCGTATACTCTGATTGATAAGATGGTAGATCTTTATTTCCCTGCACTATATAGTATTGAAGATGAATTGGCTGAGATCGAGAACATAGGGAGCGATGAATCAGTCGAAGAATTAATGAAACAGGTATTTGACCTTCGTGGACGATTATTGAAATTGCGACGAACGATAGTCCCTATGCGTGATCTCATGTATCGAATAATTAATTCACAACATATTAAGAATAGTGGAGAACATACGGTTTATTTTGCCGATATTTACGATCATTTGATAAAGCTGACGGATATGATCGAAGCAGACCGTGAAATGACTGCAGATATGCGTGATAGTTATATTTCACTTAATTCCAATCGAATGAATGCGATTATGAAGACTCTTACCGTGATAACGACGGTCTTTATGCCTCTAACCCTAATAGCAGGTGTTTATGGAATGAATTTTGACAATATGCCGGAACTTCATTGGCAATACGGATATGCATTTATTTTACTAGGTATGTTCTTGCTTGGCGGTGGTATGGTGATTTGGTTTATAAGACGCGGCTGGTTTAAATAATAGAAAGCTACAGTGTTATAGTTTGGACTTTATGTTCTTTTAGACTTCCGATATGGAGTAGACTTCCTCGAATTCTTGGAGAAGGTACGATTGGAAGTCTTCTTGCGCTGCGTTGTCGTGGACTTTTTACGTCGACGCTTTCTTGGGGTGTAGTATAAGTCATCTCCATCTTTAGCTGTGCTTTTGGTTGAACCTTTTCCAAAGGTACCCATCATTAGTTTGATCATAGGGGCCATCTGTTGGACTCCAGCCATAACTTTTTGGAACTTACCCATGGAGCTAACAATCCCATCTATACCACCCATTCTATCGATAACACCTTTGAGTTCGCCTATGTTAGCTAAAGAGAATCCTGTTTTCGCAGGGGTGGCAGGTGGTAATACGGTTGCCGCTGTAGTTGTGGCAGGATCAATCCATTCACCACCTCCTTGATAAGGGATCTGGGATGATGCTTCAAGCTGAGGAATATCTCCTAATGATTCAATTCCAGGGTATGCATTATTATATGAGGGTGAAGAAAAAGGACCGAGTGAACGTTGATTGCTCGGAGAATGACGATGGTAATGCACAGGCATGATTATCACTATCCTTTTCAGATTGGTTAATAACACAGTATGTTGTAGGCGTACATAATGTATGGACGAATGCCTGGATCACATAGGGTAGGAGCGGAAAGAGGCTTCTGCCTATACTTTGTTTATATTGTTTTAGAATCAATTCTTTACTGCGTAACTCCGTTAATGCTTGAAAAGATTGCTTCGACTAAAGTACAATAGAATTACATAGTAATAGTAGAGGATGATTATCGGTGCAATTAAAGAAGCTGAATGACAAAAGTGTGGACCAATTATTTGAAGCGATACTAACTCTTAAGAATGTTGAAGAATGTTATGTGTTCTTCGATGATCTGTGTACGGTAAATGAAATACAATCACTCTCTCAGAGATTGGAAGTAGCACGTATGCTAGGTAAAGGTTCAACATATAATCAAATCGAGGCAGAAACTGGCGCAAGCACAGCTACAATCTCACGTGTTAAGCGTTGTTTGAATTATGGTAATGATGGGTACAAAATGTCATTGGAACGTTTAGGACGATAACATGGTGAGCCCAGGCGTGTTAATAATCAGCCACGGATCCAGGGAATCTTCTTGGGTAGAGCTTGTGGATGAAGCTGTGAATCAATTACCGCTGCAGGAATCTATTCCTGTGGCGGTTTCATTCTTGGAGCTTGTACAGGGAAGATTGATTCAAGATGGTATCAATCAACTCGAAGCACAAGGTGTAACTGATATTATCACCATTCCACTGTTTGTATCTTCAGGGAGTACGCATGTTGATGAAATTGCTTACGCGCTAGGTGTGAAAGAGACGGCAGATTGCGAAACAGATCTGGCACCTTTTCACATCCAAGCTAATATACATTATGGACTTCCGATGGACGATGATCCTGATATTGCTCAGATGATCTGGGATAAAGTAAGAGATCAAGTAAGAGATCAAGCTTCATCTTCAGAACATGGTCGTCAAGTTATACTTCTTATTGGTCACGGAAGTATTTATGAACATTTCCGAGTCCGCTGGGAACAGGGTCTTTCATCACTCGCGTCAAAAGTAAAGGCGATGAGCGATGTGGTTACTGTAGATTATGCATTATTAAATCCAGACTCTGTTAAGCAGAGAATGGAATATTGGATCAATGAACAAGGATTCGAGGTGATTGTATTCCCGCTCTTCTTGAGTGAGGGATATTTCACTCAGAATGTAATACCGGGTCGACTTGAGGAATTTAAGTATCGTTATACCGGTGAGGCACTTCTGCCACATCCCTTGCTGTCGCATTGGATTGGTAAACAGATTTATGCTATGTTACAAATGATCAAATAATAATAACAGGTGGTTTCTGGTATGAAGAGAGCAAGGTTAATCTATAATCCTACTTCTGGACGAGAGGAAATGAAAAAAAGACTAGCTGACATATTAGAACGCCTCGACCAAGGTGGTATTGAGACTTCGGTCCATGCTACAACGGGAGAAGGAGACGCGACTCGTGAAGCTGCAGAAGCTGTAGAACGCGGGTATGATATGATCATTGCCGCGGGTGGCGATGGTACGTTGTATGAAGTCGTTAATGGAATAGCTGGCAAAAAAAATCTTCCACCACTCGGCTTATTTCCGCTGGGAACAACTAATGACTTCGCTCGAGGACTTGGTATTCCTAAGAATTGGGAAGAATATTGTGATCTGATTATTCAACAAGAGACAAGACCTATAGATGTAGGAAAAGCCAACGATCGTTATTTCATTAATATTGCGGGTGGCGGAACGTTAACGGAATTGACATACGATGTTCCAAGTAAGCTCAAGACTTTAATCGGACAACTTGCCTATTATCTAAAAGGAATAGAGAAGATGGTTCGCTTATCACCACAGGAACTTATTATCAAGGCGAATGGACAGGAAACTTTGCATGATGAATTTATGTTGTTTCTCATTGCGAATACGAATTCCGTTGGGGGATTCGAACTACTGGCTCCAGATGCGCGTATTGATGATGGTTTATTTGATGTCATTGCACTAAAGAACTGTAGTTTACCTGAATTCGTTCGTGTCGTTAGTATGGCACTCCGTGGTGAACATCTGCGGGATAAGAAAGTCATTCATTTCCAAACAGATTATATGGAGGTCACTTCACCAGGTGAAGTGTTGTTGAATCTTGATGGTGAGCTAGGGGGTTCATTACCTGGTACTTTCGAGATGTTGAAGCAACATATACAGATTTTCGCTAAAGCAGATTTAAAATAGTTACCCATGAGAAAATTAAGGGAAGAAGTGAATATAGCATCATGAGAAAACACCGTAGCGGTCGCTCATCCGACCGCCATAGCAATCCTGCTCCATTGATTGGATTGCCGGTTACCAAGAACGACGAAGTCGTCATCGACATTGTCGGTATGAACCATGACGGAGATGGGGTTGGCCGTGTAGAAGGCTATACCCTATTTGTGCGGGGGGCTCTCCCAGGGGAGAGCGTTCTGGTGAAAGTTCTGAAAACCAAGAAGCAATATGGTTATGCTAAACTATTAAATATCATAGTTCAGAGCCCTGATCGTATTGAAGTGCCCTATTCGATCAAGGATCAATATGGTGGATGTCAGCTACAACATATGGATTACAACGCACAATTGATATGGAAGCGTCAGTTAGTAATAAACAACCTAGTGCGCATTGGGAAATTAGATGTACTAGATGAACAAGTGAGTGGGGAAGCTGCAGAACAAGGGATTAAGGTACATGATACAATCGGCATGGACAATCCTTGGCGTTATCGCAATAAAGCCCAAGTCCCCATCGGAGAATCTGATGGAGAGCTTGTAGCGGGCTTCTATGCCCGAGGAAGTCATCGTATTATCGATATGGATGTATGCCTTATACAGCATGAGACCATTGATCAAATCCTTAATCTTGTTAAAACTATCGGTCGTAAGCTTGGTATCACAGCTTATAACGAGGAAACAGGACAAGGTTTACTTCGCCATGTTGTCGTTAAAGTGGCCTTCCGTACAGGAGAAATAATGGTTGTCTTAGTAACGAATGGTGCGAAGATACCGAATGTTGACACCTGGATTGCCGAGATTACCAAGTCTATGCCAGCTGTGACTAGTATATGTCAGAATATCAATACGAAGCAGACGAACGTCATCTTCGGTGATAAGACTAATGTATTGTGGGGGAATGAAGTCATCTACGATTATATTGGTGACGTGAAATTTGCCATCTCCGCACGTTCATTCTATCAAGTGAATCCAGTCCAGACTGAAGTGCTGTATAGGAAAACACTGGATTATGCGGGACTTACAGGAGCAGAGACCGTCATTGATGCCTACTGTGGCATCGGAACGATATCGTTGTTCTTAGCTCAACATGCGAAGAAAGTCTATGGCGTAGAAATTGTCCCTGAGGCAATCGAAGATGCACGGGCTAATGCTAAGTTGAACGGTATGACCAATGTCGAATTCGAAGTCGGCGCTTCAGAGGATGTCATTCCTCGCTGGAAGGAGCAAGGGATCACGCCGGATGTGATCGTCGTAGATCCACCTCGTAAGGGCTGTGATCCGCGCTTACTAGAGACGATCCTAACGATGCAACCGGAGCGGGTGGTGTACGTGAGTTGCAACCCATCGACATTAGCGCGCGATCTGAGAGTGCTCGAGGATGGCGGTTATCGGACGGTTGAGGTGCAACCGGTGGATATGTTCCCGCATACGGTGCATGTGGAGTGCGTGGTAAGGATATATCGAGAGGATGTAACAAATTAATAAACCCGTGATATAACTAATAAAGTCCAGCTAAAATCGTAATAAAGTCCTGATATTCCTGAGTGAGTGAATGAGAAAGGCAGCAGATACCGCCAACCTCCAGGCACACCCAGAAGCCTGCAAAAGAACCGAAAAAAACCGAGTGAAAACCAGGTATATCCCTGTTTTCACTCGGTTTTTCTTTTGCCTCGTTAAATACCTCGGGGTTGTCGTCAGATCGCCGCGGCACACGAAACCCATGATATTCCTGCCTTTTCCCCAAATCGACTCCCCTCTTTACGAACTTCTTCATCCATCTCCAATCGTTTGTCTCCCCATTCATTTCCCCCTGATCTTTTGCATGGCGGTTTTGTAGCAAGAGTTTATTTATGCATGCAACGGTGGAATGCGGGTTGAGGTGGTGTGAAGTAGCAGGGGTTTATTAATTGGGAACAGAGGATTAGGGTAGAAGCATAATTGATAAAACTTTGAAACGCTCAAAGCGTTAGTAGGATATGATCTCCGTCAGCGTTTTTTTGTGCGAATATTTATTTGCTGACAAGCTGTTGTCGCTGATTCTTTTTTATTAATAGTGACGCTTAAACACATACCATCAAAACGTGTCGAATATTGCAAAAAAATGTTGAAATGTTTGCGTTTTGCAAATATAATAAAGCTAACATGAACTACATAATGCTCAAATCGAAACGGCAAACCTATTAAAAAGTAGGGACGCAAAACTATGGACCTAAGGAAGATAATTCTATGGTCGCCAAGTTACCGAAGGTGAGGTGAACCTCTAAAACATCACTCTTCTGGATGTTTATATTTTTATATTTGGAGGGACACATGGCGAGAATAATGATTGCTGACGATAGCCCTTCTGTTCGCTTCTTGATTTCAATTTTAGTTACTCAGGCAGGTCATGAAGTCGTTTTACAAGCAAATAATGGACGTGAGGCTTTAAATGTCTACTTTGAGACGAACCCCGACTTATTGATTGTCGATTTTCAAATGCCTATTATGGATGGCATTTCTCTCATAGAAGAGATTACGAAAGTAGATCCCGATGCCAAGATCTTGATGTGTACAGGTTCAATTGAAAAGTTACAGTGTGATTCGAGAATGAATAAGGGTGTTACGGTAATCGCAAAACCGTTTGATAATAAAGACTTTATCGAAGCCGTTTCAACAGCCTTAGCGAATTGAAAGGAATATAACAAGTGAGGTGTTACCTATGTCAGATATCAGTGAACAAGAAATATTAAAGTTGTTGAAGAAACTCGACCAATATTCTCATTCACAGGAACGAGAGGGAATAGGATCATCTTCAACTACGCCTATTAACCTAGATGATGAGGTCGTGGATGGATTTATTAAGGTTGAGCATGGAAAGGTCATTGTTGGAAATCCGTCCAATGGGGGTAAAGTCCCTACTTTAAAGGTACAAGCTCCTGTCAAGCTGTTGATAGATGGACAAGAGATCAGTAAAGAGACTAAAGTTTCTTCTGAAAGCGTAATCGAGTGGAAGATTGAAGAAAAGCCCTTATTCGAAATATCAGTATCAGAAGACAAAATAGATGCATATTTAACAATTAATCGCACACAGAGACATGCATGGTCGTTAGCTGATAAGGCTCTTGAATTGGGTGTAACACTGACTGCGGAGGAAGATTCATCAATCGTTTTGGAGACCATCAACCTGCAAGATATTCTTACAGCAGTTGAAAATATGAACATTAAGATGAATCTGGATGTACCAGCCATACATATGGAAATCCTTCAGCTTTCTCATCGACCTGTGAAGATCGCAAGAGGTAAGCCGCCTGTTCAAGGTCAGGACGCCCGACTGGATATATTCTTCTCGGAAAACATCGAGAACATCTTAACCGAGGTACGGGGGTTAATCGACTATAAAAATCACATGAACATTCCCTCCGTCAAGAGTGGAGATGTCATTGCTAAGAAAACACCACCTGTAGAAGGACAAACGGGGTATGATGTGCTTGGAAATGTGTTATTTCCCGATCCGGTTAAGGACATTCGTATTGCTGGGAGGGATAACGTAGAGATTACATCGGATTCCATTGTTATTGCTAAAAAAGAGGGAAGACCTCGAGTCACAGGTAATCAAATTAAGTACTTTGACATCAATACGGCTTACCTTGTGCCAGGTAACGTTGACTTACAAACAGGCAATATCGTATTTGCAGGTGACGTGATTGTCTACGGAGATGTTATGGATAACATGATTATTGAATCACTGGGGAACATTTATGTGGCTGGCAGCGTTTTTAATTCGACTTTAACAGCCACTGGGAGTATTGCAGTGAAGGGAAACGTCTTCGGGAGTAATTTGTATTCTGGATATTTCGGGATGCTTTATAACAGGCTCTATAATAATTCCAAACAGTTGATGGATATACTTGAAAAAATGATGCAAAGCGCAAAAATGTTATTAAGTGAAATCAGTAAGAAGAATATGCAAGTGCGGTATGGCCAAGTGTTGCTACTGGTTATAGAAAGCAATTATCAGCAAGTATGGGATGTTCTGAAAGAATTGATGGGTGTTATTTCAGGCATACAGTCTTACAATAAAGATGCTTTGCAAGAACTGAACAACTATTTAGAGTTATTCCTCCAGCCAACAAAAATAGTGGAAATCATGACAGCTCCTAGAATGGAAGATTTCTTGCGAGTCTTAAAGAAAGCATTCATGAGAGTCGCTTTAAGTCAGGAATCGCAAGTCCAAATCAACATAAACCAAGGTCAGAACTCAACATTAAAGTCGAATGGAGACATCCTTATCCGAAAAGAAGGCGTTATCCAATGCGACCTTTATTCAGCAAGGAATATCATTTTCTTTCTGGACAATTCCGTTTGCCGAGGCTCCAAGCTTGAAGCGGGAGATACGATCTCTGCCATGTATGTTGGTGGCATCACAGGTGTAGTGACAAGCCTTAAAGCAACAAAGAAAGTTATTGTGAAGAAAATGTTTGAAGGTCGAGTTATCATTGATCGGCAAAGCATGGATATATTTGAACCGATTGAAGAAAAGACGTTTGATCATAACAGTTTTAACCAACTTTAAGTGGGTGACTCTTATCGATAATACGCGTTTTATTGGGAGAAGATTAAATAATAATGTTTATTCGAGGCAAGGCAGCTTACTTCTACCTCAGAACAGTATCTTAGACAATCATCATCTTGATCTCCTTCACCAACACGGAATCGAGATATGGCGAGAAGACATCCAACTGGTTACGGAAGTCATAATGGAAGAAGCGATTTCAGAAGTTCAAGCGATCTATGAAAAGATTCATCACCAAACGGAACAGCTATCGAATCAAGGGATACAGGATGAGTTAATGCCGAAAATCCAAGAATTATGTATCAACAATAACCTATCGAATGTTATATTAGAATTAAGTAAAAAGGATAATTATACCTATCGACATTGTATTGGAGTTGCGGTTATTTCGTTTTTAATCGGAAAATGGTTGAGGATGAAAGACGAAGAGCTAAGTGAACTTGCCATTGCGGGTTTATTGCATGATCTTGGCAAGGTTAAGATTCCTGATTTGATATTAAATAAAGCAAGTAGGCTTAATGCTGACGAGTATGCCGAAATGAAGCTCCATACACTTTTGGGGTATGAGATGATTCGGAATATTTCAGAAATGACGGAACAACAAGCTCTAGTTGCGCTTCAGCATCATGAAAGAGAAGATGGCAGCGGATATCCATTTGGAGTTTCGGGCGAAAAGATCACTCCATTCAGTAAGATCGTATCAGTCGCTGATGTGTTTCATACGATGATTTCAGAACGAGTGTATAAGAAACCAGTACCCTTGTACCAAGTGTTTCAGGAAATCTACAAAAGTTCCTATGGATTGTTTGATCCAAAGATTGTTCATAGTTTTATCATGAACATGATGAACAGATTGGTTGGCGATCATGTGATTTTGACGGATGGTCAAGTGGCTCGTATAGTCATGCTCCATCCAGACGATCTTATCAATCCTTTAGTTGAGGCTAAAGGACAATTTTATGATTTACGACATTCTGAACATAAAATCTTAGACTTTGCCAGCAATCAATAACGAAACAAATGGAGGTTCCCATGAAAGTCTCTACTTTAAGATTATTAAGAAAAGAAAGAAAGATGACTTTACAAGCTGTAGCAGAGTCAATCGGTGTAGCTAAAAGCACCTATGCCTGTTATGAACTAAATTATCGACAGCCGCCCATTGAAGTGTGGCAGAAGCTGGCCATACTTTTCAACACATCCGTCGACTATATAATCGGAGCTACGGATGATCTTCATCCCCAATATAAATGTACGAATGCGAAAGCGATTCTTAAAAATTCGAAACTTCACTGGGATGGAGTACCATTAACGGCGAATGACCTTGAAATAGTTCGTGATCTTTTGGAGAGGGTTGTTCAGGAAAGGATAAGTTCTAAGGATAAGAAGGGGTTGTCTAGCATTTGATGTTGCCAGACTGCGAGGTGTAAATAAGATGAAAGATATAATCGATTCCTTGAAACATTTTAAGCTGACCAAAGAAATAAGAACATTACTAACACAAATACATCCAATGAACAAAAGACAATCTGATTTATATAATGTTTTCAAAAAACTCTACGATTCAGAACTGATTGGGGATCAAGAACTGTTTTCTCTCCAAACTCGACTCTCCCTAAGTCATTATTGTATGACGATGGAAGAAAAGTTAAATGGTCTGCTATGTGGAGCTTATTTATTTGAGGAAGATGAAAAACGATTATGGTTCGGAGCAGGTCCGAGTATACCAGATGGCTACAAAGAATATTCACATGGGCTTGATGTCAAAATGGATATTCCAGGTGGGGCAGAAGAGCCGATTTACCTTAGAAATACATTAATTGTAAGTAATATTGAACGCGGTGAAGACATTGTAACATTAAATCATAAGAAGGAAATGATGGCGGACGGATTTAAATCGTATTGTTGTACTCCTTTGGAATATCAGGGTAAGATGATCGGTCATACCGTTTTATTTTCTGATCAATTAAGAGATTTTTCTGGCTCTGAAATCGATATGTTTCAGGACCATCGCAATCAAATTGAAAAAAGATTATCCCAGATTAAAGATGAAATAATCTTCATTTTAAAGAAATCACAGTGATTTCGGTTATGATATTGCTTGTGATCATAGATTTTTCTTTGTTGATAAGTACTATGAAACTGATTTCATTTAGATTTCTAAAAATGGGATGATGGGAAAACGATATTATGATGTTTCTATCATGGATGGTTATGAAAAAAATGTAAGCGGAGAAAATTGCTGATCTATTAAGTGGTAAAGACTGGAGTTGATTCGCCATCCGCGAATGGTCACCTGAGCACGATAAGATGGGCAAAGGTGTCACGTTGTCTAAAGAAGAGATCGTTGCACTGAGGGATTTGCTGAACGGATTGAAAATTTATAAAGAGGAGAATTCATTGTGAGCCTAACTCGAGAAGACTTTTTTTGTGGAGCATTTCTTTCTTATCTATTAAACAATAGAATTGTTCCTGCCATATTTGAAGAACGAATAGACCCAAATAGAAAAATATATGACTTCACTACTAATAAGGGCGATTTTCGTGTGTATGTTAAGTCTAGCGAAAAGCCAGTCAATGAAAGTAGTCAAAAGAATGGTTGTAGATGGAATTTTCCGTTTACTGAAAATCAGATTGATGAGTTGAAAAGTGTTAAATCTGAAGGAAGGCAGATGTATTTTGCTTTTGTTTGTGGAAAAACAGCATTAAATAAAAGTAAAATTGCAATTATTCCAGAAAGTATCATATTTAAATATATTGATATTGACAGAAATAATAAATACAAGGGTCAAAGTATAAAAATAAAACTTGTCAAAGGGCATTGGGACTTCGATGTCTACGGAACAGCTAGGTCAGACAAAGTAGACGGATTAGATAATACATTAAAGGTAAGAGTGAAAAATATTGATGAACTTTTCGGGCAAGAGCAAACTGCATAGAGCAAGAAACAATCTCATTAGCTGGAATGACCGCGAACCTAAATATGATATCCGCGAATGGTCACCTGAGCATGATAAGATGGATAAAGGTGTTACGTTGTCCAAGGATGAAATTGTTGCGTTGAGGGATTTGTTGAATGGGTTGGGGTTGTAACCACAGTAGAAATGATTAGAAATGACTGCATAAATATAATTTTGTATGGAGGGGTAGAGTTGAAAATTAAGACGATTAATCCAACAAACATAAATCGATTACGTATTGCATTTGAGAATGTGCTTCTAGACAATGGTATTAGGTATACTAAAGTAGGTATAACAGAGGATGGAGACGAATTGGTTTTCCTGTTTGAAGGGAACGATAAACTGCATACCTTCAAATGGAATAAAAAAACGTGTGTTGGTCATGGCACCGAAGAAATAGCCAAAAGTGTACTGGAACCAATGATAACCAGATTAAAAGGGATTTAATTAACTTTCTTGAGGAGCATTATGATCAGAAAACCATGCAAACTAGATACTGACTTTCAACGATCAATTTCATTCCAAAGAGAAATAGAAGTTTGGCTTGATGGAGAGCTTGATACAGTAGGTAAGGTAGAGTCGTTCACCGACGAAACTGTTAAAATAGATGGTAGCTACTTTATTCGAGAGAATTGTAAATTTTGGATGATATGAATGGGTTATTGCATTAGGTACTAAAGTAAGAAAAAAAACAAGGTGGGATACTCATGAGTAAAGTGTTTACAATTAAACAAAACATACTTAAAATTATTTCGGATGCTGAGCCTATTACAACTTCTTTCATGAATAAATCCGAGTTACTTGAGATTGAATTTGTTAAATTGTATAGTTCTCTTCCCGATTTTTATCGATATAGTATATCTTCTGACAATAATCTGATGGCTGAATTAAACGAAGGAAAGCAATGGTGGGTAATAGGATCTATTGATAACACTGAAGGTTTGTTGTTTCCAAGATTTAATCCTACGAAATGACTGTTGTATCTGCATTCAAATTTGAGGAGGCCTATCATGACTGAAGAAATATTGATGGTTAAAATTCAGAATACCCTTGCTGAAGGAAAAGATCTATATAATGCAACTCGTGGAAATTGGGTTATTGATAAAAGAAGATTTAAAAATATTCGATATGTAGTTGGAATTCAAAACGGAGAAGTAGTATCTGTCTATGAGCCGAAAGAGTGGAGTATCATAGAAAGTGGTGAGGACGGAGGGAGAAAGTTTTTTGATGGTATAGAATTACAAGACAGTGCTCTTTTTAATAAATTTCAGAAAGCAGCTCCCAAAATGCTTGAGAAATTTGGAAACGGTCAAGCAATTGGATATATAAGCTTGCCCGAAATATAATGATCTGAAAAATTGGAGGTTGCTCAATAAAATGCGAGTTTCAAATTGAAATTATTGATAGCGATCCTTAAACATGATAATCTGAGTTTAACACTTTGCTAAAGGATGGCTTACATATGAATAAACCTTTATTTATCATTATCGGTAGCACTCGAATAAAACTTAGCAATATCAAGGATTATGCGATTTATACGGAGTACAGCACGTCAACTTCAGAAAAAGTGACTAAAACGTCTAAGACCACATATGAGAGACGGATAGGAAAAGTAGTAGGATTTTTAGGAAAGATTCAAAGCTTTTCCTCTAATCTTAGTGAAAGTGATCGTGAAAAACTACAGAAAGAAATTGAAGATAATTATTCAGATGCTGTAATCACAAAGGAAGATGTGATAGAAGAACTTGCTGAAAGATACTTACTAATATCAACTTTTCAAGGCGATCGTTTTAGATTTTATGAAAGTAATGTAGATATTGTTTCAAAACTTCGAGAATTGGATATTCATTTTACAGAATAAAATGTTGATTTAAACTACTATAGAGCAGGTATTTGCTGTTCCAGAATGTCTGTATATAGAAAAGATAAAGAACCGAGAGCACATCGCCTACGGTTCTTTACTTTGTATACATTTGTAAGAATTCTATAAACAAAAATAAACTACTTGATACAGTAGTTTCCATAAGATATATTAGATTAGTGTGCCTAATAAACGGTACATATTTACATTACTATTCCCAATTAAGGAGGTATATTTGTGCATCCATAAATCTTGTATTCCGTAGGATCTGAAACATTAAAAGTACAAAAACTGAAAAAGAACATATTCAATTTGCATAATTTACTTTTATAATTTATCACGATTCACGTTAAAACACAAGTGAAAATCAGCAAGTTTTATATTTTTTCTTTTATTGAACTGGTGGATAGAAATTGCGAATTAGCAAGAATCCCTTGTTCTATAAGGGTTTTGGAACAATGGTGATTAAAAGGGTAGATGCTTTTTCCGAAAGTAACAAATGAAATTATATAGTGAATTAATATATTTTACATTTAAAACTTGGAGGTCATAACACCTTGAAAAAAAGCATTGTTCGCATACGTCAGATTAAGCTTTCTAAAAGCAACATCGGAATTTCTAATGGCAAATTCATAATTACGCAACAAGAACCTGTTTTGATCCAGCAGTCAGAGAACCTATACTACCACACCCTGTTTCGCTTACTCAACAAGCCGTTCCCACCGCAATATGACAATCGAAACGACTATACTACTGATGCCTTCATATTAACTGGTGAAATGATAGAAGACAACGAAAGAGATAACAATCCAGCCAAGCGCAAATCATTTGCCGAGATCATCGAGAAAGGAATATGGATAGCTGATATTCATTATTTACGTTCTATTTGCAGTGTTTCGATGAAACGATCTCAACGTACTTTGTTCGTTCGAGCAGACTTGCGAGACCATTTGGATGAGTATTTATCACTCGGTAAAAATAAACAAATCAAGCAAACCATTATCAGCAAGTATCTGGCTTCGATTGGATTGTGTTTATCCAGCGCTAATATTGTTGAGAACAAGCCAAGAATATGCGTAATCGAAGATGCCATCAAGCCTGTTACCGAGAACGTCCTTCAGGTACGTAATTACAGGAAGACAGAAAACGAAGCCGAAGAAAATGAACGTATCCAACAACTTATGATTCAGCAAGATATACAACAAGAGCAGAATAAGTTAGCTAAGGCAGAAGCGAAAGAAAGACTATCACAGGATGCTCTTGCTAAACTACCCAAATCCCAATTTCAATTTCATAAGGCTCATGGCAAATGGTTTGATGAGAATCGGTATGTCCGTGCAGAAGATATATTGAAGCCAGTTGCCCACACCCTCTTTCAAGGAATCTATTATCCTGCCTATGAACTTTCACAGACGGAGGAGCGCATACAGATTCCATTAACTCCTTATAGTGTAGGCAAAGAGTTGGCAGCAATGAAGGATTATTCGCATGATACAAACTTATTCGATGGAATGGGACTTTGTTCAATTGAATGGGCGACGAAAATCAGTAAGGCATTAAAACTCGATTATGTGCCAAGCGCTTTTCAATATCGTGATCTGATGCAGAAAGGATTATTGCTGAAAATGGATTTTAAAGCCTATTTCGCTAAACATGGCATTACGGCTATCCCTGATTTGTGGGGCAAGCCTCATACCATTAAGGAGATTGATCTGATCCTCACGGCAAGTCAGTTTAAGATGTTTCTAGAGAAAGAGAAAGATGACGACAAATTGTTCTCCAGCATTCAAGAGTACGATGATCTCAAGGATCATTATGGATTCAAGCATATCGCCATAGCTGCTGTAAGTAAACAAATGGTGGACACGAATCCCTATATCCAAACCGCCTATCAACATATACAGGCATTTGCGCTCACACCAAAGGAACTGAATCGTCTTGTGCTGCCGACATCCAAATTAGCGAGAGAACTGGTTAAGGGACAGAATATTTCATTTATCAAAGCTTACCTTGGCATGTATCCCCATGAAGAGGAATCGGATTATGAACTGCGAGATTATTTTGCTGAAGCCTTGGACATACACGATGGAATGCTTGATGATCCCCATATGCGAAAGTGGCTGGCTGGACGAGCACAAGATATTGTGAAGGATGTTTATCAAGGGAAATTTTATGTTCGAGGATTTACAAATCCTATCGCTGTTGATCCTATTGCTTTTATGGAATGGGCAATGTACCGCGATGTAGATAAAATCGTTGGTTTCCTTCATAAGGGAGAATTTTATGCCAAAGGAAGAGAAGGGCGATTTGTCGGTATTCGCAATCCTATCGTTCATTACAGTGAGACGCTCAAAATGGAATTCGTAGAGTCGGATCATAAATGGATCAAAGATATCGATGGGGTGGTACTATTCAATGCCCATTCCCTTGCCGCGCTACGCATTGGGGGCGCAGATTTCGATTGGGATCAGATCAGTGTTTACGATAATGAAATCTTGCTGTGGAATATTATCAACTCGGATGTGATTATTCCATGTTCAGATGAAGCGCCCAAAACGAAGGAGAAACCTCTAAAAATACAATCCATCATCGAATACGAATTGTTCTCCTTGTCGAACGAAACTGGGAAAATAACCAACATTGGCACAACCTTTGCTAATCGCTCTTGTGAACATAACAATGGCGATCCAAGCCAATACAGCTTTGAATGTGCAGTTTCCAAAATTCTGCAAGGCGATGTCATAGATTCTCAGAAGTCTGAAGTCCCTGTTGTCATACCGAAAATTTTAAAGCAAGAAGCCAGATTGAAGCCTTATTTTATGATCAATATCGACTTTGGCGATAAAAGAAATTATCAAAAGCGTGAATGGGCAGAATCACCCTTAAATCAATTGGTGATACGTGCGGAGAACTGGATGAAGAAAGTGTTCTCAGAAGATGGTGATGTTTTGAAGGACGAAATCGAGGGGTATGTGAATCCAAGCCGACAAACCTATAGGTTGCTTCAAGATAAAACGATGTGCGATACGGCTACATTTAATCGTATTATTACTGAATTAAAGCCAGTTTATGATGACTGGATGAGTGAGAAAGAAAATATTGATGCGACTTATGATCCTAGTCAGGCTATTGGCAAAGATCAGCGGAAAGAAGTGGGTAAGCAACGAAGAAAAGCGTACAGTCTGCTGAACGAGGAGATACGAAAGCGAGGTCTTGAGATTTATGCGGAGCCTTCCGTTCTTGCTTCATGCGCGGCGCAAATTTCTTACATTCTTACTAAAAGTGAGATCAGCGGTAATAGTTACGCTCGGAATGACAACTATGGATTTTGCTGGACAGTTTGTCCGTCAGGAATCATTGCTAATATGAGGGTGCATGAAAATTACAGCAAACAAGATATCTTGGAGGTGAGCTCGCTGAATCATTTGAGAAGAGACTTCGGTGGTAAGCGGCTTGCCGTACAAGATGGTTTAGGCGTGGTTGACGGTGAGGAAGTAAAAGTGGTATTGCCAGATGGTATCTATAAGATTCGCTCGGTTATCGGGAAGCACTTTATTGAAATCGATGTGGAAAGAGAAGCAAATGTTGTCTACGCGTTCAATAAAATCAGTAATAAGCCGGAGTTAAAGTTGAAGCCGATTAGAGCCCATTACGTGAAGCTGCTCAAAATAAACCCAGATATGTCCCCTGTTCAATTGTTTGATGTTATAGAAGAGTTGGACATGCATTTGCAAAACAATACTAAAGGTTACCTCGCATTATTCGACCAAACTGAACGTTATCTTGGCTCTATTGCCAGTGAGTATGTAACGGGAGGTTCTGGAGAGGAAGCCTATGACTTGGAACAATATATCGGGACAAAGGTAACGATTGCTGAGAAAATAATGTCTTACTCAAAATCTATTGCGATCAAAATTAATATATCTTAATGGGTTATAGCCCCGCTACGAGCGGGGAGGAAGGGAAAGAAGAAGGACAAAAAGACAAAGACAACAAACACCTATGACCATATTGATTGGTGCTCACACTATATTGAATCAAAACGGAGGTGAATCAATTTGAACTATTTTTACTGTTACGATGGCCAGATGATGCGGAATTTACAAATTAGAAATATCCGTTATATTACTCGCGCATTAACCATCGATAAGCATCAGAAGTTTTGGCTATATGAGATTAACAATGAATTTCAGCAAGCATTAGAGGAAATTAAGAATACACAAATTTAAGGAGTGAGTCTGTGGCAGTTAATCGAGACAAAGAAATCGGGAAAATGTTCAACTATTTAGGTAAAGGTCATAAGACTAATATCCATACGGATGCATTTAGGGATATCGCTAATGTATTCTTCGATTTTTATGACGAGTATGATAAGCAATTTACCCAATTTTTAGAATTTAAGAATGGTGAACATGAGCAGCAGAAGTCTGATCCGAATGTGTCATGGGTCTGTAATGCCAGTATGGGTCATGGTAAAACGACTGTTTTGATCAGTTTTTTAAAATGGCTTGTATCAGAAACAAAGCATAAGAAGAAAATTCCTGTTCTAATGGTTATCCGTGAAAATAATATGGCCGATGATATATTTAATGAAATGAAAGCGTTTAATGAAAATTGTATTGTGGTCGTTGATAAGGATAATAAAGAAAATATCGAGATATATGTTCCTTATCATCAGATTGTGATTATTACACATGCTCGAATGGACAATCTCGCACTAGGTTATGGAAATCAAAATCAATATTCCACATGGCATCAATATAATCAGTGGGCATTTAGTAGTAGAGAAAAATTAGATCCGAAGAATTTAATCAATAAACGGAAAAGAATGCTCATAGTTGATGAGAAGCCGAGTGGTAAAAATTGTTCTTTTTTTGATATCGCCAGTAAAAATAATGGACTAGACTGGTTCGATAATTTATCTAAAACATTGAAATTATCCAATATTTTGGTTCAAGATTACAGGTCTCAAATTAGTAATTTGATTTCGGATCATCTATATATTAATGAGACCAGCCATACTAAAGCATTGATTTATAATGATCGGTATAAAGATAATATTCGAGTTGAAAACTTGAAATCTATTCTCAAAAAGATACTCAAATCTGATGAGAGTAAAAGGAACATAGAGTCGATTAAACAATTGAAGCATTTTGAAAAGTTGCTCTATGAGGATAATGTTGGGCGAATTGATAATTACGATGACAGAGGTGTAGTAGGCAGGAAAATTATCGTATCCGAACGAATCGACTATATGAAACTTAAAATGAACATGTTAGTGCTTGATGGGACTGCTGTCTTAAACAAACGACAGTATATTGGCTTTAATTTGAAGGAAGTTAAGAATTACAATGACTATTCTCGGTTGACAATTATTCAAGATCTTATCAACACCAGCAAATATAGTAGGAGTAAGGAAAAGTCGACTACTCAAAAGACGATTCATGAGCGAATCACTAAACTTCACCAGGCTCATACCGAAATGTTTGTACTGCCTATGAAGTATGATATACCGATTTATAAGGGGATGGGGAGTATTCATAAAATTCACTTAGACTCATTTGAGATAAAGGTGAATGAAAATACGAAGCCGATTAATCTATTAAATACGACTGGTAAAAATATATTAAGAGATATTTTGGCACTGTATTTAACGTCTGTTCCTAAAATGAATGCGGATTATTATAAAGCCATTGCAATTAGTCTTTATGGTGACGATGTTGAATTAGATATTAATGAAGATGAAAATTCAACTTGTTGGTTTAAAGATATGAAATTGGAGATGATCTACAGAGGTGAACTTTATGCGGAAATTTTGCAAATTATTCATCGGACAGCATTAAGAAAGATAAAGGATAAAACCCCAATCCATATTTATATAGCATTTGATGATTCAAAAGGAGACTCGTATTTACGTGATTTTCAACCGCTAGTATATGAATTAAATGATTGGTACTTTAAAAATTGTAAATACACATGGCATCAACTCCACGATGATTCTTTGTATGGACTTGAGGATAAAGTCAAAGCATTCGCGGATGATATATCAAAATGGATTTCGAAGAATATCACGTATTTTAATAAGTTGCCGTTACCTTTGTCTAAAATTGATGAAGGAAAAGATGGTATTGGTGAAAAATTCAGAAATTGGCTGAAGAGAAATTGGAGAGGAAACGAAGAATTGATTAATAAAAATTTTGCTGATCTTGGTTTTGAGATTTATGAAAAAAAAGATAAAAATAGTGATCGTACTAAATATATTGCCACATTTAAGAATCATCGTATCCATTCAAAATGGGAAGATATCGGATAGCTGATTAACGTGGTACAACTTCTTCTATATATAGGGAGAAAATGCACCACGCCAAAAAAACAAAATTATCGCATCCGCCAACTCCAAGATGGTTTTCCTTGGATTGGTGGGGCGACAGCAAAGAAATACGCAAAAAGGCGCACTTACTTTTTGGGTTTTCTGCGGTAGGTATTTGAACTTGGTTTTGAATTGAAACAATTAATGTAATAGGAAGCTATTTAGAGCCATATTCGTATGGTTCTTTTTTTATGCCCAAAAGTTTAAAATTTTGAATTTTTACATGGAAATATATCTTGATGAATCTAAAACGTAAAGGGAGAATTTTAAAATGGAAATGGTATCGATTCACGATTGGATGAAATTTAGGAGTTTGGAAACATTACCGCAGAAGGCTGGAGTGAGCCGAGACAAACTTGGACTATTGGTTGCAAAGGAACTGGCCGATAACGCACTCGATCACTGTGGTCAATGTGAGGTCGGCTACTTAGAACCGAATGGTTTCTATGTGAAGGATAATGGTGAGGGTATCGATTCTGCTCTACTGTCAGAATTATTCTCGATTAATCGTCCGTTTATGTCCAGTAAAATATTGAGGATGCCAACTCGCGGCGCACTAGGAAATGGTCTACGAGTGGTAACTGGATCGGTGATTGCTTCAGGTGGGACTATGCATGTATCAACTAGAGGGAAACGGTATCAAATACAGTTTCAGCCGGATGGATCGTCCATTGCTGAGATTATTGGTGATGATGTCAATACTGGAACTACAATTGAAATTCAGTTTGGTGATTCGTTAAAGGTTGACCTGGATTGGGCTGAAGCAGCTATCTATTATAATCGTGGTGATGAGTATAAAGGTAAAACGTCAGGGTACTGGTATACATCGGAATCGTTTTATGAATTGTGCCAAGGACATAGCGGAAGCGTTCGAGATTTGGTTTCGGAATTTGATGGTTGTACTGGAGCCAAAGCTGGGAAACTGGCGAGTAGTTATAAGAATCGATTATCGAACTCAATGACGTTCGAGGAAGCGGAAGAGCTACTTGGAACTATTCGAAATGGTAGCAAACAAGTAAATCCAGATCGTCTAGGAAGCATGGGAGAAGTTGCAGGTTATTCTTATTATAACTCCAATGATCAATTTACTGTGCCTACTGGTCGTGGGATGTATGGAGCCGAGATTCCATTTGCTGTTGAAGCGTGGATTGATTTTGATACTCCTGCTGGACTCGATGTGCTCATTAACAAATCGCCTATAACAGGACAGATGAACCTGTATCGTGGAAAAAAGGACATGGTGATTTCAGGCTGTGGTTTATTCGAAAATATAAATATGAAACTTGCCCATATCGTCATCAATATTATTACGCCATATATGCCGATTGTCAGTGATGGGAAGGAACCTGATCTGAAACCAATGAAGGACGCGATTGTACAAGCCGTCACGAAAGCGGCAAGTAAAGCGAAACGCAGTCTGCCAAAGGAAACACGTAAATCGCAGAAGGATATCATCCTGAACAATCTTCAAGCTGCCATTGACAAAGCAAGTGGGAATGGGCGTTTACCTTTCAGCCTTCGACAAGTGTATTATGCGATTCGGCCATATATTATCACAGAATTGAACAGGCAGCTTGAGTATGGTTACTTTTGTGGTGTGGTTACGGATTACGAGGCTGTACATGGTGATATTCCGAAAATGTATCGAGATAATCGAGGAGTATTGTATCATCCGCATACTGGTCAGGAAATTCCAATTGGAACATTGACTGTTCAAGGTTATAAGCGACCTGAATGGACGTTCAATAAGATTCTGTATTCTGAGAAGGAAGGTTTGTTTCCACTACTTAAAGATGTGAAATTTCCTGAACGCTTCGATTGTGCATTGGTCACGTCCAAAGGGTATGCAAGTCGAGCCGTTAAGGATTTGTTAGATATGCTTGGCGAAACGGAGAGGAGTTGCAATTTTTCTGTATACACGATGCTGATGCAGCAGGAACTAAAATTTATGAGACGCTCGTTGAGGAAACAAAAGCCCGTCCTGGACGAAAAGTAAAAGTGATCAATCTTGGACTCGATCCATGGGAAGCAATGAAGATGGGATTGGAAGTTGAAGAGTTGGAGAAGAAGAAAGATGAAAAGCCTGTTGCAGCATATGTTCCTGAACAGTGGAAGCTATGGCTACAGACGAATCGTGTTGAATTGAATGCTATGGATTCTGAACTGTTCGTGTCTTGGCTGGAAGGAAAGATGACGGAATATGACAAAGGTAAAGTTATTCCTGACACGATAACTTTAACGAATAGTCTGGAGCAAACTGTTCGTAAACGTGTAGAACAAGAAATAGTAGATGAAATACTGCGAGAAGCTGGTTACGAGGAACGTGTTCGTCTACGGATGCTTCATTTATCGACTAGCCTAACAAAACGATGTGAGTTGCTGGTGGAGGAAGTTTCAAATGTGCTGAACGACTATCGCGAAAAATGTTGGCATGATGTCGTTAGCAATATTGGTAATCAATTGGAATTGTAGGAGTTGAGAATAAATGCAGTGGTATAACGGGTTGAAATATTTCGCTTATCGAGTGCAAACTTATCAAGTTAAATGGCGGTTCAAAATACCAAAATTTTAAATTATACATAACTTAACGCAGGAACTTTGGCTAATCGCTAGGGTTCTTTTTGCTTTATACAGAATAGGGGAATAGACAATGGAATTTATAAAATTAAAAATTGATCAACTGGTTCATGCTGATTATAATCCGAGGAAGGATTTAAAAGCTGGTGATCCAGAGTTTGAGAAGATTCGCAAGAGTATTGAGGAATTTGGCTATTGTGAGCCGATTATATGCAACAGAGACTATACAATTGTAGGTGGACACCAGAGACATAAAGTGTTGAAGGCGCTCGGATACGAAGAAGTGGATTGTGTGTTGATCGATGTTGATAAGACGAAAGAAAAAGCTTTAAACATTGCGCTAAATAAAATCACAGGTGAATGGGACTTTGATGCGTTAGCTGGATTGCTCGATGAATTGAAGCAAGAGGAATATAATATCGAGCTGACTGGATTTGATTTCTCGGAAGCTGAGAAGCTATTCGATGAGTTTAACAAAGACGATGAGTCAGATGAAGATGATTTTGATGTTGATGATGCTCTGTCTGAGAATCCAATAACTTTGCGTGGTGATATATGGCTGCTAGGTAAACATCGATTAGTTTGCGGCGATAGCACAAATGAGCAGGATATGGCAACGTTAATGGATGGTAAGAAAGCCAGGTTAATTGTGACTGATCCTCCTTATAACGTGGATTATACCGGAAAGACCAAAGATGCGTTGAAAATTGAAAATGATAAGATGGATAATGAGCAGTTTTATGGTTTTCTATTGGCAGCATATAAACGGATGTATGAAGTGGCAGATGATGGAGCGAGCATATATGTTTTTCATGCTGATAGTGAAGGGCTGAACTTTAGGATGGCTTTTAGAGATGCTGGATTTAAATTGACACAATGTTGTATCTGGGCGAAGTCCAGCATGTGCCTCGGAAGGCAATCGTATCACTGGAAGCATGAGCCAATTCTTTATGGAAATAAGCCAACTTATAAAAAATATTGGAACAGTGACCGAAAGCAAACTACTCTGTGGGAATTTGATAAACCATTCCGAAATGAATTTCATCCGACCATGAAGCCTATTCCGCTGATAACCTATCCGATCAAAAATTCCAGCAAGATTGGTGATATTGTACTCGACTCATTTGGTGGCTCAGGAAGTACATTAATTGCTTGCGAGGATACGGATCGAATTTGCTATACGATGGAACTGGATGAGAAATATGCAGATGTAATTGTGAAACGGTATATTTCTCATGTTGGCAGCGATACTGGCGTGTATTTGATTAGGGATAACGTAAAGTATCCGTATCAAGAAGTGAATTCCTTGAATGGGATTCACAAACAGCAGATATCATTGATTACTATGCAAATATGATTAAATTACGAAAAGAATATCATATAGTCTCAATAAAAAAAATTGGAGTTATTAGCTTTAGTAGAAATGCTGGTGTTGGTGAAGGAGTTGTGAAAATTACCTATAAAGATAAAAATGGCGATGAACGGTACGAGATAAACAATTTAAAATTTAGTTTAGATTCTAAAGATAGCTGGAAAATAACATCAATATTAAGAGATTAGCACGACTAGGAATGTCGAAGTCTGCCGCTCAAAAGCGTTACTCGAATACATCTAGGAAAAAAGGCTGCTAACATGTGACTTTTTTCCTAAAAGAAACCTACCAAACTAAGGAAATTGATTATATAATGGGAAAAGTTCCTAAACATAACCGGAGGGGTCAAACATGTTAGATTTTATCGCAATTATTTTGTTTTTCGTATTCATCTATCTGCTTATTGCAATCATCAAACCATCCACATTTCTCAAGTTCACAAAGATGCAATTTTCTCGCGGTAAGACAGCGCTTTTTGCGTTCATCTCATTAGTTCTGTTCCTAGCGACCATAACTGCAGCGGCACCTGATGAAACGGCAAAAGGCATTGAAGATGGCAAGAGTACCACTGCCGTAGCAGAAGCGGATGCAAACGATGCAGTTGATGCTAAGGCAAAGGCGGACGAAAAAGCAAAGAAGGAAGCTGGGAAAAAGGCGAAGGAAGAAGCGGAGAAGAAAGCGAAAGAAGAAGCTGCAGCCAAGAAGAAAGCCGAGGAAGAAGCGAAAGCAAAAGCTGAAGCAGAGGCAGCACTTGCTAGAAGTAAGAATCCCGAATGGAATACCGCTGAGTTAGATGCCATGGAGAATGGCAACATACATCTAGCAATAGACATGTTGAAGGCCATTAAGAACGAGCCAGTCACGCCCATTCAAGCCGACGCTGGTTCGGTATTTAAGACACCATGGAATTATTACGGAAAACCAGTCGAGTTTACTTTATATGTCGCTATTGTCCAAGACTACCCACCAGATAGTGAAACAGGTCAGATTGGTATGCTCTCCGAGGTTGTCGGAACTACCGAAGATGGAACGATCATCGACGTTATTGGACTTGTCCCAAGCGGCGATATTGCAGTTGGTGACGAGATTACTATAGTTGCCTACCCTGTCGGCCATGTGACCGTTGACAATAAGCTAGGTGGTCAAACAGATCAGTTATCGGTAGTGACAAACAAATACTAAGGTTTCAACTGAGAATCCTGTGCGTCTACTGCACAGGATTTTTTGTCGCTTAACGGGATGGCTTAACTTCATAGATCATCGTATAAACAACCGAGGTGATAACGTGATTTTCGTTGATAACGGGAAACATTAGTTGAATAGGTACGATGACTTTAAGTAAAACGGAATAGTTAATTGATAATGATTATAAAAACTATACAGTAGTCTATGCATCATTGCATAGGCTTTTTTGTTTGACTGGAGGTGTGTTGATTATGTCTAAGGAAAAGAAATCGAAGAAGCCGACCAAGTATGAGTTGAATGTTGAACCACGTTTTGATGAGATTAGGCAATGGATTAAGGATGGAGTAATTGATGATGAGATTGCAGTTCGATTAGAGATACATATTACCACGTTGTACGAATATGTAAAAATACATCCTAAATTCACAAAGTTAATGGAACGTCCATCAAAGTATGAGACCCATATCGTACCAAGATTCAACGAGATTAGAGATTGGTGCCAAGAGGGATTAACAAATGAACAAATGTGTGAGAAACTCGGCATCCATCCTGCTACTTGGTATGAGTATGCAAACAAGCACCCAACCTTCAACGAGCTTATTAATTGGAGTAAGTCTGTTACTATAAATCGCGTGGAAACTTCACTTTTTAAATTAGCGATGGGGTATGAATACGAAGAAATCAAAACAATTATTGAAGAGGACAAGAATGGCAAGAAGAAAACCAGGATCGAGAAGGTGAAACGTCATCAGCCCCCAAACCCGACAGCAATGATATTCTACTTGAAGAACCGAGCTCCGAACGAATGGAACGATAGACGTGAAATTATTATCGATACTAAAGCTGCTGAACTCGAACGGAAGCTACTATTCCTTGAGATGATTGAAGCTGATGTAATAGAAGCTGAATATGAAGCCATAGAGGAGTCCGGCCATATTGAGGAAGGCTTCGAAGAGCCAGATGCATAAGGTTATGTCGTCAGTAATTCGATAGATAAAGGGTGAAATGTGCCTCGAAAAGGGCAGTATTCGGCTATAAAACAGGCATTAATCCAACATAATAAAAGTTATGCATCTAGTTGACTGTCTCCCCCACCAACGGTATGATGTGACACACAAGCGAAAGGTGGGGGCGATATGCCGTATTTACAGGGGTTTGAGGCACATTTACGCAGTAAGGATCGAAGCGAGAACACAGTATCCTGCTACTTGAGGGATATATTGCAATTCATGGCTTGGTATCGGGGTAAGACGGAGTATGGGTTGGAGAAGCTGATCGAACTGGATGGGGTAGAGTATAAGAAGTACCTTCAAAGCAGCGATCAAGCCATACTGACGATCAACCGGAAGATAGCCAGTATCAATGTATTCTGCCACTGGATGCACAAACAAGGCTATATAAAGGAAGAGATACACGTTGAAGCGGTAAGAAACAAGGATGTCCGGCAATATAAAGGGTTAGAGGATACAGACATGTGGAAGGTACGGAACGAGATCCATCGACATGGCAACCGAATGCATATCTGTATCATAGAGTTGTTGATTGGAACAGGCATCAGGGTAAGCGAATTAGTCGGTATTCGGCTGAAAGATATAGACATGAGCGAACGTAAAGGGTTATTGCGGATACTCGGCAAGGGGAATGCTCAACGAACGCTTCCTATTAATAAGGATGTACGTAAAGCACTCACTCGATACTTGGAAATTAGACTGGAAAGCGACTCGGAATACTTATTCATCGGGCAGCGTGGAGCATTTGAGAGAAATGCGGTCAACTTGATACTCAATAAATATGGGGATCGGGTAAATGTGAAGGTAACTCCGCATATGCTCAGACATACACTAGGATATAGGTTAATAAAGAATACACCGCTGACTACTATTCAGCAAATATTGGGACATGATCACGTTTCCACTACAAATATCTACACTTTGACAACCGAAAAGGATATGGCTGAAGCATTAGCGAATATTGAGTGGTAGAGATACCGCTCTTTTTGTTCTTGTCAGGGAGGGGGGCGGCTTCTATATGGGAAACCGGAGCCGCTAGCAAAGGATGCAGGAATTTTTGTTGGAAAATAGAGGTGAAAGCATTGTATTGGTAGAACTGTTTATATACCTCGTGTTATAAAGTTGGGGAAATAACTACATAATAGGTGATATAACTATATGAGTGTAAATATTAAAATTTATCCAGACTATTTTCCTGCGAATTGCCCTCCAAATGATGCTCTAGAAGAAGAAATAATTGTTTATCGTTTATGTGAAAGTAATCCAGTAAGTGAGAATGATTTTTTATCACACTTTATATTGAATCCAAATAGAAATTATAATGGAAAGTTGCAAGCTTTCGGTTTATCTGTTATTTCTGATATAGAGGAAATTGAGAAAATGAGAAATATATCTCCAATCATGCGAAAAAAGAAGTACGTTGCTACCGGAATGACGATGGGATCTAGTGGTGTAATTAAAAAAACTCCGAGTAATAACTGTAATTCTCATATAACTTGGTGGTTAATTAAAGAGGCACTTCCTCATGCTTATTTTGAAGTATGCAAAGAGGTGGTTTAGTATGGAAGCAGAATTTGTTGGTGTAGATTTATTGGGTAAGCTCTATATTGAAGAGATGTTTTTGTTTTATGATGAACCTCAATTATTTACATGTATAAGTAAATTTGGACAAAGATTCATGGTTCTTTATGTTGATTATACTGAACAAGATCAAACATGGTTATTTGCTCCACTAACCGAGGCGAGACTGGCATTCGCAAAAAGTAACAGGATATCACTTTATGATGTATTTACTAAGCCTGAGGATGAATTCATATGGAAAGTGATAAAAGAAAATAACTCAAATATTGCAAAGGCAACTCAAATTGATCCAATGGGTATATCGAGTGATCTATTACCAACTGAAGATGCATATCTTAATTGGAAAAATGATGAAATGATGCCATGCATAAATGAAAAAATCTTTGAAATGGCTCAATCTGAGAGAAGAGATATAGTTAATTTATCATTGGAGATAGCTAACGGTCATGTGAGGGAAATAGATTGTGTTTCATTAGGAGAAGTTCTTTCGAATACACAGAATATATTGTACATGCTTGCTCATAGAGGTAATAGTGCGAGAGGGAAAATTCCCAGTAATATTAAGGTTGAAAATAGTCTGCAAGTAACAGGAACATATGCAGCTTCGTTTGGTATTCAATTAAAATCAAATGAGCTGAGCGATCTTTTAGGAGAAACTCGACTTAGTGATACTTTGAAGTTATTCGCACAATTATTGATGACTAAAAGTGATCCTGTAGAGTTGAAGGCTTTTTTAATTACCCAGAATCAAAGAGTTGTTCTGAAATATAGGAATTTAATGAAAACGTTAATTGAAGCGGATACCGGAATAAAAGTTGAAATTGCTTCTCCAAATAAAAATTATTTTGACGTAAAGTTGTCTGTTCAAGATGTGAAGAATACTCTTAGTATATTAGATGGCGAAATAAATAATATGGTAACAGTGGAGAAGATATTTGGTGAAATTGTTGGTATTCATACTGAGAAAAAAACTTTCTCTTTTAGAAGTGTAGATGGAGAACACATTACAGGAAAACTCGCGGATCATTTTAACGAAACAACATTTGAGGTTCCAAAACATATGGAAATAGTGGTTGAACAAAAGATTCAACTGAACAATTTAACTAAACGGGAAAAGTATATTTACACGCTAATCAAAGTTAATGACACTACGGAAGAATTGACTAATGAAGATGTAGAATAGGAAGTGATTAAGTTATAGATGCTGAGGAAAATTACAATGTATTCAATGTAATACGCCAAACACAACTTCTCAAACAATACATGGAGAAGCACTTTATTCCACCAAAAATGAAGCAGCTAATCGAAACCTTCTCTTTTTCAGAATTACGAAAACTTATAGCTGAAATGGATATCGAGTATTTCGCTCTATGTTACTTTCCAAAATACTTTGACCGAGAGTTCGGACAATTTCACCGTCAACTATTTGCTGAATTAAAACATATGTTTTCCAATATTGGGCTGATTACGGCTTTCGGACTCCCTCGGGAACACGGAAAGTCGACAATCAGTTCTTTTTTATTTCCGCTATATGCAACTCTATATGATAAATCGCAGTTCACGCTGATTATATCAGCAACAGAGCAAATTGCTCTTCCTTTCCTTGATATGATCAAAGATGAGCTAGAAACGAATCAGATGCTGATTGAGGATTTTGGCATTCGTAAAGGTTCTCGCTGGAACAATAATGAGATTTGGCTTAGGAGTAAAAACGGCTTAGACTCGTGCATCATGATTCGTGGGATTGATGGTTCTCTCCGAGGCATCCATTATAAGCATCACAGGCCAACACTGGTTTTACTCGATGACTTGCTTAAAGATGATACAGCTAAATCGGAAACCAAACGTGATCAAATTAAAAGTACATTCACCGATGTCGTTCTACCAATCGGTACGCGAGATACGAATATTCTTATATGCGGTACAATCCTAAATGAAGAGGATATCATGGCTGATTTGCTCAAAGGTAAAATTCCAGGAGTCAGAAGTATACGGAAGGCAGCTGTCATTCAATTTTCAGAACGAGATGATTTGTGGGCAGAATGGGAAATCAAATATAACAACCTTCAAGACGAGGACAGGATCAACACTGCCTTGTCTTTTTTTATTGCCAACAAAGAGGATATGCTTGAGGGTACAGAAATCCTTTGGAGCGAGTATCTGGATTATTATTATCTCATGTGCAAGAAGCAAGCGATGGGTGAGAAGTCGTTCTATAAGGAGCTTCAAAACGATCCACGCTCAACTGACGACTATATCTTCCAGAACATCATGTATTGGGATCGTTTGCCTGAATTTGAAGAGATGGAGATTGCTATGTATATTGATCCAGCTATCAAAGCCGGAAAAAAGAATGATTACTCTGCTATTTCAATCATAGGTCAGCATCGTAAGACGAAGCAGATTTATGTGATTGACGGTAACGTATATAAACTACTGCCGGATGATTTGTTCCAAGTGGCAATCGAAAAGTTGATCACCTATCCCGTTGATAAAATAGGATTCGAGACTATACAAGCACAAAGCTATATGAAACAAAAGTTTGAGGAAGAGTTGTGGAAATCGAAAATATATACGCCAGTTGATAGCGTGAATTCCAAAGGACAGAAACATGAGCGGATTATTAGTTTGGAGCCTGAAGTGAAGAAGGGTCATATTTTGTTTAATACGGACAATATTCGCTACAATAATCAAGTGAAGGATTATAATCGCAACTGCCGTTTTGACGATGCTCCTGATAGTTTATATGGGGCAGTTCAATTGATTCAGTTGGTTAAGAGTTTGAAGTTCTATGATCGGAGCTTGTTGTTTTGATAGTGCAACATCCCTTGATCGATGGCGGCTGCAGTCGGTTGATAGCCAATGAATTTGCTAAGTGCTGGTTACAAACTTCTATGTTATACTTCCCATATACTAGATTACTTGGAGGAATATATATGGCATTGATCAGAAATTTAAGTAAAATATCAAGAAATTCAAGATTACAGACAGAGGCAGAGTCTACATATAATGTATTAGTTCAGAATGGTAAGAAATACATTCAGATCAATACTTATGGATCAAAAGAACGAGTACATACCAACGTAGTTAGCCAGAGTATACAACTAGATGAGCAAACAGCCAAGCAACTGTTAGTAATAATTAAATCAGAGTATGCTTTGTAATTATCAAATCGCAATAGATTTAATAAGGGAGGCATTACGCTGGCTACATATAAACAGATTCAAGAATATGTTAAACAAAAGAATGGTTATGTTCCTAAATCATGTTGGATTGCACATATGAAAGAAGTATGTGGCCTTAATCCTAAAGTGGCACCAAACAGATATGCAGCCAATGTCAGAATGTATCCGTGTCCATTAGAAAAACAGGATAATATTAAAGATTCTTTTCGTCACTTTAACATGATTTAAAAATATAGCGACTAGTAGGAGTCCTCACTATTTTGGTGGGGGCTATTTTTATGTCCATTTGAAGGGAAATAACGCAATGCAGATAACAGAATCAATAATTCTCGAATGTCTAAACGAACTTAATCAAACTGCGCTAACGAAGCAAATATACTTTGACTATTACAACGGCAACCATGCTATTCTCAAGGATTATGCCATGCAGGAGAGCCGAAGCAATCGAAAACTAATTTTCAACTTTCCGAGAAAATTCGTGGACAATGAAGTCGGATACATATTGGGCAAGCCAGTGAATTACGTATCAAAGTCCGATCACGATGAAGTCACTCAAAAAATTGATCTACTTATGAGCCATTGGGAAAAGGAACATAACATTAATCTGCGGAAGCAAAGTGAAATATATGGTGAGAGCTATGAGCTGAATTATCTGGATTCAGATGGTCAGTTTTCGGCAACCGTTTTAACACCACAGAATGCTTATGTACTGGAAGACGGAACAGCGGAACGTAATGCCCTATTGGGGCTACATAAGTTTACAAAACGATTTGATGATAAAGTTTACTTGGACGTTTATACGGATCAAGAAATCTTGCACTATGAATTGATAGGTGATAAGAAAATCAGTTTAAGCAAACAGAGTAAATCACCTGAACTCAAATACCTCGGTAAACATGATCACATCTTTGGAAGAGTCCCCATTATTTCTTGCCCAGCAAACACTGAGCGGAAATGCGGCTTCCAAGATGTGATTTCTTTATTTGATGCCTATAATGCGCTGAACTCGGATTTGGTCAATGAAATTGCTGATCATCGGAATTCTTATTTGGTTATTGAAAATGCCAAGTTGGAAGCAGAAGACCTGCTGAATATGAAGAAGATGGGCATCATCCAAGTTCCTATAGGTGGTAAAGTAACGTGGCTGATTAAGGAGATCAATGATTCGTTTGTGAAAAATGAACTGGATAATCTCGAACGTAAAATTTATGACATGATGGACCAGGTGAACTTCAATGAAAATTGGGCATCGAATACATCCTCACTGGCAATCCGAAATAAGCTGCTGAATTTAGAAAATAGGGTGGCGATTCGTGAAGCGATGATGGAGAGTGTGATCAAACAGAGGTTAGGAAACCTCTTCACGTTTCTGCAAATTAAAGAAGGTGTTCAATATGATTATCGAGATATCGCTGTTAAGTTTACACGTAACTTGCCAACAGATTTGGTGGGATTAGCTGATGTCATCGTCAAGCTGAAGGATATTGTTTCGCATGAATCTTTGCTTGCCTTATTGCCGTTTGTTGAAAATCCGAAGCTTGAACATAACAAGTTCCATTCCGAAAAACAATGGGTTATGGAATTGACTGGAGAATCAGCACATGCAGAATAAAAGCAAAATCAAACAACTCGTCAAAAATAATTGTGCCTCCTATTTGGGAGATAAGCATGGGTTCTCCAATTATTGTTGCTGGAAAGATGGTTCATGTGTATTTTTCGATAACGAGAATCCTCTACCTAGCTGTAGATATTTTGAAAATGGAGTGTTACCAACTGATGAGAAGTTGGAACGTGAATATATGTTGGAACGGAATATGCATGTTGAGAGACAGATAGCAAAGCCGAAGGTTAATTGTAAGAAATGTGGGACTACATTCGAGGCAAATTCTAATCGGCAACATTACTGTGGAAAATGTGATGAAAATAATAAGAAGGATAAGGCAAAATTACGAATGCGGAAGATGAGACGAAAACAAGCTTGATGTTACGCTTTAGAGGGTTTAAAAAGCTATATATATCAAGGGTTTTACATGTGCAAAAGTGGGGAGTTGGTATGTTTGTACCTTTTCCTCGTTTTTGCTATTTCTAATGCGTAACATCGTAGTCCTGGGCATGACTCTAAACTGTTACAAAACAAATAGAAATGCGTGTTCGGTTCAAACGAGTCGAATGGGTATCAAAGGAGATAGTCAAAATGGATTTGGATCAAGTAAAACAATTTATTGAAGCAAATGGCACAACAGAGGAAGTGAAATCGTATCTTCAGGTTTTGAATCCAATGAGCGTTGAAGGTATTGAACAATTCGTTCAATCTGATAAAGATGCGAAAAGTTGGTTCGATAGCACCGTGGACAAGCGTACCACAAAATCACTAGAAACGTGGAAAGCCAATCAACTGGAAGGATTGCTGGATGCTGAAATTAAGAAGCGTTTCCCTGCGAAGGATGAGAAAGAAATTGAAGTGGAGAAGCTTCGTGCTGAAATGGAAACCATGAAACTGGAGAAGCAGCGCGAACGATTAACGAGCCAAGCCATCAAAATAGCCAGTGAAAAGAAACTTCCACTCACGTTAGTGGATTTTTTTATTGGTGCAGATGAAACGACAACGACAGCGAATCTGGCTGTATTTGAACAGTCCCTCCAATTGGCGGTACAGCAACAAGTAGAACAGCGCCTAAAAGGTGATGGTTATACGCCCCCTGCAGATTCAACGGGCAAGACGTTCACACTCGATACAATCAAAGGTATGTCGCAAGACGAAATCAATAAGAATTGGGAACAAGTAAAACAAGCCTTACAAAACAAATAAAAATCGAAAAGGACAAGGTGAATACATATGTCAGTACAAAATTTTATCCCTACAATTTGGAGTGCACGTTTAAATGAAAGCTTTAAGAAGAATCTAGTCTATGGAAATGTTGTGAATACCGATTATGAAGGCGAGATCAAAGGGCAAGGTTCAACGGTTAAAATTAATTCGATCGGCGCAGTAACCATCGGTACATATGATAAGGCAGCAGGGATTGGTAATCCGCAGGAACTGGACTCTGCACAAAAAACGCTAACCATCGACCAAGCTAAGTTTTATAATTTTACAGTCGATGATGTGGACGCTGCCCAAGCCAATGTGGATTTGCTAAGTGGAGGTATCGTAGAAGCATCCTATGGGCTCGCTAATGTGGTGGATCAATATATCGCAGGGTTTTATACGGAAGTGAAAGCTGGCAATACAATCGGAAACGATACAACGCCTATTGTTCCGACTTCCGCTACAGCCTATGATTTACTTGTAGATTTGGGTGTTGTTTTAGATGAAAACGATGTGCCGGAAGGGGATCGCTTTGTCGTTGTTCCTGCTTTCTTTTATGGATTACTCGTCAAAGATCCACGCTACACGAAGGATGCTAATGTCATGCGGACGGGATTTGTTGGTAGCATCGATAATATGTCGGTGTACAAATCGAATAATGTGCCGAACACGACTGGGGCAAAGTATAAAATAATTGCTGGACATAAGAGTGCCATCTCATTTGCTGGTCAAGTGGATTCCGTTGAAGCTTATCGTCCAGAGAAGCAATTCTCAGATGCGATTAAAGGTTTGCAGGTCTATGGTGCAAAATGTATTAAGCCAGAATCGCTTGCTGTTCTCACGGCAAATAAGTCTTAGTCAATAAATACATAGAGCCTAGTGGGTGTCCTTAACTGGATGCCCTTTTTTAATTTAATGGGGGTGGAATATATGTGGTTCAAGAACAAAGAAACAGAAATCCAATGGGAAGTGACTGATGAGGAATTAATTAAACGTCTAGAGAAGAATGCTAATTATGAAATAGTGGAATCAGAAAAAACTGAAATAATAGTGTCGTCTCAAACAGTCATCACTAAAAACGTGAAAAGCACAACGACAAGGAGCAAGCCAAATGATTGAACAACTGGAATTGTTGAAACAACTATTGGGGATCGATTTATATGATAGTTCAAGGGATGAGATCATAAATCACTATATAAAAAAAGCCAGAAGCAATATACTCGGCTATTGTAATATTGAGAGTCTTCCGGTTGCATATGATGCTGTGGTTGTCGATTATGCCCTGTATCTCTACAAAAATAAAGATTCGGTAGGCTTGGTTCAAAAGCAAGAAGGCGAACGTTCAGCCAGTTATGAACCAGGTATCCCACAAAGCATTCGACTGGCCCTTCCTCTGCCTAGAATCAAAGTAGGGTATTGAGCATGTTCAATGAAATTAAACTTGAGATCTTGGAGGCTGTAGATTTGATGGTGGTTAAAACGATCTATGCTGATGTACAGCCATACATAAAGAGTTATACGTTTGAAGACGATATTTCACTAGAAGTTACCCATCGAGCCTTCTGTGAAATAGATGCTCTACTGAAACTAAGTCGATACGTGAAAATTAGTGATAACATATTCATTCTCTTGGACTTGAAAGAATGGAGCGATTATCTGGAACTGTTCTTGTATCGTTGCAAGCCTGATTTTGTATAGGAGGGAGATTTAATGACAAGAAGTATAGAAACGATGATAGACTTCTTCCTTCGGGAGAAAGGTGAACATATACATATAAACGGTGTGCAGCAAATTGCTCTCATTCGAGATGCAACCGATAAAATTCAATCAAGCGATGAAAAAATAATACGTGCTGCAACTCCATTACATACGGGTAATTTTATTGATTACCGAAATGAACGCTATTTGATAACAAGCGAAATTGTTCAAAATGAACAATCTAATCGCGGCAGGATACGCAAGTGTAATTACGGCATCGCCTTTAACTGGGATGGGAACGTGAAATGGTTTAATGCCATTTTGGAAGGGGAAACCTTCTCTGTTAGTTCAGGTACAATTATCTCCGTACCAACAGGAACAATCCATGTGTATCTGCAAGATAATGCGGATACGAAAAGCATTACACTTAGCCAGCGATTTTACAACACACATCAGCCGTTTAAAGTGAACGGTATTGACCGTACTGTTAAAGGAATCATCAAACTCAGTTGTTCGCTGGATTCTATCTCATCTGCTGTTGACGATGTAGATAATAATATAGTGGATCGCTGGAAATATGAAGTTTCTCATACATATGCATTAACAATAGACAATGTAACAACAACTCAGGTACTAATCAATGATGTTTTGCAATTAAATTATACAGCCACAGATAATGGGAAGGAGATCCCGACTCCGGCCATTACTTTTACTTCAAGTGATGCAAATGTGGTCAGCGTTGATAACCAAGGAAAAGTGATGGGAAAACAGGTAGGACAAGAAACGATTACTGCGAGGCTTACCTACCATCCGTCTATTACAGATACGATTCAGATAACAACAGTTGAAGAGTACACACATAATTACAACATATTGATTAGCGGTAACACTAGCATCTATTTAAGTCAAAGTTTATCGTATACGGCAATCATTTATCTTAGCGGCGTAGAGGTGTTTGATCAATCAGTACAGTGGATGATAAGTAATCAGAATGCCACTACTCCAGTAATGGCAGCTATTACAGCAAGAACGGGAAATAGTGTAACGATCAAAGCTGGTAACAGTAGCGGATACGTATACAAATACCTCATATTGTCCGCTAAACTAACGAGCGACCCGACAATTTCAATAGAAAAGACCATTCAAATAAAAAGTTTATTATAACAATCATACGGCTTGCCCTCTAGGGTGAGCCTTTTTTAATTTCATTTAAAAGGAGCCTATACATTTGAAGAAATCTATCGACTACATGCTCAGTGTGAGCCTATTAAAGCAATTGAAATCACAAAATTTGATTACCGATGAGGAGTTTTCTGAGATCGATTTGTTAAATAAAAAGACTTTCAAATAGCCCTAAAATGGGGCGGAAATGACTTGATGATGTGCAGAAGTAATCGTAACATGTGACAGTAAAAGGAATATATCTGAGGGGGAACTGTATGGCTAAAGTAATAAAGAAGGTTGTTGTCGTACCTGTAAAATCATTAGTAGTCATCGATGGAATCACACAAACAGTAAAGAAGAAAGTGGCAGCTTACTGTCGCGTAAGTACGGATTCTGAAGAACAACGCGAAAGTTACGAGAATCAAGTCAGGCACTATACACAACACATTGAAGGAAACTCGAATTGGGATTTCGCAGACATTTATGCGGATGAAGGCATATCGGGAACGAACACAAAGGATCGCGTACAATTTAAACGAATGATTGAGGATGCGAGAGCTGGTAAAGTCGATTTGATTCTAACAAAATCGATATCGAGATTTTCTCGAAACACAATGGACTTGTTGAAATACGTAAGGGAATTGAAAAGCCTTGGAATTGCCGTATTATTTGAAAAAGAAAACATCAATACATTAGAATCCTCTGGCGAAGTATTTCTGACCATCTTCAGCTCTATCGCTCAAGATGAAAGCAGGAATATATCTGAGAACTCCAAATGGGGTATTCAAAAGGGATTTGCAAACGGTAAGGTACATTGTAATACCACACGATTTCTTGGCTACGATAAGGATAAGGAAGGCGAACTGATCATTAACGAAAAGGAAGCTGAAATTGTCCGCAGGATTTATCAGGAGTATCTGGAGGGTAAAAGCTATCAGGCGATTGCTACGGGCTTGATGAAGGATAAAATAAAAACTGTAACAGGTAATGAGAAGTGGTGGGATTCCTCCATTACAATCATCCTAACCAATGAGAAATATTACGGAGCCTTACTTCAGCAAAAGACAATCACAGTCGATTTTTTAAGCCATAAACGAGTTAAGAATCGAGGTCAGGAACAGAAATACTTGATCGAGGATAACCATGAGCCGATTATATCCAAAGAGATGTTCGATATGGTACAAAACGAGAAAGAGCGTAGAGCATTATTGAAGGGTAATGTAATGGGTGACCGAAAGAAATATTCCAGTAAATATCCACTCAGTAGCAAAGTATTCTGCGGATGCTGCGGAGCTAATTTTAAAAGGCGAACATGGAACAGTAACAATATTTCAAAGAAAGTTGTGTGGCAATGCCGAACCTACGTTAACGAGGGTAAAGCAGCCTGTGATGCCAGAGCGGTGGATGAACAGGTATTGCAAGATACATTTGTACGAGTATTTAACCGCATGCATGAGAATAAAGATGGCTTTATCCGAACGTTGAATGCGAATATTGAAGCAGTACTTGCTAAGCGAGAAGGGCATACGCCGTTACTTGAAATCGAGAAGCAGATGGATCAATTAAAAGCTGACCTGAAGGGATTGGTGACGCTGAAGCTTCGGGATCAGATAGATGAAGTAGTATATGCAGAGGAGAATGCTCGAATCTCTAAGGAATTGGATGGACTCCGGCAACATAAAATGAAGCTGGAAGAAGACAACAATCAAAAGGCTGAATTTAAGGGTCGAGTAGATGAGATCATACAGGTATTAAGCTTACGGCAGGATTTACTCGAGAAATTTGAAGATGACCTATTTAATGCGCTGGTAGAGAAGATAACCATTCTCTCACCGGCGCATTTTGTTTTTACCTTGAAAAGCGGGTTGGAGATTGAAGAGTTCGAAGAGTAAACACCAACCTGTAAAATGCGATAGCGACAGATGGCATGGAACGAATCCATGCTGTTTGGTCGTCATATCTTCGACTGAGTCTATCCTCCGTACCGCGATAAATCGGACGCATAAATCTCATTCTATCCTTAACCCCTTCGTTGTAGATCCACTCTTTCTCCATCGTTTGGTGATATTTAACCGTTTCTTAACATTCCAAAAGTTTCACAAATTCTTCTGGTTACAAGCGTACTCTTAATTCAGGACATTGTTCATTTAACAACTTGAATCACCTCCCATGTGAAGAGGATTCAAGTTGTGTTTTCATCATAGCGATACCGTTTTCTGAGCAAATAAAAAACGGTTATTGAGCGATGGTTGTTGATAAGATGGTTTATTATAGATTTTTCTAAAAATCCCAATTATAATACCCCCCTTTTCAGCATACAGACTGCTACTTTTGTATAAGTCATGGTATAATTTTACTATTCGAATTTTCGCTAAGGTTCGTCAATAGAATGAAAAACTGAGTTTATCATCAACTATATAATGAGTTTACACAAGGGGAGAAATACGCAAATGAAAGACGACAAAACAATCGAACGCGGACAAAAGAAACTGGATAAATTGGTTCGTAAAAAGATGGATGAGTGGGCAGCAGATTACAGTGTTAGACATAGATCTACATCCAAAGGAGAACTTCAACAAAACTTTATAGCAAATGGGTATAAATTTGGAGAAGTTCAAGATGGACAAAGAATTCGGATTTGGTTAGAACGTACCGCTGATAAGAAGGAGTTAAATAGTGGTGAAGTATACCTTGATTTTAATATGAGAGGCGAAACCGCTATTTATGAAAAAGGTTGAGTAGATGAAATACTAGATTTATCACCAAATTGGAGGAGTTAAGTTGACTAAATCATATCGAACACCAAAAGACTGGAGTAAATCCAATCGTTTGAAAATAGGTATTATGTATTCCTGTCCTAACTGTAATAATCAGAACTCCAAGCCACTCTTTAACAAAGAAGAACAGCCGTATTGCTCAAGTTGTTTGGTGAACCATAGTAAATTTTTCATAATGCAGAAGAGAGACGTAATCGACTATATTAATAGAAGATATGTTAATAAGCCATTAAGGGGTTAATGAAAGAGTTGATTCAAGTGGAGGTATAGAGCTATCCGATGCGGAGAAAACCATCCAATTGGAAAGAGAAATATATCAAGAAAGAAAAGGTAGCTAGAAAGAGTAATCCCGATCTTAAGAAATTGAAATATACTTGTACATACGGTCATATCAGAGTCGAAGCGAAGAAACTTACTGACTCAGAATTGTCCTGTCCAGCATGTAATCTTGGCGGCAAACTTAATAGTAAGTTTAGATTTGTGGGGAGCTTTAACATCAGCAGCCATCAATATAAGACCTCTAAATTTAATGTGAGTTCAAATAAAGTCGATAAATCCTGAATTTCAAGAGAAAGAAGAGGTGTTGTTATGAAAAGAGATTTGGATATTATTATTCAAGTTTTAAAATATATTGAGGAACATAATACAGCAACAAATACTATTGTTGTTGAGTTGGAAGAGTATGAAACAGAAGAAGAAAAAGAGAATGTTCAATACCAAGTCCAGCTTTTAAGAGAAGCAGGATATATCGAAGCAAAGGCAACGCTCTCTCCTTATCAATTTTATGTGAAGACAATGACTTGGAAAGGTCATGATTTTCTAGATGCTGCAAGAGATCAGTCTGTTGTTGAAAAGGCCAAGGATCTCGTTAAAAGAAAAGGATTGGAATTTTCAACTTTACCTATTGATATTGCTAAAGATTATTTAGTCCATACATTGAAAAGTATGATCGGACTATAAATCATCTGATTCAATGGGAGGGGTATTTAAATGTTATCTGAAGAAAATGTAATAAAAATACTTACAACAGTAATACCCACTCTATTAGTTGCATTAATCGTTCCTATTTATGGAATACGGTTTGCTCTCAGGCAGTTCTACACTCAGAAATGGTGGGAAACAAAGTCAAGCAACTATTCAATAATTGTAGAGTGTTTATCGAACTACAGGTACGCAACTGGAGAATTATTTGAACATTATACTACTAATGAGATCTACAATAGAGAAATAATCAGTAGATATGAAAAGCTGATTAAAGAGTCATTCGAAGAAATTAAGAAACAGATTTCAGTAGGAGCATTTGTAGTTTCTATTAGTGCAATAGATGAGTTAGCGATTTTTATAAGAAAAGTCGAAACCAATCCTGATTCTATATCAGGAAATCATGTTGGCTCTTTGGATTCAAATTGTGGCTATGCCGTAAATAGTATAGATACAATTAAAACAATAGCTAAAAAGGATCTTAAGATTAAGTAGGCACATAACATATTGCATTCAAAGGAGGACAGTCTGTGACTTTAGATTGGGAAATGGATATAAATTGGAAGGTTCGCACACAAGACAATCGAATTTGCATTATAAGAGATCACAACTGGAGTTTTGCAGCATGGGAAATTGGCAGATTAAATGATCAAATAAGGAATAAATCATTGGTGGTACATGTAGATGCACATCTAGATAACGCAATAGATGGTGCTTTAGTTACTGGCCTACAGGAAGCGACAACAATTGAGCAAATAATAGAAGTATGTAGTAGTTACGATAGTTCACTAGGACAAACTCCTAAATCTAATATGATGCATATAGATAACTTTATTTGGTCTTCACTTGTTAGAGGAACGATAGAAGAAGTTATTTATGTTTCTCGCGATAATCAAGAGCTAAATACAATTGCAAACCTTTCAGAGCAGAATGATCCTCAAACTCAATTAGTACTTGAGAAGCTGCCACCAGATTGCAACTATAGAACGACACGATTTATGAATATTGATGATTTTTTAATGAGTTCTGTCGCACAAGATCTAGGTGCATATCTTGGAGAACGAACAGCAATACTTGATCTTGATATCGATGTATTCAACGACTCAGATAGAATGTTTGATCCTGAATTAATACCAATGCATCAGGTTCGAGAATACACAAAAAAACTTTATGGGTTATACCAATGGGATATGATTACGATAGCAATTTCACCTTCCTATTGTGGTGGAATTTTAGAAGCACAATTATTATTAGAGAATGTTCTTAAAGCTTTAGATATAGATGTCCAATCAACTATAACTTGGTGAATTTGGCATTTTATAAGAGAGTTACATTTAATAAAATTCGTCTTTATGTGTGTCGGGAGTCACCATATTTTTTACATGTGGAATACGGATTTTTCGAGTAGAATATGTTAGGCGAGTCCCTTTCCAAAACCATAAAATACATATCATTATAAAGAACTCAGGAAGTGATATATAATATGGATGATTGGTCAAAGAATCTTCCCAAAAGAACTAAGGAGCATGTGAGTAACGACCTAGCTCGTAATAAATTTAGACTGCTATTCACTGATCCTTATTTTATAATTAGAGAAGAGACCGACAATGATTATGGTGTAGATATACACATTGAAGCGTTAGTTAATGAAGGTGACTCTCCTACGAACATTCGGGCACATGTACAACTCAAGTCTTCAAATAAAGGTCGAAATTCCAATGGAGGTTATTCATATAGTGTGTCAACTTCAAACCTACACTATCTTTTAAATAATCCCGGATCGATTTATGTCTTTTATTCGGTAGAGAATGATATTTTCTACTATAGTAGCGTAGACAGAGTATTTGATTACTATAATTCTCAAGGCGATGTTTGGAAAGATCAAAAGAGTATTACTATTCATTTTGATAATGTATTAGATGAATCAGAACTTTTAATGATTCATAACAATTTGATTGAGTTTGCTTTAATGTTTAAAGAACTTAGACTTAAGATGAACTCGTCAGGATTAAAGCCAGGAGCAAAGTTTGTTTATGGAGAATTGTACTTTGAATCCTCTGATGAATTATTTCAGGAATACCAAGAAGCTAACAATGTCGGTTACGTTTATTCTACAAATGCAGAAGGCAAGGTGATTTTTCTGCATAATCTAATTTGGGAGAATGCACACGGCTCAATACCGACAGGTTATCAGGTATATCATATCAACGGGAATACTCTTGATAATCGAAAGAATAACTTAGACATAATGAAAACAATTGAAGCTTTCCCGCTCGTGGAATTCCAGTGGGATATTGAAGAGGCTCAAGCATATAACATAATTACATTGATTACTGAAGGGCCAGAAGCTGAGTTGAAGGATGTTCCTCCTCCCCCAATAACAATGTTTCATAGAATTATTAGTGACTTAAGGAAACAGGGTTGGAGCGTTACCGAGAATGAGATGAACCAATTAAAGGAAACCTTAAAATCACATTTAGAAATGAATTTTGAATGAGTCAGAAGTGCAGAGGACATCATCTAATACGTCATTCTCACTGCTTAAGATACTTACTCCTTTAATGTCTAATAGAGCATTTTCTTACTACTCAATCAGAAAAATTAATGAAAACCAATATATCCCTTTCACGGTCTCCACACACGTGGAGTGTGTGGTGTCACTGCATCGAATTGATTAATATTTGGGACGCCTAACGCGGTTATTTATCATAATGTACAACAACAGCCTTTCACCATTGTATAATGCGGTGAAAGGCTGTTGTTTGTCATTTATTCGTTTAATAAATGCACTAAATTGCTGTTTGACCTCTGTGAAAAGTGAAGTCTTTAGATATTTGAATTTCTTAATTCGAGAATGTATAGATCTTATCCACACGAACAGCAGATGTAGCATGCAATTGCCCTTCGTCAAGATCTTTAGCAGTTATTTGCATCAAATAAGTCTTACTGAAGACACATTTCTCCATTTTAATGGATGCAGCGGGGGGTGGCTCTATTTCATTAACACAGTGGCTCTCACACATGAACTCGATGGCTCTCCGGCATTAAAATATTCACTACTTAAAGCTTAAATAAAGGATCGATATATAATCGTACTACCTTTTGTTTAATATTATTTTTGTTTAAACCACGATTTTCTTTTGTAAAGACATATAACTCCGGTGTTATAGATGCTAACATAGCATCTACTCTAAACCCGGTATCTTTATCCTTGCTTTTATAATGTGACTGCGCCTCATCAATCAATTTATAAAACATCTGATATAGAAATACATAGATTGGCGAGTGATACATCATTTGCTGTCGCTCTTCACAAGAAGGTGCCTGAATATAGACGAGCCAATTGGAATGCTTGTCAATAAATTCAACGCAATAATGTACCATCTTGGTTAATTTTTTTTGCAAGGAATCCCCATTATTCGAATCGAGATAGTGCAGAACTTCGGCAATAAACTCCTCGCTGCTCTCCTTCATCAAATCCTGACAGATTTCCCCTTTATGAGCGTAGTGTCTATAAAGCGTACCTTGTCCTATTCCGGCCGTAGTTGCGATCTTGCGCATGGAAACATTATCAACTCCGTGTTCTAAAAACAGAGCTTCTGCGCATTGCAAAATCGCACTTCTGTACTTAATAACATCTTTACGCTCTTTTTTTGAATCCATGCCACCTCACCTCTGATTGTATTATAACAAATCATAACTGATTTTACGATTGACAAACGGACAAATGTCCGTTATTGTGAATCTATAAAACGGACACATGTCCGTTTTCAATAGACTATTCATTTCTTTCAAATCTGATAGATGTGATTTAGTCCATTGTAGAATAAATCAATTAATTAAGGAGGCAGATGATGTCAATATCAAAAAATCGATTAGAGGAGCAGACTAAATCAATGAAGGCTATCATTATTCCACTTATTTCGATCATTTTAGGACTGTTTATGGTTCTCTTTGACGGAACGGCTGTAAATGTCGCGCTACCCAAGCTTTCTACTGCTTTCGACTCTCCATTATCGTTACTACAATGGACGGTTACGGGTTATGTGCTTGCCCATGCCGCCGTTATACCACTTTCTGGATGGCTCTCGGATCGCTTTGGCGCCAAACAAATCTTCCTGTTCTCAATCGCATTTTTCACACTAGGTTCCATTCTTGTTGCTATTTCAACCACTGCAGAACAAATGATCCTTTTTCGTGTCATTCAAGGAATTGGCGGGGGTATGATCATGCCAATATCTATCGCCTTTGTATATAAAGTTTCTCCACCAGAGAAGGTAGGGACTGTAATGGGGGTTATGGGAATCCCTGTCTTGCTTGCTCCAGCGCTAGCTCCATTATTGGCGGGATGGCTTGTCGACTATGTCACATGGCAGTGGATATTCATCATCAACATCCCAATTGGTATTATTGCGATAATCTTAGGTATTCGTTCTCTCCCCAATATAAAAGGCGAACCCAGCACCTCCCTCGACATATGGGGAATCCTACTCGCTCCAATTGCTTTTGCAAGTTTGTCGTACGGAATTAGCGAGGGCACTAACGGATGGACATCAAGTAGAACCCTATGGGGACTTCTAATTGGAGTCATTGCATTGTTCATGTTTATTTGGGTCGAGTTAAGGCAAGAGCAGCCCATTCTTGAACTCCGGGTATTCAAGTCTTTAAAGTTTAATATAAGTATTTACATACAATGGATATTCCAAATCGCTCTATTTGGAACCATGTTTATGGTCCCCCTATTTTTGCAGGAGGTGCATCAGTACAGCGCTTTGAAAACAGGTCTCCTTATGCTTCCTCAAGCTACAGCCTCCGGTATTTTCGTGCTTATCAGCGGAAGACTATTCGATAGACTTGGCGCCCGGCCGTTGGTCATGTCGGGAATGGCCGCTATCGGTGGCGCAGCTTTCTTGTTATCCCATGTATCGGTAAGCGGAGAGATGACGATGTTAATCCTTGCGCTGTTCTTGCTCGGATCAGGAATGGGACTCGCTATGATGCCGCTCACCACTCATATCATTCAACTAGCGCCCAGTCATTTAGTGGACAGGGTTACGGCATTAACCAGTGCTGCCCAACAATTTATATCTTCATTCGCCATAGCAGGGCTAATGACGATTCTAACAAGCCAGATGAAACACTTCACTTCTGTAGAAGGACTTTCTTCTCTGGATACAATGGCAAACTCATTTTCCGCTACCTTTAAAGCGCTTATCTATGTCTCAGTAATTGGACTACTTTTGAGCATGCTACTGGTTAAATCCCAGATGGGCGCTGCAGATAAAAATGGCCAAGAAACCCTGCATACTAGAAATATGATGCATTAACGGTTTCAAACAAAAGATTACTGCTTGCATCTTACAAAAGGGGACTAAAAATATGTTTGATTACAAAGGAAAAACAGCATTGATAACCGGAGCTTCATCCGGAATAGGCGAGGCCTTTGCCCGCGATCTAGCCGCTAAAGGCATGAATCTTGTTCTTGTTGCCCGTTCCGAAGACAAATTACGCCGTCTTTCAGAAGCTCTAAAAAAAGAATATAGAATTCAAGCGGGAGTTATTGTCGCCGATCTAAGTAAGGAAGAGTCAGCTCAAATGGTCTTTGATACGGTAGAACAACAACAGCAGCGTATAGATCTGTTGATTAACAATGCAGGAATTGTGACTCACGGTTTGTTTGCCGAAAAATCATTGCAATCTCAGCAAAATGAAATGCGATTAAATCTGTATACACCAGTGAGCTTAGCCCATCTCTTTATACAAGATATGATTCAAAAAGGTGCGGGGGCTATTATAAATGTGGCTTCCACAGGAGGCTTCCAGCCCATGCCTTATCGAGCCGTATACAGTGCAACTAAAGCTTTCATCATTGCTTGGGGTGAGGCAATATGGGCTGAAGCACGAGAGAAAGGAGTCTCCGTTGTCACTTTATGTCCGGGACCGACGGATACTAATATCTATGAGGCGATGGGTACTACCGAATCGGGGATTGGAAAAATGGTACCGCCCCAACATGTTGTACAAACGGGATTACGTGCATTGAAAAAAAATAAGATGACGGTCATTGACGGGATGGGCAACTATTGGATATCGCAAGTGTATCGGTTCACTCCCCGTCGAACGCTGGTTAACTTGATGTATAGAATATTTCATCCTAAATCTAAAAAATAATAATTCCCTCTTTGGCTATGTATTGACGGAGGGGTTTAGGCTTTTGATTTAATAATTATGTTTGATACAGTAAGTTCAAATAACGGGTTTAGGCATCCCCTGCTATTTATAAATCACATGTGTTGACTCTGCTTACTCCACACATGTGGAGTGCTCAATATTGATGGTTCGAAAATGAGATGTGACAGTATCGCTAAAGATATAAAGCGGAGAACCTTACCTCAAGTGATGGCAAGTTTTTGGTGAACAGCATTAAGCTTCAAGGGGGCAGCTAATGAACAAAACAGACCGTTTATTAGCCATCGTGCTAGAGCTGCAAAGTAGAGAAGTGGTACGGGGCGAAGATTTGGCGGCCCTATTTGAAACCAGCGTGCGGACCATCTATCGTGACATTCAGGCACTTAGTGAAGCGGGCGTGCCGATTATAGGTGCCCCAGGCACAGGATATTCTTTGATGAAAGGCTATTTCCTGCCGCCGATCAGTTTCACGGTAGAAGAAGCCGTGACCTTGCTTATAGGAACGGACTTTATCGAGCAACGATTTGATGATGAGTATCGTATCAGGGCTCAAGCCGCTCGGAGGAAAATCGAGGCCAATCTATCGGAGAGCGTTCGCAATGAGACCTCTCGTGTGCGCAAGGCGCTGCGCTTGCTCACTCCCGGTAAACGGGTCGCGCTGTCAAAAGAAAGGGAATATTTCGAAAAGATCCGTCGAGCGATATTAGATGAACGAAAGATCAGATTTCATTATTCGAAAGGGATTGCGGATTCCAAGGGGAATCACCATAGTGATCGTACCGTCGCTCCCTATGGCCTGGTACTCGTTGAAGGATCTTGGATTCTCGTGGCACGTTGCGATCTACGCCAAGACATTCGCCATTTCCGTTTGTCCCGAATGACCGAACTTATCGATCTGGAAGAACGATTTGAACTACCGGCGCATTTTAACTTAAGGGAGTATACCCCTCCGGATGATCGCCACTTGCGAGTTCGCCTTCGATTTAACCATGACATCGCAGATAAGGTGAAGGAATCGAACTATCATTACATGGAGGATATGGAAGAGCATCAAGATGGATTGCATGTGGTCTTACGCGTTCGTCAACTGGATGAATTGCTGCAATGGGTGCTTGGCTGGGGAGCGGGTGTGATAGTATTGGAACCTGAATCATTCCGAAATTGGATTCGTGAGGAAGCCCAAAGAATGTTAAAACGCTACTGACATAACGTTGTCAGTAGCGTTGTTTTATAATAGGGTTTGTAAACGTAAAGGAGTGGTGAGATAAATGCGAAGTACGACTTGCATCGGTTGGGGGACTCAGCCAATCTATTTTTTACAGCTACTTTGCCCCTTAAGGAAGCTTCGCTGGTTCTGGCCAACGATAATACGGTATTGTATCATTTATTATAGGAAGGATGATATCTTGTGAATTTCGCTTCTGTGCGCATCATTACTGACGACGTGGATCGTCTCGTCGAGTTCTATGAGAAAGTCATGGGTGTTTCGGCGGAGCGCCCCGCGCCCGTTTTTGCCGAACTCGTTGTGTCATCATGCACCCTGGCAATCGGCCACTCCCAGACGGCGCAACTATTCGGCGCTGGTTCCGTAGTGGCGGCCAACAATCACACTGTCATCATCGAGTTCCGCGTCGACGATGTCGAAGCCGAATACGCGCGCTTGAAGCTATTTGTCGATGATTGGGTAAAGGAACCGACCACGATGCCGTGGGGGAACCGTTCTGTGCTTTTCCGTGATCCCGACGGCAACCTCGTTAACCTCTTCGAGCCGGTGACCGAGGAAGCGATCAAACGGTTCAGCGGTAGGCGTTGACGGACAGTTAAGGTGAGTGAGGCCTCAATTTAGGGAGTGGCAACGATTTATAAAATAAATGGCCATCTAGTGCAGAAAGCCTTAAAATGAGCAAATGTGAAAATTACGTATGCTAAAGAGGAAATGAATGAAGTAAATAAGTAGCTGAGGCATTTGCAAAAAGATCGTATGGAGCTTACTGATAAACTGCTGAACAAGACGCGGGACGATGAAATATTCAAAGGGGAAAGGAATTGGATAACGTCATTTTCCAGGAACAGGAAAACGAAGTCTCCATACATGCGTTCCAATTAGAAGTTCAGCGTATTACTCAACTGGAAATTTCGGATGAAGAAATCCTTCGAGAAGTGTTTCATCGATTAATTCACAAGGTCGAAGTATTTGAGGATAGCAGCATAGAAATCCACAATAGTTTCAAAAATCCGTTGTCGCTGGGGGCTTAGAATGCCCCCTTCCATTATATCAATAATAAGCATTCGATACATGTGGAGTGCTGTGTGTCGCTAGTGAGGATGCATTGAATAAGTAGCTCATTTACCTGATTTATTATTAAGCTTAAGCAGAGATAGTGCTTGAGTTTTTTGTATTTTTCGCAGATTTAAAATGATTTTATTATACGTTTGGAAGGTATCTTGGGTCTAAACTCAGCTGGGAGAGCGCAATGCTAGCAGCGATGCGCTCAGGGGTTCGATCCCCCTAGGCTCCACCAAAACAATGAACAACACGCAACCTACTAGGGTTGCGTTTTTTATTTGGTGGTAGTCCCTAAAGGTGCAAACCCCGGGGTTCGCCCGCGCGGAACCGGACGAGCATGGCGTTGAATCCTTCCGCTAAGGTCGTCCTCGCCGAATATGCTTCGTAAGCAGTAAAATCGAGGATTCAACATTCCCCTTCTTGGCTCCACCAATACCTAACAAAAACCGCAGAGAAGCCGTTTTATTGTTTGACTACATTTAATGATTAACGGATGCCGCAGCATAAGGCACTACGAGCAACTGTAGGTCGCTTACCTTTGTGTCTACTTTCTTGACAGATGTCCAAAAACAGTTCGAGCTTCGGACAAGCAATACCACGCCAGGGGCATCCCGTTATTTATTTCCACAGATTATTTAGGTAAGGAAAACATTTACATTTTTAATGATGTAAAGCATACTTAACGTAAAGCTTACTTTACATTATGATTACCGCGTTTGGAGGGGATCGCATTAAAAATCATATCCGGGAATTGCGGAACGAGAATGGCATGACGCAAGAGCAACTGGGGGAGATCATCGGAGTCTCTCGGCAATCGGTCATAGCGATCGAAACGATGAAATACAATCCGTCGCTGGAGCTCGCTTTCAAAATCGCAAAAGCGTTCCACATGCAAATCGAGCATGTATTCGTATTTGAAGAAAAGGAGGAGAAGTAGATGGTATACGTAGGAATATATGGAGGTCTGCTGTTCGGGATTGTAGGTTGGTACTTCGGCAGGCGAGCCGTGGCCAAAAATAACGGTCTGGATGAGGTGCTCGCCTATATTGCAGCCAAGTCTCGCTCGATCTCATGGTACTTCACGATTGCGGCGATCTGTGTGTTGTTCTCACTGGAAGTATTCGGCCTGTCTATCGGCACAATTCCGTCGCTGGCGATTCTGCTGTTCGTTCATCTGGGCAGTTGGGGGCTGACTTCCCTCATCCTACATTCTCGTATGACAAACGATCCCGACGAGACCGGCAAAGGCAAGCTTCAGCTCGTGCAGGGTATTGCAATCGGCGTATCGATTCTGATCCTGTTTGCCATCATCTATATTTTATCAGGTGACTGGCGCTTCCTGCTTGCCGCTATCCCACCCGTTCTGCTGAACGTGATCATTATGATATCCGTTCGGAGGAAGCATGCGGGAAGCGGGAAGAAGACGGGATGATTAACTGCATCTACTCTTTCCGATCGAACCTTGTGACGAGGCCAATTAAATAGTCATTCTCAATGTATACTTATGGCTGTGTAAATGACCATCCGTAGGAGAGCGCATCGCTGGCAGTGGTGAGGTCAGGGGTTCGATCCCCTTACATTTTGTCAATAATGAGCATTCCACTCATATGGAGGCGGTTGCGTGAATGGAGTTGGAGTTGGTCTAGAAATAGATGAGAGCGAATCCTAAATAAAAGTACATAGGTTATTGCTGATGTATATTGGCTTTTACCTGTGTAATTGTTATGTAAATGATTTACAACAGCTTAACGGATTGGTATATTAAACGTTAATTCAAAAAAATAATAAGTTGAATAGAGGGTTGAAAATGAATATAAAATACCCAATTGGAAAATTAGAAGTTCCTGAAAAAGTAACATTTGAAAATGTTCAAGAATGGTTAAAGCAAATTGAAACTTATACGATTCGATTGAGAGAAACAGTAGATTTAATAAGTGATGAAGAATTGAGCAAAACTTATCGTGAAGGTGCTTGGACAGTTCGTCAGCTTGTGCATCACATTGCAGATTCTCAGTTGAACATGTATCAACGTTTGAAATTAGCTTTAACAGATGACAACCCAACAGTACCTGCTTTTGATGAAGAGAAGTGGGCGATTCAACCGGATACCGAGCTTCCTGTAGAAAGTTCAATTAAAATGTTAGAAGGTATAAATGAGCGCATCGTATCTTTAGGTCAAAGTTTAACTGAAGAGCAATTAGATCGAGCATTTACTCACCAAATAAATGGTAAAATCACAGTGGCAACAAAAATTGCAAAATTAGTTTGGCATGAAGAGCATCACTTAGCCCATATTAAAATTGCATTATCACAATAATTTATTTTATTTAAAATGCACAACTAGAGCTGAAGCTGTATCCATAATGAGAGGATTTGAGTTTGAAATGATAAATAATTTTTGGCGTGATTTGCCACGACCATTTTTTGTGCTTGCACCAATGGAAGATGTGACGAACGTTGTTTTTCGCCAGGTAGTGAGTAAAGCGGGTAGACCGGATGTGTTTTTTACAGAGTTTGCAAATACGGAGAGCTATTGTCACCCAGTGGGAAACCTTAGTGTACGTAGTCGTTTACTATTTACCGAGGATGAACAACCAATGGTTGCACATATATGGGGTGATAAGCCTGAGTATTTTCAGGAAATGAGTATGGACATAGCGAAATTAGGTTTTAAAGGTATAGATATCAATATGGGTTGTCCAGTGCACAATGTGGCATCCAATGGGAAGGGAAGTGGCTTGATTCTCCGTCCAGAGATTGCTGCAGAAATCATACAAGCGGCAAAAGCAGGAGGACTGCCTGTAAGTGTGAAGACGAGGCTTGGTTACAAGGAGGTAGAGGAATGGCAGGACTGGTTAACTCATATATTGAAACAAGATATTGCTAATCTTTCAATTCATCTGCGTACAAGAGAGGAAATGAGCCAAGTAGACGCGCATTGGGAACTGATTCCTGAAATCAAGAAACTTCGAGATCGTGTGGCACCAGATACACTATTGACGATTAATGGAGATATTCCTGACCGTGAAACTGGCTTGAAGCTCGCTGATCAGTATGGTGTTGATGGGATAATGATTGGGCGTGGTATTTTTAAAAATCCATTTGCCTTTGAAAAAGAGCCGAAGGATCATAGCAGTATCGAATACCTTGATCTGTTAAGATTGCAACTTGATCTCCATGATAAGTATTCCCAAGAATTAGAGACACGTCCATTCAAAGCTCTGCATCGCTTTTTTAAGATTTATGTAAAAGGGTTTCGAGGGGCAAGTGAACTAAGAAATCAATTGATGAGCACAGTGTCTACAGATGAAGTACGTACGCTACTTGACTCATTTGCAAATAATATTGATGGAACGGATATAGTTAAATGATGTAGCTCTTAATAAGTGACCACTAGACGACACATGTGGAGTGCACAGTGTTACTTAAATGGAAAGGGGCTTCCGATTAAGGCCCCTGTAATAATACACTCATTCCCTGAGGGTGGGTGATGTAGTGAATCTTGATAGAGCCATCTTGATGGACTTCTATCTTTTTAATTACTTGATGGAGCAATTGTTTTATAACTTGCTCATCATCAATGTCAAGCTGTGCAAACAACGCAATTTTCTTCTGAAAGGCACGGAATTACTCTTCCGTGTCTTTTTGTGTTTCGAGAACGGATTCCAATTCCGCTTTACGTTTGGCTAGGACACTTCTTCACGGTGTTGGCATAGTGTTCCGGTATAGGTGACGTTGGTCGAAATACACTTAATGCTTGATTGTTGCCAAACCGTTCCTTGATTACCTCGCTACGTAACTTCATCTCAATAACACAACAGGGCAGTAATAATGGAAGATATGAAGGCGTACCTAGGTCACTTGTACTCCGCCGATGAAGTAGCCAAACTTCTGAGCATTGATATGAACACCTGCTATAAGTGGCTAAGCGAAGGACGAATTAATGGAATGAAGTTAGCAGGGTCGTTTTGGAGGATATGAGAAGCCGATTAAAGGGCATTCGTAGAGCAATCTATCATTGAGGGGAGACGTTAATCATGGAGAAGTATTATACAGTTGCTACTATCGCTCTAGCAAGAAGAAACGCAAGTGACAGAGACAGTCTGAGAGTCGTTTAAGGGTCTGTATGAGGACAGATATGAGCAAGAGCAACCCACAAGGCGGATTCTGAAAGGAACGATGAGGTTAATACATAAGTAGACAATCTCAGGAAAGAATAAAAAGACCCTATAAGGCTAGGGTCATGTAGGAATTTGGCTTCAATAAACTTAACACTAAAACGTGTAGGATTCCCCGTCATTTGGAATCAAAACATTAGAGGAGATTCCTTTTTCGTAAGTAAAAATATTTAATTCTTCCCTTGATAATGTCCAATGATTAACTGCTTCCATATGGACAGATATAATTTTCGCCTCAGGGGCTGCTTTATAAACATGGTAGATATCCTCTTTCCCCATTACTAGAGATCCGCCTTGAAGGAATTGATTATCTCCTCCATTTACAACAATGATTTCCGGTTTGTGTGTTTCGATTGCTTCCCCAACAGCTTCATACCAAACCGTATCTCCAGCAATATACAATGTTTTCTCACTTGGGTGCTTAAAGACAACACCGCACACATGTCCAGCAAGTTGTAATATTTCTCCTCTGCCGTGTTCGCCTTTAGTTTTAACTAATCGAATATCTCCAAAGGCTATATTTTCTTGTAGTACTTCTACATTTTGAAAACCAGCATTTCTGATTTCTTTTGCGTCCCCTTCGTTTTGTACAAACAATTTAATATCCTTTGGCAACAACTCTTTAGCCGCATCGTCCCAATGGTCTAAATGTAGATGAGTGACAATCACTGCATCTAAGTTGCTGATAATATTGTCAACCGAGGTTGGCAAGCCAACCAAAGGATTGTTTTGATCTTGTCGTAACGAATTAGGGAAAGGTGGGTAAGTACCTTTTTCCCCCAAAAAAGGGTCGATTAAAAACTTCTTCCCTGCATATTGGACAACAAGTGTCGCATTTCGAATCAGTTGTATTTTCATGTGTAATGGACTCCTTTTTTGATTTGGGTATAGTTTGCTCAACGGTCAATTAACAAATACATGTTCCCTTTCTCAACTTTGGGATAAGGATTACTGTATAATAAAATGATAAATGACATCTTGAATTTATTCGATGCTTCGATGAAACATTTCTTCATTAAATCATTTCACGGTGAAAGGATTATTATATGCAACTTGATCAAACTGATTATCAGATACTTCGGTTACTAACCGAAAATTCAAGGATTCAATGGAAAGACTTAGGGGAACAAATTTATATGACTGGACAAGCAGTAGGTAATCGTATCAAAAAACTTGAGGAGAGCGGTGTAATTACATCCTATTCCCTAATAATCGATGAAATGAAATTAGGGCTTTCTTATACAGCATTTGTTATTATTCATATGAAAACAGCAAATCACGATTCGTTTATTCTTTTTATAATTGATCAAAATGAGGTAGTTGAAGCACATCGAATTTCGGGTGAAGGCTGTTACCATTTAACGATAAAAGTTTCATCCCAAGATCAACTGAACCTTTTTCTTGATAAACTTCTCAATTATGGGAACTACAGTTTGAATCTATCCATACAAAAAATCAAACAAAGCAGTACGTTGACCGCCGCACCAAAAGAGTAGCAAACGCTTAGTTATTACTACAAACAATAGAGTAAACACTATTCCTTCGAACATATACACGTTTGTTGTCACTGTCTACTCGATACATGTAGAGTGTCTAATATTGACGGTTCGCAATGTCTAGACGGAAGATGTGACAGTATTGCTCAGGCAAAGTAGTGAAACGTATTACAAACAGTGATAATGTAAATAACGTGATGTGTAAGGGGGGGCGACTCCCCTTGGCTCCATCCGTAATAGCAGTAAGTGTGCCCTTAAAGGGTATGCCCACTGCTTTTTTGTATAATGAATTCCAATGAATATAGATAGAAATCAACTAGAAAAAACAAAAGGGGTGCCCCTAGCCATTTTCATGACTTATGGGACAGCCCCTTTTTTGCAGGTTAATCAATGGTTCAGTTAATCAAAGGGCTTATGGACGTTCATGTTCAGAACGGCGAATAAAGGAGAGCACGATATCCTGGGCATGGTCTCCGAAATTGCTGCCGAAAAGATTGAGACCGCGCCTGTTAACCGCATCCTCTTGTACTTCGAAACGGAGACGAATTGGTTTATTAAAAGCCAGATTGAGCATGTCGACAGTTGTTGGAGAAGAGGGAACATGGTTAATCTGACTGCCTTTACTTGAAATGCTCCATTCGGTCAGCATACCGTATTCCGTGCCACTCTTCCATCGTTCTGGTGTTAGTTTGCCTTTACGATCACCGAAATCGGATGGACAAGTATAAATGCCGACGAGCTGGTCATTGATGGTTAGGGTAATATCAGTTGCCCAATCCTCACGGAACGAGGGCGCTTCTGAACATAGTTCTGCCGATATACGAATCTCATCCAGTATGACGCCTGGTGGTAGAGGATTGGCAAAATAGTATTCGACATAACCGGATTCTGCGAACCATAGTAGGGATGCATCGATTCGATCCGGCATATAGAATACTCGTGGATCATCCTGGGATCCGATAACACTCCCGTCTTTTCCTGCCATGCCGCAGGACGGTTGTACAGAACAGTTGGAGAACATGCCGATGGGCATATGTATCTCTTCTGTTGGATGTAGTCCTTCTCCTGGTTTCGAAGGAAGGTCAAGTTGGATAGCACGGCAAGTGACCGAGCATATTTTCTCACGGTTCGCACCCTGTGTGGAGACGATCAGATTTACCTGCTCCAGTGTTTGTACGTTGATAGAAATAGTAGGTTGGGCTACACCAAGGACCTCGGCTAACTGACTGACACTCATCGACCTGTCACCAAGTGCTTCAAGTATACGAACACGAACATCTCCGGATAGCGCCTTAGCTACATCCAAGATACGCGATGCTGGATAACGAATAATTTCTTGTATTATTTCGCTCATAAATTGTTTTCCTTTTCGTAATGATGGAATGAGATTATTGTACAATGAAGATTGGGTATTGTAAAACTATAATAAACATTGCGAAAAACATATACTGGTGCTAAAATGGGCTCAACTTCACATTTTGAAAGGTTGTGTTCATGTAATGAGTACTTCTGTATTGAATTCTGAAAGTCTGAACATTCCTCGGTCTGAACATCCACATCCGCATTGGCAACGTATGGATTGGATGAACTTGAATGGTCAGTGGTCATTTTGTTTTGACCCCAACGATGAAGGCATTAGAAGTCAGTGGCATACCAATCATGAAATCGTTTACAACTCCTTGATTACGGTTCCTTTTTCTTGGGCAAGTCCTCTATCTGGAATAGGTAGTGATACTAAAGGGATAGGCTGGTATCGCCGTACTCTGACTTGGCAGCCTTTCGTACAGGGTTCACGATTATTTCTGCGCTTTGGAGCAGTAGATTATTCTTGTGATGTGTGGATTAATGGTATGCATGTCGGTTCACATCATGGTGGTTACGGCTCATTTGAGTTCGAAGTTACCCAGTCCTGGCAAGTTGAATGCGAGAATACGATTATCGTAAGAGTAGAGGATTTCGATCAGGATTATCAGGCACGTGGTAAGCAGGGATATGGAGAGATTCGCGGGATATGGCAACCGGTTTGGTTGGAATCCCGACCGCAAACTTATGTGAAGGATGCTAAATTTGTAACCTTCATTGACGGACAGGTTGAAGTGACGGCAAGAATCACAGCGCATGAAGCTGGAACAGCAGAATTAACGCTGCAATTTGCAGAGAGTTCTATCCAGCATAGAGTAAATCTAGACCTCGTAGCAGGTGAGAATGAAATTAAGAGCTCTTTAAAAGTGAATGACCCCCAGTTGTGGAGTCCAAACACGCCTTATCTATACGAAGGGGAACTGCAGTTATCAGGATCTTTTGGCACAGATGTAGTTAGTACTTATTTCGGAATTCGTGAAATCCAAACCGTTCGCTTCGAAGAACGCGGATATCGCTGGATTACATTGAATGGCAAGCCAATTTATTTGAATGGTACCCTTGACCAGTCCTATAACAAGACAGGTTATTTCACTTACCCGTCGGATGAAGAAATGCGGGATGAAATATATCTCATGAAACGTTTGGGGTTGAACTTTGTTCGTATTCATATCAAGCCTGAGGAGCCACGTAAGTTGTATTGGGCCGATAAGCTAGGTATTCTCGTTATGGAGGATATGCCTTGTTTCTGGGGTAACCCGGATGAAAAGGCGCGTACATCCTATGAAAGGGAAGCGATTGAGATCATTGAGCGGGACTATAATCATCCATCTATTTTCTCATGGGTTATGTTCAATGAGACTTGGGGACTGAAGACAGACGCTAAAGAAGCGGGCGTGACGGCTGACATACGACAACAGAGCAGTTATCTGCCGGAGACGCAGGAGTGGGTCCGAGAGAAATATCACTGGGCCAAGCAGCTTGACCCAACCCGGATTATTGAGGATAACTCGCCGTGCAACTATGATCATGTCGAATCGGATATCAATACATGGCATTTGTACATTAATGGGTATGATCAGCTTCGTTCCCATCTAAATGAGGTTATGTATAAAACATTTGCGGGTTCAGACTTTAACTGTATCGGCGGTAACGTACAATCCGATGCACCGCTAATGAACAGCGAGTGCGGCAACGTCTGGGGTATTGATGGTGGAGCTGGTGACAGTGATTTGGCATGGCATTACCGTTATATGATGAATGAATTCCGTCGGTATGATAAGTTGTGCGGGTTCGTATTTACTGAATTCCGCGATGTTACGAACGAGTTCAACGGCTATTACCGGCTTGACGGGTCCGATAAAGATTTTGGTTATGATGCGTTTGTACCTGGCATGACAATTGCTGATCTGCATTCACCAGATTTTATCGTTATCGATGCACCACCGTGTCAAACAGTAGATGCAGGTATAAAAGTAAATGTTCCTTTGCTGCGTTCTAGCTTCTGTGATCAACATCATGGAGGGGTGCTTCAGTTGAAGTGGGAGTTGTATTACGACAATATGGGTACCCGAGTTGTTGCAGATTGCGGACATATTCCTGTGAAGTGGGATAGCTTCGGAGTAACTCCTCTTCCGTCTTTGACCGTTACTATGCCCGGTCAGGACGCAGTGGCGGTGCTCGCAATTTCCCTGATCAATGAAATAGATGATGTTCTCACTCGTAACTTCATTACGTTTGATGTAAGAAGCGATAAAGAGGACGGAGTGTTTGAAGGGAAAGGTGATTTTGTAAGTATTCCAGTAGGGGACTTTATAGAGCAGACCTTTAAGCACCAGTGGGGAGCTATTCAGGGTGGAAAAGTCAACGGTGCTGGAGAAGGGAGTTACGTATATGACGTCACTCTACCGGATTCAACGGAGAAGAAGATGATTGGTGAAATCGAAATTATGTTCGAAGCAGGTGCTAAGCGAGTGCTTGCGCGCAATGTTGAAGGAGCAAAGGACAACGAGATGGGGATTAGCGCCATGCATGGTGCTGATGCCAAAGTGGAATATAATCCGAATACGTATTATATGACCGATGATGTGCGTCACCCTTCACGAGTCAACGTTCTAGTTGATGGCAAACGGATTGGTTCATTTGATTTGCCGAACGACCCGGCCGATAGTAGAGGGGTATTGTCATGGCATTATCAGGCGGTTGCGAACAAGTTAGACGAGGCAGGTTCTTATGGTTATTTGTGTAAGGTGAATGTACCGGGTCAGTTAGCTTCCAAGCTGGATCGTAACCGTTCTTTCCGCCTGGAATTGCAAGCAGAGGAAGGCGGGATGGCTTTGTATGGCCGTAATGCTGGACGTTACCCGTTTGATTTGCTGATTCGGTATAACTAAGTTAAACGGATTGTAGTAAAAGGGTGATTTAGGATCGTTCTAAAGGGCATTCGCGCAGTACGAGGATTCAAAGCTTCGCTGGAGAGAAGATATTTTACCGGATTTATCCGTTATCTATCATTTTTATTACAGGAATATTGTTTATATTGTATGAAGAAAACCGGCATATTTGGTGTCGGTTTTTCTGATTTCACAGGAAAAATGCTTATCAGTTAACGATTATCCGATATATTTAATATTATTGCTTTAATACAGTTTATTGTAGTAAAGTACTTATGAGATGATGTATGTAAATTTCGTAGGAGGTTCTTATGCTAGAAGTCGGTATACACGAAGCGGATAAGTTGGTTCAGGTCGCTCACGCCCTTTCAACGCGATCCAGAGTCGACATTCTTCGCCTTCTTAATACACGGAGCATGAATATTATCGAAATTGCCGAGGCTTTGCAGCTTCCAGTTTCGACGGTTGCCAATAATGTGAAGGTGCTCGAAGCGGCCAAACTGATTAATACCGAACTGCTTCCGGCCGTGCGCGGGGCCATGAAGGTATGCAGCCGGAATTATGACGATATTCTGATTGGGTTAAATTCGAGTGTCCGATCAACAAGGGACGGAATGAAGTTGTATGAGGTGGAGATGCCTATTGGGCATTATGGTGATTGTGAGGTTCACCCGACATGTGGGATGGCTACGCATGAAGGAATGCTGGTAAGAGAGGATGAACCAGCCAGTTTCTATCATCCGAAACACGTGACGGCTCAGATCATCTGGTTCCGCAAAGGGTATGTGGAGTATCTGCTTCCCTTGGAGATACCCCAAAATGCAAAGATTCAATCGATTGAGCTGTCGATGGAGATGTGCTCGGAGGCGCCAAATTACGACAATGATTGGCCATCGGATATTTCAGTGTGGGTGAACGGAACAGAAATCGGAATGTGGACCAGCCCTGGAGACTTTGGAGACCGACGGGGCGTGCTGAATCCGTCATGGTGGCTCGATTGGACGACTCAATACGGATTGCTAAAAACATGGCGCATCGACCAGGAACGGACTACGCTGGATATGCAAAAGGTGTCAGATGTCACATTAAATGATCTATATTTGAATCAGCGTCCGAGCCTCCGGGTCCGGATCGGAGTCAAGTCGGATGCGGTTCATAAAGGCGGCGTGAATCTCTTCGGCAAACAATTCGGAGATTACGACCAGGATCTAGTCATGCGTGTATCATATACCATGGATGAGCTAGAATAAGAGAAACCATCATTTCATACCGAAATGATGGTTTCTCTTTGTTAGGTTAATAACTGGGCAAGTATTTAGGAAAACTTGTCCTTTTATTATATATCGAGGTAGGGACTTGCACCATTTGTTACAATATATTTGTAACAAATGGCTAAATCAATAAAGTATTACAATAAAATAGTTTGAAAGCGTTGACAAACGGTATATTCGGCTTTATATTAGCTAAATAGGTACAATAAATATGTAATAAAACAATATTGATGTTTTGTGCCTCATCAAAAGTTATAAGGGGGGTCAACATGAAAAAAAGTTTTGGGATCATGCTTGCTTTATTATTTTCTTTTTCCGTGATTTTAAGTGCATGTGGTGGCAGCAATAATGGCAACTCGGGAAGCAACAATGGAGCAGCGGGTACAAATGACGGAACGACCGGCCAAAATAATGAAAGCGCTTCAAATGGTGATGGAGAGAAGGTTACCCTGTCATTCTGGACGTTGTTCTCAGGCGGTGACGGCGACAATATGCAGGCGATGATTGATTCCTTTAACAAGGAACATCCTAATATTCAAGTCAAGAATACGAAGCTGGAGTGGGGAGAGTATTACACGAAGCTCATTACCGCAGTTGGTAACGGCAATGGTCCGGATGTCGGTATTTCGCATATTTCCCGTCTACCTGACCTGATCAACCAAGGGGTTGTGTCCGAACTGGATGATGTGGCTACCGAAGCTGGGGTAGACTGGTCAACCTTTAATCAGAATATTCTGGAGGCTTCCATCGTGGATGCAGCTCATTATGCGGTGCCAATCGATACGCATCCATTCATTATGTACTACAACAAGAAATTGCTGAAGGAAGCGGGACTGCTTGATGAAGCAGGCAAGCCTATTATGGAACAGTCGTCCGACGGGTTCATCACCTTCTTGACTACGCTTAAAGAGAAATTGCCTCCGAAAGTGATGCCATTTGCTATGTCGAACACGAATGACGACCCGTTCCGTCTGTGGTGGGCGCTCTACTCCCAATTAGGCGGCAATGACGTGGTTTCCGATGATCTGAACTCGGCGCAGATCGATACAGATAAAGCGGTTCAAGCAGCTCAGTACATCCAGGACTTATATCATAAATATAAAGTGATTAAATTGAACGATCCCGACTTCTATAAGAATTTCCAAAGTGGCACAGCAGCCATTATGATGACAGGTGTTTGGGCAACAGGGACTTGGGAATCCACGAAGGATCTTGAATTCGGTGCGATGCCGATTCCTAAGGTATTTGACCAAGAAGCTACCTGGGGTGACTCACATACGGTAGTTCTTCCGGTAACAAAGAAAGAAGATCCGGCGAAACGGAAAGCGGCAATTACTTTCGCCAACTGGCTTGCGGACAACGGTCAGGTCTGGGCGAAGGCTGGCCATATTCCTTCCAAGCCTTCCGTATTTGAGAAACAGGAATTTAAAGATCTTCCATATCGTAGTGACTATGTATCTGTAGCTTCTACTGTTAAATTCAGCAAAGCATCTACAAAGAATTGGCAAATACGTGATTTGGCCATGTTTAAATACTTGAACGAAGTGTGGGCGAACAAATTGACTCCGACAGACGGAATTACCAAAATGACGGATGAAGTGCAGAAGGTATTAAACGAATAATAGATCAAGGCAATGAATTCGGCAGACTTTGCGGCATTTGCCGTAAAGTCTGCCGGTCATATGGGGAGGTAATGCGCTTATGAAAATGAAGAAATTGAGAGTAGATGTGCAGGCATTCCTGTTCCTGCTCCCCTTCTTGGTCGTTTATTTCCTGTTTACCATCTGGCCAATGATCAAGGGCGTGGAGATGAGCTTCTATAAATGGACGCTTATCAAGAAGATGAAGTACGTTGGATTGGGCAACTATGAACGGATGTTTCATGATCAAGATTTTTGGGCATCCATCTGGCACTCCACGATTTTTGTAATCATCACAACGCCGTTAATGATCATATTGGCAATTATTTTGGCACTCATAGCCAATCGTAACTCTAAGCTACAAAGATTTTACCGCAGCGTGTTCTTTATTCCGAGTATCCTTTCCGTGGCGGTTGCCTCCTTTCTAGGATTGTTTGTATTTCAGCCTTATACGGGGCTTATAAATTCTTTGCTTCATTGGGTGAAGCTGCTTCCTGAAAGTTCGGAGATCTTTTGGTTATCAGAGACGAATTTGGCCTGGATCGCCATCTCGCTATTAACATTATGGTGGACCGTCGGTTTTAACTTTATTTTGTACTTATCGGCAATGCAGGATGTACCGGATGAGGTCTATGAAGCGGCGCGTTTGGATGGAGCGAGCGATTCCCAAGTTTTCTGGAAAATTACGCTCCCACTGCTCAGCCCGATTACCAAAACGATAACCATGCTGCAAATCATAGCCTCTTTTAAAGTGTTTATGCAGATCTATGTCATGACTGGCGGGGGGCCGTTGGATGAGACTCGTCCTGTCATACAACTGATTTGGCAAACGGGCTTCCGTAAGAATGACCTTGGATATGCATCCGCCATGTCCTATATGCTATTTGTTATTCTTCTTGTGCTGTCTGGTCTGCAGTACTGGATGAATAACCGGAAGGAGGTTGACTAGAGATGAAATGGTTCTATCGGATTGTTTCAATGTTTATGGCCTTATTATTTGTTTTTCCACTGATCTGGATGCTTGTGGTATCGGTGAAAAAGGAAGGCATGAAAATTACGTCCGTAGTGGACTGGTTTACACCACCGTATTCCTTCGCTGTCTATCATGAAATCATTACAGGAACGAAATTAATCAGTTGGTCTTGGAACAGTTTTTTTATAGCCGTTTGTGTAACCCTATTGACCCTGATGATCTCTGCAATGGCTGGGTTTGCATTGTCCAAGGTTCCGTTCAGGTACAGGACGTTTATGTTTTTTTTCGTTCTCGCTGGCCTGCTTATTCCAGGGGAAGCGATCCTCATTCCGCTGTACCAGGTAGCCAAAGATATGGGAATTTTGAATTCTTACATGGGACTGATATTTCCGGCTCTAGCTTCACCCTTCGCCATTATAGTGCTTAAGAGTTTTTTTGACGGAATCCCGAACGATCTGCTAGAAAGTGTTCAGATGGACGGCGGCGGTCTCTGGCGGATATTCGTAAGTATCATGCTTCCGCTTACCCGTCCCGCGCTCGTATCGATCGCTATTCTAACGTTTATCGGCTCTTGGAACAATTTCCTCTGGCCGTTCTTATCAGTTACCGATGACAACCTGTTCACGTTACCGATGGGGATTCCTACATTAATGAACCAGTATACGGAAGATTATGTGAAGCCGATGGTTATTAATGCGATAGCTTCTCTGCCGATCATGCTTCTATTCCTGATATTTGAGCGTCAGATCATCAAGGGAGTCAGTCTCTCGGGAATTAAAGGATGAGCGGAGGCTTAACGGCAACGCATCAGCGTGAAAGAGAGATTGATATATTCAAGGGTCTGTTAGTGCTTGGGATGATCTATTGCCATTGCTTGCAATTCTTCAGCGACCAGATGATCTTCCCGCAAGGGCAACAATTTATCGATGTCATTAACTTGATCACGTTCTCTGGTTTTGTGTTCAGCTTCGGTTACGTATGCCAGTTGGCTTACTATAGCAAGCCGTTCTCGCGGGTCTGGCACCGTATGCTGGTAACGGCGATTAAAACCCTATTAGCCTTTTATATTTCCGGGACGGCATTTCGGTTGTTTATTGATAAACGTCCGCTGGAATGGAATACGATTAGGCCAATCCTGCTACTGAGCGACATGCCGGGCTGGTCTGAGTTTTTGTCATCCTTTACTTATTTGATCGTTCTCGGTTTGTTGTTGTTTGTTCCATTAAAATGGGTGATCGGACGAAAATGGATGGGGTTCTCCATGGCGGGAATCCTGCTGTTGACCACATTTATTCCTTATGAGGCGATCCAGGTGGTTGCTTTGGCTCCTTTGCTTGGTACAAGAGATTTTGCTTCATTTCCAGTGATGCAATATTTCTCTTATTATCTGCTAGGCATGTTGTTTGCCCGCTATCGAATCGCTTGGGACTTACGTGTGCTTGCTGGAGCAGTAATTGCCTCGGGTGCTTTTGTCTGGAAGTGGCTCTCGTCGGCGAATGCTTCCCTGCCTGAGCGGTTTCCACCCTCGATTTGGTGGGTCGTTGGACCGGCATTATTGTTGTACGGATATTATCTATTGTCTCGGTTGATGGAGAAATATCCGCTGCCGTTCTTCCCGCTGGAAGCGATAGGGCGGAATGTACTTTGGTACCTAGTCATGAGTAACGTACTTATCTTTGCGCTGAAATCAAATCAACCGCTGTTACTATTGGGGTTGCTGGATACGTTGTGGATGGAACTTGGGCTGCTTGGGGTCATCGGATTCTGCATATGGATTATTACCAAGCCAACGCGCCGCACTGCTCATATAAATAAAACTAAGATATAACTATTGGAAAAGAAGGAGTAGAAACAATGGCTGACCAACTAGTACGCAATGAATATCCCCGTCCACAATTTATACGTGAGGCATGGATGAGCTTGAACGGGGAATGGGAATTCGATTATGACGACGAAGGGATGGGGGAGCGAGAAGCATGGTATGAAGATCATGTGTTCGGCAGTGAAATCAACGTACCTTTCTGTTACCAGAGCCAATTAAGCGGAATAGGTGATACAGGATTTCATGATATCGTCTGGTACCGGAAAGTATTTTCCTTACCGGAAAATTATAAAAGGGGACGGTTGCTCCTTCATTTTGGCGCCGTAGATTATGAAGCGAAAGTATGGGTGAACGGGAAGGTTGTAGTGCAACACGAAGGCGGACATACGCCGTTTCATGCCGACATTACAGATGTCCTTGCTGAAGGTGACAATACCGTCGTAGTAAAGGCAACCGATTATAGCCGGGATGTGACTTTACCGCGGGGCAAACAGTTCTGGGAAGAGAAATCCGCGGGGATATTCTATACACGCACAACCGGAATTTGGCAGAGTGTATGGCTTGAACCGGTACCGGAAACACATATCCGGAGAATCCGGTTGACTCCAGATATAGACGAAAATAATATTGCATTGGACATTTTTCTGTCCGGTTATCGCCCGGGAGTCGTGGTTAGCGTAAAAGCTGCCATTACATTTAAGGGAGAATTTGTTGTGGAAGATACGTTTTCGCTGCGACATGAGTCAGCCAATCGCCATATTCATCTTGAAGATTTCAACGACCATGGTCTGGGACGCTGGTGGACGCCTGAGAAACCGAATTTATATGATCTGGAATTAACTTTAAGTGTAGACGGTGTGGTTGCGGATACGGTGAAGAGCTATTTCGGCATGCGGAAAATATCCATAGAAGATGGAAAATTACTGCTGAATAACCGCTCCTATTTTATGAAAATGGTGCTGGATCAAGGTTATTTCCCAGAGGGCATATTGACTGCCCCGAGTGATGATGAACTGCGCCGGGACGTGGAATTGACGAAGGAAATGGGCTTCAACGGAGCGCGTAAGCACCAGAAAATCGAAGACCCGCGCTACTTGTATTGGGCGGATCGCCTGGGGCTGCTGGTTTGGGGAGAGATGGCGAATGCTTATCAATTCTCAGAGTCATATGTGGCGCGAATGACCAAGGAGTGGATTCAGGCTGTGGAGCGGGATTATAATCATCCGTGTATCGTGGCCTGGGTACCGCTCAATGAGAGTTGGGGCGTGCCCAATATTCTGGTTGATAAGCAGCAACAGCAACACGCATTATCGGTCTATCATATGACGAAATCACTAGATCCGACACGTCCTGTCATTTCGAATGATGGATGGGAGTTAGTGAGCACCGATTTGGTGACGGTTCATGATTATGAATGGCGACGCGAAGTGTTGACGGAGCGGTATGCTACCAAGGATGCGGCACTAAGCGCCCAACCGGGCAATCGGTGGATTTTGGTCCCCGGTTTCCCTTATGCGGGTCAACCGATTCTGGCAACGGAGTTCGGAGGTATCTCCTTCAAGAAGAATGAGTGGGAAGGATGGGGATACTCCGGGGCGGTCAATGAGGAAGATTTTGCAGAGCGGTTGAAGAACATCGTGGAGCCAATGCTGCAATCTCCGGTCATTCAAGGATTCTGCTACACACAATTCAGTGATGTGGAGCAGGAGATTAACGGTTTGTTGACTTATGACCGGAAACCGAAGCTTTCGCTGGATATGATTCGCTCTATAGTGGAAGGAACCCGGATTTAATTAGACAAACGGCAGATTACGTTATCTAACGGTCTGCCGTTTTTCTTTTGAGGGAAAGGAGATCGTTGCTATGCGTTTTGGAAAATGGCTGGTGATCGTTATACTGCTGCTAGCAGCGGGGGCTTGTTCACCTGTGGAGCAAGAGCCGACCCGGACTTGGAGTAACCCTATGTCATTACCGGATGAATGGGAAGAGTATGGACTTGGAGACCCCTTTATTTTTTCATTTAACGGGTATTATTACTTGTACGTGAGCACGCGAGATACGGATGCTGGGGTCAAAGTATGGAGCTCACCGGATTTGATGGATTGGACGTATCGCGGATTGTGTACGGAGGATCCGGTTACAACAGCTGCGTATGCGCCCGAGGTCCGGTACTGGAACGGCAAATTTTATATGTATACTTCCCCGGCGGGAAATGGCCATTATGTGCTGGAAAGTGAGACGCCCGTGGGACCTTTCCGTGTGGTGACGGACAATTTCGGAAGAACGATTGACGCCTCGACTTTCGTGGACGATGATGGGACCTGGTATTTCTATTATGCGGGAACTGGAGGGATCGATGCTGCACCGATGGATTCACCGTTGTCTGTAACGGCTACTGGTGCTCCCACAGGAGCGTTTATGGATGGGTGGACTGAAGGGGCGACAGTATTTAAAAGAAACGGGTTGTACTATATGACCTATACCGGGAATCATGTTTTCAGCAATGGTTACCGGATCAATGCGGCGGTCAGTGAGTCGCCCTTAGGGCCATTCAAGCCGTTTGAAGAGAATCCCGTTCTGGTACGAACGGAAGGGAAAACGGTCGGGCTGGGTCATAACTCGCTTGTCACCGGGCCGGATCTCGATTCCACGTACATGATTTATCATAATCTGGAGGGGCCGGGCATTGTAGGGCCACTGCGCCATATGAACATGGACCGGCTCTTCTGGGACGGTAACAGATTCTCTGTAGCCGGACCCACAGACACGCCCCAACCTGCTCCGGCTTTGCCTGTATTTTTTGACCGATTTGAGCGGGATAAGCTCGGCAAAGCGTGGCTTGAATCTGGGAAAGGAAACTGGTCGATCGATCGCGATAAGGGAGCTGTTGTCCAGGCGGGGGATACGACTGGCCCAGCTATGATACGGACTAAATCCGAGACGGAGTCTGGGTTTACGGCAGAGTTTTATCTTCGCGCGGAGAGCGAAGCGAAAGCGGAGTCTAGGATCGGAGCAGTCTTCTCGTACAAGGATGAAAAAAACTATGGAGCGGTATGGTTGAATCCCAAGTTGGGTCGGATGGAGCTGACTGAACGTTCCGGCGGGACAGACCATATCCTTGGAGAAGCTGATCTACCCAAAGACTTTGATTACAGTCAGTGGCATAAAATCCGGATCGAGCATGCTCCTGTCGGGAATGTCGGTAACGCCAATCTGCACGTATATATTGACGAGATGCAGAAATACGCCGGATCGTCGGCGACAGGTGGAGGCGCCATCGGTTATGCTGCGGTTGGACTGGATGTGTGTTTCGGTTACGTCGCGTACAACAACGATGTGAACGGCAGCAGTGACGGAAGGTACTATCAGCCGTTGCCGGGACAAGTGCAAGCGGTTCATTTTGAGGAAGGTAAGGAAGGTAAAACCTATGGGGTTACACAGGAAGCAGATGTGGATGCCAGCTCTCCATATCGCCCGGGCACTATGAGTATGGAGAGCGATGGTAACGACGGTTACGTACTGTCCGGATTGCTAGCGGGGGACTGGGCGAACTACTTAGTGAATACAGGGGAATCCGCGCCATATTCGATTCGGTTTCGTATCCGTCCTCTATCGGAGAGTGTGGCATTCCAACTGGTTGACCAGGATAACAGGGAGATTGCGGGATTCTCGGCAGCTAAGGAGGAAGCGGGAGAATGGCAGACGGTATCCTCAGGGGAAATCATGTTGCCAGCGGGGCAACAACGCTGGAAGCTGAAAATTACAGGTGGAACTCTGGACCTTGACTGGTTTCGGGTTGAGCGTTACCAGTCTGTCGAGAAATGGGAGGATAACTTTGATGATGGCAATGATTTTGGTTGGACCAGGTTTGAAGGCATGTGGTCTGTGAAGGACGGAGAACTGCGGGCTTCTTCGGTGTCACCTGCCAAATCCTTGACTGGCGAACCCGGTTGGTCCGATTATAGCGTTCAGGCCGATCTACAGCGAATGGAGAATGAAGGGCGAGCGGGTCTGCTCGTTCGGGCTACAGAACCGGCAAATGGGCTGGATCAGAACCAGAACCGGTCCGATTTTGTCCGCGGGTATTATATTTATGCCGATGCCGAAGGTTTGCATCTTGATAAAATCAACTATGGCATTATCCCGTTAAAAAGCGTGGCCTGGGGAACGAATGCCCCTGGAGTGGATGGAAAGTTTCATTTAAAGGTGTCTGTGCGAGGTGCAACGATTGAGGTATATACGGGCAATTCAAGCGAATCGGTTCTTTCTTATACCGATCGCAGTGCTTCACCATTTCTTCAGGGACGGATCGGTCTGCAGAGCGAAGATGTTGCGGTCCGTATAGATCGGATCGGGGTAGATCCGTTACATTAAGAGTGGATAATCTTTGATGCGAGAAAAGGGATGTCGCTGATCCGGGGATTGAATCAAATGGAGGTTCCTTAATGAAATCATTCGGAGAGAGCTGGGAAAGACGAGCGTCTGCATCAATAAGGGCAAAATTACGCCTAAAAAATTCATACAAGAAAGCCAAAGAGTTCTGGAGAAAGTAGATTCTATATATAAGTTGGAGTTTCTCACCACTTGATGAAGATATGACAACCATTACTTTCCCCAGACTTTGGAGCGCAAACATCAAAGTTTTTATAAAAAAGCTGCACAATATAACTGAAAAAATTACCATAATGCGGAAATGCAGAAAAAATGTGGAAAATAAACTTTGGTGAAAATAATTAGCTGAGCTAACGGCATATACATGATAGCTTATCACAGACCCAACAGATTAAACGTCGAAAAATCGATGTATTTGCTCCAACATGCACATAATCCAGTCATGTGGAGTGCTTAATATTGATGGTGCTGAAAGAATAGATGAGATGTGACAGTATGGCTCTGAAGCATTGGTTGTAATTGTGTTCACTTGGGCTACTAACCAAAAGCCCCATCCCGATATTAGTTTCGGGCGGGCTTTTTGCTCATGCTCTTATTTTTAGGCAGTCGGTCCCACGGTGGTGATCATCCACATTATGCCGAATTTGTCTTCGATTTGTCCGAACAAGGCGCCCCAGAACGCTGGCTCCAACGGGCACTTCACATTACCGCCTTCAGATAGCTTATCAAAGGCTTCGCGGGCTTCGGCCTCTGTTGCGAACTCGAGAGACAGATTTATGGCGTTCCCCCGAATTATCGGCTCAAATACGGAATCGGACATTAAGAAGTTAATTCCTCCGGCAATCAGACTCATGTTAACGACTTTTTCCTTGAGCTCTTCCTTTGCTTCAGGAAGCTGCCCATGCGTCATAACGGAGAGGATCTCTCCACCAAGCGCATGGGTGTAGAACTCAGCTTGAGCTTTTGCGTCCTCCGACATAATATAAGTTGTGATTTTTGCCATCTTATAACATCCTTTCATTCCTGGTTTGGACTGTTCTTGTTCTCAGCCTCTATGAAGACAACGAATGAGTAATGACAAAATCGACTGATTCCAAAAAAATATTTCTGTCAACTCATTCTGAGGCTTGATAGGTTAAAATGGCCACCCCAGTTGATGTTTTTTTAACGTCTACCAGCTTCAAGTTTTTTGGATTCTGTTCTGTAAAAAGTCGTTTGCCCTTGCCTAATACGACTGGACAGACGATAAGGTGATATTCATCGATAAGATTGTGCTCCATCAAGGAGCGAGTCAAGTGACCGCTGCCATAAATCAAATATTGTTTATCTGTTTCCTGCTTAAGCTTAGCCACTTCTTCTATCATGTTGTTCTTGATGAAACTCGCGTTCCATTGGGGTTCTCCCAGTGTGGTGGTAGGTACATATTTAGGAATAGAATTCATCCTGGCGGCACCCTCTTCCTCCATATTGGGCCATGCCGCGGCCATACCTTCGTAAGTAACCCGCCCCAGAAGAAGCGCGTCGCTCACTTTAAACACTTCGCCCTGGAAATCGGACAGTTCATCATTCCAGAAAGGTGCTGTCCAAGCCGGCTCTTCCATGACTCCGTCCAGTGATAGATAAATCGAAGCTATGATTTTTCCCATTTTTCATTCCCTCTTTCTTTCTTGAAATTAATTATCCAACTGGTAGACAAGCCCTGTAACTCCCGATTGGAATATTCGGTTTGCGACGAGTTTCAGCTTGATCCGGTCTGTGAGGTTGTTAAAGAGAGGTAATCCACTGCCGAGGATAACCGGGTGGACGTTAATCCGATACTCATCGATTAGTCTATGTCGGGTGACATTGCTTGCGAATCTTGGACTTCCGAGGATGATGATATCTCCTCCAGGTTGCTCCTTAAGGCGAATGATCTCTTCCTTCATATTTACCTTCACTAGCCTGGAGTTTGCCCAGTCCGTTTGATCCAGAGTGGTGGAAAACACAATTTTAGTCGTCTTGTTAATCCATTCTGCGTGCCCCTTGTCATAGTCCGACGCCGACGGATTACCCGGCACCGAAGTCCAGTAATTCTGCATACCCTGGTACGTTCCACGCCCCCACATGACTGTGTCCACTGTGCTCAGAATATCTTTCGAATATTGGCCAAGCTCGTCAGTAAAAGAGATCCAACTTATGTCCCAATCCTGCTCTCCTTGAACGAAACCATCCAGCGATATGTGCATTAGCATAATTACTTTTCTCAGTTTTCGATTCTCCGTGTTTGAACGAATAAATTCCTGTGACATAGATTCTCCTCTAATTTCCAATCATCTTGCCTCCTTTACTTTACAATTATAAAGTTGTACATGAATATTATTTACTTTAACTTAACTTTTGTCAAGTAATATAGCGTGATTTGACTGTATCAACTTGACTCATGTTAAATTAACTTTTATAGTTTGATTAACGATTCATAAAATGGAGATGAAAAATTGGGTGAGATTCGAAACGCGGAACGTACGCGGAAAAAGATACTGGAAGCAGCAAGAGGAGAATTTTTCTCGAAAGGGTACACAGGTACTCGAATAGAATCGATCGCTACGAGAGCGAATGTTAAGAAGCAATTGTTATATCATTACTTTAAGGGGAAAGAAGAGATCTTCGAAGCGGTGATGGAGAACCTATATTCTCAACATCTGCCAATTTCTTTAAAAACACCTACTAATCCAGTGCTTCTGGCAGAGCATCGATTAGAAGTAAACATAGAATATCGAATGGATTTTCTAAAGTTTACAGCTTGGCAAGCGCTTGAAGACCAACCAGATAACCCGCATAGGAATACAATAAGAAAGCAAGTTCTTCAATCCTATGTTGAGGATCTAAGTTCTAAACAAGAATTTGGACTTGTTCCTGAAGATTTGGACCCTGCCTTATTGACCTTAGCGATAACCAGCTTAACCACTTATCCGCTTGTTTTTGCTGATGCAACAAAAATGATTACCGGAATGTCTCCAACCGACAAAGAATTTCAAGAAAAGTGGAAGACTTTTCTTACAAAAATAAGTGAAAAAATTCTTACTAAAGATAGCAGCAGTTAACTAAAATCGATAATAACATCGTAGGGATAGCAGTATCGAGATTCATTATGATTTCAACGAATACTTCACATGTGGAGTGCGTGGCATTGTTGGTAAGGAATTTGAAACAGACAAATAAACTCATGCTATAACAAATAAAGACTTTCCAAAATCGGAATAATGTCGCAATAAGTCAGAGTAGATCCGTGAATAAGAATATAAAAGACAAATTAAATACCCTTATAAGGCATAAAATTAACCGGATGAGATCCTAGGTAACATTCCTGATCTCACTCGGTTTTTCCGTTTTCAGAATACGGTTTTAGAAGCTTATTTTTTTGGTATTAGCTTACTCTCCTTCCAACTGACTGGATCGGTCTCCGATGCGGAGGATGCTGTGCAGGACGTATTCCTGAAGTTGCATGATGTAAAGCTGGAACGTTTGGTTGAACCTAAAGCATATTAGTGCAAAATGGTAACTAATCGCTGTCGAGATTTATTCAAATCGGCGCGTAAGCGGCGGGAACAGTATTTAGGGCAATGGCTTCCAGAGCCCCTTCTTACTTCAATGATGAATCGTTTGAATCGGTTGTTCAAGGTGAGCTGCTGTCTTATGCTATGCTCGTATTGCTTGAAAGGCTGTCCCTTGTCCATCCTATTGAATCTCGCGATCTCGTCGCCAAGTTCCTTCTCGGCTTAATTCGTAAGGCTCCTCATAAGAATACGAGCGATTAATCGTAGGGTTTCTTTACTTCATTCTGATTTATAAAGGTGATATTGTTATTTGGCAAAACATCGTTTGGTTTGTGTCATTGCGAACTACTATTCTTCTCATTTAGAAAAAGTGGATGATATTCGTTATTTCGAAGAGTCTGGTATACTGGTTTCTGACGCTATTGTATTTTTAAAGGATATGGAGGAGACAAAAGACGGTATTAAGGTTGTCTTATCGAAGGAGGAAGTACTATCTCGTTTAGGTAAAGGGAATTTGTCGTTCTTGACATTACTAAATCCAATTCCATGACAATAAGGATTCCAATTTATAAATGAAGGAAGTGTTAACAATGAATTTAGAAACAGTTATGCAGGAGCTTGAGGAGCTCGGCAAGGAACGAACCAAGAAAATCTATATATCTAATGGCGCACACGAACCGCTTTTTGGCGTGGCAACTGGTGCTATGAAACCCATCTTCAAGAAAATTAAAATAAATCAACCTTTGGCTGAGCAACTTTACGCCACGGGGAATTACGACGCCATGTACTTTGCTGGTATCATTGCGGATCCCCAAGCCATGACTGGAGCAGATTATGATCGTTGGATAGATACGGCTTATTTTTACATGCTGTCTGATTTTGTGGTTGCAGTAACCCTGTCAGAATCAGATATTGCACAAGAAGTTGCCGATAAATGGATTGCAAGCGGTGAAGAACTGAGAATGTCAGCGGGCTGGAGTTGTTACTGTTGGCTTTTGGGAAATCGTCGTGACAGTGAATTTTCCGAGAGCAAAATTGTCAAAATGCTTGAACTTGTGGAAAATACAATTCACGAATCTCCCGAACGAACGAAATACGCTATGAATAGTTTTATTTACACAGTGGGTGTATCCTATTTGCCACTCCATGATCGTGCAGTTGAGACCGCTAAGGCAGTAGGACCAGTAGAAATTACACAAGATAATTCGAAAAGCAAGTTCCTCAACGCTTCCGATACTATTCAAAAGGCAGTAGATAAATCACGAATTGGTTTCAAACGCAAACATGTAAGGTGTTAACATCAATGCCCAAAATAGATAAGGCAAATTCTCATTCAATTTTGAATGAGAATTTTCCTTTATTATACGAAAACAGGAATTACATGTTAAGTTCGAAGTAGCGAAGAGAACGGAATTGTCCTGAAGAAGCGGTAGCGTTCGCCTACAAGCTTTCCGTAGTTGCCTTTTATCAATATTTTTTTAAATTTTAATCACAAAATCCTTGCCTTCTTTACGTTTCTTTGCATATTCAGCTGTTGCTGTAAAAAGTAGGTCGGAGGATGAGTTAAGAGATGTTTCAAAAGAGTCTTGTAAAACACCGATGATGAAACCTACACCAACGACCTGTATCGCAACATCATTCGAAATACCGAATAAGCTGCATGCTAGAGGAATCAGTAAGAGCGACCCGCCGGCAACACCTGAGGCACCTGCAGCAGCTACAGCGGATAGAATGCTAAGCATGAGCGCCATACCAAAATCCACTTCAGTGCCAACCGTATGAACAGCAGCGAGAGTCAAGACAGAAATCGTCACAGCTGCACCCGCCATATTAATGGTAGCACCTAATGGAATGGACACCGAATAGGTATCCGCATCCAGATCCATTTCCTCACATAATCTCATATTAACTGGGATGTTTGCAGCCGAACTGCGAGTAAAAAATGCGGTAATCCCACTTTGCTTGAGACAATGAAAAACAAGTGGGTAAGGATTTCTACGAATATTTAGATATACGATCAATGGATTTACAACAAGCGCCATAAATAGCATACATCCAATAAGAACAAAAAGCAGTTTACCGTAATCGAGCAAGGAAGAAAGTCCATTTGCTGTAATAGAATCAAAAACAAGTCCCATGATGCCTAATGGTGCTAAGCTAATTACCCATTTGACGATTTGTGAAACGGCATCTGAAAAATTATCGAGCATGTCTTTTGTGCTGTCTTTAGCATTTCTTAAAACAATCCCAAGAAGGATAGCCCATGTCAGAATACCGATATAGTTGGCATTCATTAAGGCGTTAACTGGGTTGTCGACAACCTGAAATAGCAAAGTCTTAAGGACTTCTACAATCCCTTCAGGTGGAGTCAAGTCGCTAGCACCCGTTACAAGTGACAAGCTTACCGGAAACATAAAACTTGCAATAACAGCTATTAGCCCAGCCAAAAATGTACTTAAACCATATAGAGCAAGAATACTTTTCATATTCGTTTGCTGGCCTTTTTTGTGCTTTGAGATAGCTGACATCACTATGAGCAAGACCAATACAGGAGCAACTGCCTTTAATGCGGATACAAACAAGGATCCGAAAATGCTGATTCCTGTTGCATTAGGAATGGATAAAGCCAAGGCTATACCAACTATAATGCCCAGAAGTATTCGTTGTACCAGACTGACTTTGTTCCACTTGTGTATTAATGTTCTCAATTGATTTCCCCCCGGTTTCAATTTAACAATATAACTATTTCTATTTATTGAGACAAGTTTATATTTAGAGTAAGTTTATCACGAAAATTGTCGGTTGTGTTCGAGTGGTAAATACTGTGCATAAATATACACTTATCAACAAAAAGTTGTTCAACTTGCAAAAACTGTGCTATTTATTATAGACTGTTTTCTATCGTCTATTTTTCGGAACGTAGTAACCAAAATAGAAATTAATTAGAAAAGGGGAAATTAAATGCATCGAGCTAGAAAACAAAAAACCAACAAACTGAAGATACTCTCAAAAGTATTATTGATTATTATTGGGGCTCTAATAGCTGCATATGGACTAGAGTCAGTATTAATACCAAACAACGTCTCAGACGGTGGTGTGACAGGTCTAAGTATCGTTGGTTCACAACTATTTGGATTACCGTTAGGGCTCCTAATTGCTGTACTTAACATCCCTTTTGTGTGGTTAGGATATAAGCAAATTGGTAAAAGTTTCGCTATTTATTCAGTTATCGGTATTGCTTCACTAGCCATCGGCACTAGTCTTATGCATCATGTACCCACAATTATTCAAGGTGATACCTTATTAATTACCGTTGTTGGTGGTATTATCATTGGTTTTGGTATGGGGTTAGCATTGCGTAATGGTGGTGCAATAGATGGGATTGATATGTTAGCTGTATTACTTTCACGAAAATTACCTTTTGGGACAAGTGATCTAATATTATTCTTAAATATGTTTGTTTTTATTGTTGTTTCAACAGTATTTAGTCTACAAGGAGCTATTCTGTCAGCCATCGCTTACTTTATTGCTTCTAAAGTAATTCATATTGTTGAAGAAGGGTTAAGCGGTTCTAAAACCTTTAAAATTATTACAAAACAACCTGAATTAATGGTAGAAACCATTCGTGATCGATTAGGTCGTGGGGCAACATATAGCGATGCTTACGGTGGGTATTCAAATGAACAATTTAAGGAGATCACATGTGTTATTAACCGTTTGGAGGAAAGCAAAATTAAGGAAATCATTCATGAAATTGATGAGAATGCCTTTGTTACGGTATATGATGTAGCAGAAGTTAAGGGTGGTAGTTTCAAAAAGCATAATATTCATTAGTAACAAACTTAATGAGTACTCTACACTTTCCTAATCATCAAGCCTTATGTAGTTTCAGTCTTTCTAGCATCGTATCCGTGATTACGAGAATCCCAAAACAAACTAATACGGTTCCTGTGAAGATGAAACTTAAGCTTAGATCAAATGGTAGCATCCCAAGTAAAGAAGAGCCAACGACAACGCCAAGGGAGAAGAACGCATAAAAGTACCCATATGCCTTGCCACGCGTTTCATTCTTCGTCGATTGAATCAATAGCGTATTAATTGATGGGAATAAGAAGGCGAATCCCAGTCCGTAGATTGCCATTACTGTATAAAGTGTCAGCGTTGTCTCTGATTGTCCAAGTAGCATCTGACTACAACCTAATAAGCTCACGCCAATCAGAAGGGTATACACAGACGGAACTTTATCAAAAATTCGGTTCGTCGGTAGCACAAACGCCAACACTGCGATAATTCCAAACATACTCATAAGTGTCCCAGACATACGAGAGCTGTACCCAAGTGATTCAACATGTAGTGGTAGTAAATAAGCCAGCACCCCTTGTGAGAACATAAGGAAGAATGCACCACCAAAGGATTTCAGTACCCCTTTATTCCACTCGAATATCCCTCCTGTATCCACTTTTTTATCTTTATTTATTTGAATGCGTAGGAACAGGAAGGTCGTCACTGTTAGGATCAGACCAAATACAGCGACAAACGTAAATACTGTGGGTACAGTTGTACGGCTTGCTAGAATCCCACTAAATGCTGGGCCAATAATCGCAGCGATTCCAATGAACGAACCTGTGACCGCGCTTTTACTACCTAATTTATCTTGAGCAGTCGTGTTTGCTAGGAGTGTAAATGCAGCTGGTACAATCAGTCCTCCAAAGAAACCATGCACACAACGAACAATTAGAAGCGATGTAGTATCATATATCAAGTGATAAGATAGTAGCGATAAGCTCGTTGTAATGAGTCCAAACACTAAAATCTTAAAGGGTCCTACTTTATCTGTTAATACACCTGACAAAATATTACCGAACGTATTTGAAAAAGAATACATTCCTACAACAATCCCCGCGACAAAGGCCGTCGCTCCAACACTTGTTGCAAATGTACTAATAACGGGTAATTGCGCAAATAAGTCAATAAACGAGAAGAAGATAATACCGTAAACAAGCCATGATTTCTTTAAGGGTTTTATAGAATAGCGGTGCTGTACCTTTGTGAGCTGCCAATCAAGCGCGAAATTTCCAAGCGGAATAAAAGCAGCAATTAATGCTACAATAGACCACCAGGCACTCCACTGAATACGAAGTGCTGCATAAATGATCGTCAGTACATAAAATACAAAAATACCACCATGAATACTCCCGTTAATCGTCACAGCTAAAGGAAAGTCTGCATAATATTTCAATGGCATCGCAATACATAATAGTGTGAGAAGCGAAATTCCGTCTAAAATGCCTGCGATACGTAACAAAGTAATGGGGGACATACGCATCGTTTTGAACCTCCAATTCAAATAATAATTAGAAAATCTACAATAATATGATTTTATATGAATCAATATCATAATAACGCAAACCTATATAAATGTAACTATAGTCCTCATTTAAGCTACAAAGCGATTATGAAAATAAGCTCACGAATTCCAATGGAATCGTGAGCTTGTTTTTCAAAATATAAGAAAGTATAAGTTTTACGCTATACTTTCTTATATTTCTCGCTTAAACACTTACCGTCCTTATAAGGACGGTAAGTGTTTATACTTGTGCTTCCATCTTTTGCGCTGAGTAGAGGCGATAGTAAAGACCTCTCTGTGCCATAAGTTCATCGTGCGAGCCGCATTCTGCGATACCCTTATCAGAAACGAACATGATACGATCGCAGTTTTTGATAGTGGACAGCCGATGCGCGATAATGAACGACGTTCGTCCTTTAAGCAACTCATTCAGACCTTGTTGCAGCAGACGTTCAGTCTTGGCATCGATCGACGAGGTTGCTTCATCTAGGATGAGAACACGTGGATCAGCCAGAAGAGTCCGTGCAAAGGAAATGAGTTGTCGTTGTCCTTGTGACAGCTTCGAGCCACGCTCATTGACTTCTGTGAGGTAACCTTGCTCAAATTCTCGGATGAATTCATCGGCACATACTGTTTTCGCAGCAGCGATGATCTCCTCTTCGGTGGCATCAAGCCGACCATAACGAATATTGTCTAGGATCGTACCTGAGAAAATAAAGCTGTCTTGCAACATGATGCCCATTTGACTACGTAATGATTTTAGCTTCACTTGCGAAATGTCATGGCCGTCGATGAGAATACTTCCGCCAGTCAAATTGTAAAAGCGTGAAATTAAATTGACGACCGTTGTCTTACCCGCACCTGTTGGACCTACAAGAGCGATACTCTCTCCTGGTTTAACATCGAAGGAGAGGTTCTCCAAGATATTAACGCCTGGGTCATAGGCGAAGGTCACGTTGTCGAAGGTTACATTACCCCGAATGGAAGGGAGTTCTTTCGCTTCGGGAACGTCGCTTACGGTAACAGGCTCATCCAGAGTTTCGAAGATCCGCTCGAGGTAGGCAACAGCGTTGATAAAGCTGTTGTACAGGTTCGAGAGGTTCAGAATGGGCTGCCAGAAGCGCGCAGCATAGCTACCCATAGCAAGAATAACACCAAAGGTAACATCCTTCGGGCTCAATGCGAGCAAGCCAACTAGATAGATCATGGTTGTCACAATCGTAGCCAAGTTATCAACTGTAAATGGAATTAAGGCATTGTAGCGTAGCGCTCGCATCCACTCTAATCGGAAATTAGAAGCTAGACGCGTAAATATCCCTTCGTTACGCTGTTCACGCGAGAAGATCTGCGTCACACCGATACCACTGATACTCTCCTGCAAATAAGCATTTAGATTGGAACTTTTGTTAGACACCGCTTGCCAAGCACGCCGTTGTCGAGTCTTAATTAACAACATGACGCCAAGGAAGACAGGCAATCCAGCAAGAATAACAAACGAGAGTCGTACATCAACGGCAAACATAAAGATAGCGATAAAGATCAAATTCACAATTTCTAGAATGAAGTTAATAATACCGTTTGATAACACATCTGATACTGAGTTTACATAATTAACCACCCGGATGAGAATCTTGCCTTGTGGACGGTCATCGTAATATTTAAAAGGAAGTTCCTGCAAATGTTTAAATAAATCCGTACGGATATCGAAAATAATGTCCTGACCGACAGTTGTCATAATTCGTGAGCGGATCGTTGCCAATATAACACTGACCACAATGGTAGCTAGCATGAGTGCAGACCAACCTACTAGCGAGTAGACATCCTTATCGGGAATGGTCACATCGACAACATGTTGTAGAATGAGCGGTGCAGATAACGCAATACCTGCTGAAAGTGCACTCAGTACAAACGCAAGAATCATGGGCTTCTTTTGTTTTTTAATATATACTAGAGCCCGCCGGAAATGCCTAATATCAAAGGGAGACTCCAGATTTTCATCGATGTCAAATTTATTCCTTGCCATGGGTCGTCACCTTCCTTCCAATACCTTCGTTCTGGAGCATAAACACTTCATAGTAGTAACCACGTTTCGCCAGCAATTCCGCATGGGTACCTTCTTCGATGATGCGGCCGTCCTCTAGGATGAGAATGCGGTCCGCTGCTGCGGTCGTAGATACACGCTGTGCGATGATAATCTTCGTGCAGGAATAATCAAGTTCGCGCAGACTTTGCTGAATATGTTCTTCCGTCTCAAGATCGACAGCGGATGTCGTGTCGTCCAGAATTAGGATGGGACTATGAACTGCAAGAGCACGTGCTAATGCAATACGTTGCTTCTGTCCACCAGAGAGACCTACACCTCGTTCACCCACTATGGTGTCGTATCCCTCAGGCATTTTGGTGATGAAATCATGTGCTGCAGCAAGCCGGGCATATCCGATCGTCTCCTCTTCGGGAATATCGGGATCTCCATAGGCAATATTGCCGTCGATTGTGTCGGAGAACAAGAGAACGTCCTGCGTGGCTATGCCGATATTTCCTCGAAGTTGATCAAGCTCCAGCTTACGCACGTCTATGCCATCCACCAGAACTCGCCCCTCTGAGACATCGTAGAATCGCGGAATCAAATTGACCAGAGTTGTTTTTCCGGAACCCGTGGATCCCATAATGGCAATGGTTTCTCCGGCTTCAACCTTAAAGCTGACATCGTCTAGCACCTTCACATTGTCGTATTTGAAGCTGACATGGTCAAACTCTATACGTCCATCATACCGACGTTTCTCTACAAGGTTGTGCTCATTGACGATGTTTGGTCGAGCATAATAGACATCAATAATCTTGCTCAAGCTGGCAAAAAAGCGTTGAATGTCATTAATAATGATTCCGATGTTACGCATCGGATTGGAAATAGCCCAGATTAATGAAGAAAAGGCAGCATATTCACCAAATGTGATTCGACCGTTCATGACAAACAAACCACCTACAAGCATTAAGATCACGTTGAAGGCTTGTGCGAAGGTTTCCAGATAAGGAAAATAGTCAAGCCATACTAATGCAGCCGTTTTGTTCGCCTTTGAATAGTTGACGTTCTTGTCTGTGAATTTCTCAATCTCGTAATCCTCACGGGCAAATGCCTTAACTACACGGTTTCCTGAAATATTCTCCTGTGTGGTTGTGTTAAGTTGGGATAATCGCTCACGCAGGTCGATATACATAGGGCGGACGCGCTTAGCGAATATGTAGGCCACTACAAATATCGGTGGTGATAGGATGAGTAACCACAACGTTAGTTCGGCATCAATGGTGAAAAAATAGATGACGGCGGCAATGAAGATAACCAGCGATTCGATGATTGTTTTGATAATCCATGCCATCGAGTGCCGAACCATATCTAGATCACCTGTCATTTTAGTCATAAGGTCACCCGTACGGTTATGGTCGTAGTAATGCATATCTTGCCCTTGAATCTTGTTGTAAAGAAAAATACGGATACGGTATAGCATATTTTGCGATGAGCGCTCATACTGCATCGTTGTCAAATAGGCTAGGCCGGTGCGGAGTAAGGAAAAGCCAATCATGCTCATACACAGCATAATCAAGAACGCTCGTTCCTCAGTTAAATTCTGTATTGCGTTGTCTCCAGTTATAAAAGTGTCGACAATCCGTTGGCTAATGTACGGATTCACGATCGTGAGGGATGAGCCAACTACAGAAAGGACGAGCGCTAGAATATATCTCGTTCGATCTCCCTCTAGGTTCTTCCATAGCCATTTAAGTTCAAACATTAGATCACCTGTTTCTGTGTGTTCACACACCTAGTTGAGATTTTGTTCCCATAATTCAAACAAGGTGATTATACCACAATAATTAGCCTGAATAGACCTATGTTTTTTCTTCTTTTTACATTTACTTGTATTTAAATCAGTCCTTTTTTAGATCAATTCTGTTGGGTTGAAAAAGAAGGGTTAAAGGAATGCCTAGATCTTGTATTTGTATTACTCCGCAGTTTTAGGTATAATTTCACCTGCTAATAAAGAAAGGAATGTGTTAGAGAGAATGCATAAGTTCCTTCATCTCGGAAAAGAATATTATCTTCATGAACTAATAGATACGAATGAATTAGAAGAAGAGGCACTCAAAAAGAACCTCAAGAAATTTTATTTCACTAGTTGTAAAAAGATTGTAGGAGAACGTATTAAAATATATCAGAAACAATTGGGCGTCAAACCTAAAACCATAGAGATCGTAGAGTCAAGAACGAAGTGGGGTAGTTGTAATTCAGATAAAAAATTGACTTTTAATTATCGTCTAGCGATGGCTCCTATAGAAGTAATCGATTATGTGGTTATCCATGAACTTTGCCATCTAACACATATGAATCATGATCGATCATTCTGGCGACGAGTGGGTAGTGTGATGCCAGATTATAAGAAAAAGGAAGAGTTTCTAGCAAAATACGGACATGGCATGATAATTTAAGCCCCAAGCAAGAGATGCAGCTTGGGGCTTGAATTATATACTTTAGAGATGTGATGTCAGTGGATTATTTTATTGTGTAAGGCAGTTCGAATGTCCACAACTCGGTACCATTCTCCGTCGTAGTGCTACCTATCCCGAAGTCATTGTCGTTGATGATGACGAGCTTGTTACCATCCACGAGCGATAATCCTTCGATTTTCTCATATGGATATTTGAACTCGACTGCATCTAGTATAGTACGCTTCGATGGTGGTAGAATATCATTTGTTTTTAGATCTGCAATGGTCATTTGTTCGAGTGTTTGTCCAGAAGCATTCGTGGCATCATCGTATTTATTGAGAATATTCGTTGCTGTAGATAAGTCAATTGAGTAGATTCGTTTCAATTGTGCTTGATCACCAGCAAATTTATCACGTTCGTCGATCAAGAGTGTGTTCTCGTTAATAACGACCATGTCAGAAAGTACTATATCAGCTTGAGCAAGTTTATTGAATTTCGTTGCATCTTCTAAGAGATAGGCATATTCCGCTATTGGATGCAGTGTTGCCAGATCGAACTTGATGATACGAACTTGACGTGAGTTATCCATAGACTTATCAGGGTTACGTAGAGCATTCTGCATTGCCATGAACATGTATTTACCATCTGGTGTGATGCCAACGGACTCGGCACCACGGTTCTGACGAAGACTATTGTAGACTTCGGGAAGTACCTCACGTGCAGGTACTAGTGGTGTTGAGACTTGTTCAGCCCATCCTTGGGGTACAATACGTTCAATAATCGTTCCATCACGTTTAACATGAACGATAGACGGGCCGTATTCATCTGATATCCAGAAGGTGTCATCATTCGCGTTATATGCGAGACCTTCAATATCGAGACCATAAGGGTCATAAGAGAGTTGCTGCTCCGTTTCCGCATTATAAGGAGATTCATCTCGGCCATCGATATTTGGTAAGCCTGTAATGTTAGCTGTACCAGTCGTTGGATTGATGCCATTGACTTTCAGGGGGATTTCTTCAAGAATTATGATTTCACCATCTGCGATCTGAATTTTGTAAATGGTTGGTGTGTAATCAGCTAATGGGAACGTACGAAGTGTTGTTCCATTGATTTCTATTTGACCATTTGGCCCACGGTCAGCTGTAGAGTAGAATACATTATCCGGGTCCCCGGGTAGATGTGTCAGTGAGGAACCAACACCCATTTTGATTCCTTCTGCTAAGTTCGGTGCTTTTAGTGAGTATGTACTGGTCAAGATAGGTTTATCCGTTAACGATACGCTGCTACGAAATTCATCCCAATCGACATATTTTCCGGTTGCTTCACTAAATGCACGTATGGGTAAATATAAACTGCCGTCAAAATTAACAGCTGGGGTTGATGGCGCGATGACTTGTCCATTGCTCGAATACACAATCTTGTCTGCAGTATTACCATTCAAGACAGATGCGGTTACAGTACCAGTTCCTAGAGAAAGAGTAAGTACTGCTGTTGCGGTGATCGTCCATATTTTCTTCATGTTAATCTTTCTCCCTTCGAACGGTTAATATTATTACTATGTAGTATACTATCAAGAGAGTGTTAGCTACATGTCATTACTGGTCCATAGATTTGTAAAACTACATATAGGAGAATTGAAATGCCTACGATTACAAATAAAGTATTTAATCAAGAATTACAAACGGTGCTAAGTGAATTAACATCTGGTTACCACGCAGGGGAATTGAGTAAGAAGAATGCCTCAGAATTACCTGAAGAACTACATGTTATCGAAGTTGGTCATCAGATGGTGGGATATGGTGTGGTTTGGGAATATGCTAGTGGTAAACAGTTAGTTCATAAAGCGGAACAAGATTATTTTGACGATGATGAGAGATACCTTCAGAAAGACTTCTATATTGAAATGAAAAACAAAAAAGATATTGTATTTATAGAAGCATTAGATGTATTGAAAGAATTTGAAGGTAGTGGTTATGCTGCTTTCTTTGTTGATTGGCTTAAGGAGAAATATCATAATAAACAAATGTATGTATATTCGTTAGTGAATTCGAGGAATTTTTGGTATAAGCAGGGGTTCGAAGTTGTTGGGAGCACAGGTTGGATGACGATATCTCATAAATGAGCATATAGAATCGATTTGAGTAGAGTCTTTAAATTTGGGTAAAATATGAATATAGGAAAACGATGATGGAGGTCATTTTATGGAACCCAATAAAGGAAATCAACGACGTAATCAATATCCTTTTGTTCTGCTCATTTCTATATGTATTTTGTTAACCGCCTGCTCTAAAGGTCAGACTGAATCACTAAAACCAGCTCCTGCAGATCAAGTTGGAATTCCCGCTGGAGTAGACATTAAGAAGGTCATCCAAGATGGAGTTCTAGACAATGACTATCGTAAAAAAGTGGAATTGCTCACAGACGGCGGGAAGCGGGTCACAATTACTGATCCGAAAGGTGAAACTGTCATGCAACAAATAGAGTATGAAGGTGTCATCTTAGAGGTGAATGGTACTAAGGTTACTGTTCAAGTAGAAAAAGGAGGGCAACAATCCGTAACCATTCCAAGTGATGTTGTGATCGAAGATGATGAGAACATTGGAATAAACAAAGGTGTTGAAATCGAATGGACAGTAAATAAACAAGGGAAAATCGATAGCGTGGAATTGGATGATTAGTAGATGAAACTAGTCATGATATCAGGAATAACTTTGGAGTGGGTGAGATACCGCTCTTTTTTTTGTTGGTGACGAAATTCTTGTAGGAATACTTATCACTGCGATATTTTGGTAGGAGTGGTATAATGATGCGAGTTAGCTCAATGATCAACGATGACAATGAACATAATACAACCAAAGAAGTGATATAAGATGAGCGTTATAAGTTCGGGTATGAAACAAAAAACAGTTTATTTGTTAAATAAGTATTTTACAGGGGAATCGATAGATTACAAACAAATCATTGCTATCATTGTTCCAATACTTGTGGACCAGGCATTTCTGATATTAATGAGTTTACTGAATACAGCGATGATTAGCTCATCAGGGGTAGCTGCTGTTAGCGCAGTGAGTATGGTGGATTCACTGAATATTTTCTTGATTAACGTATTTGTCGCTGTGGCTACAGGTGGTACCGTTATTGTTGCCCAGTATAAAGGTAGTGGGAACCAAGAGATGGTATCGAGGGCTGCTTCACAGGCTATTTCTGCAGTTGCTATATTATCTATATTTATTAGCGCAGTCGTTATCTTGTTCCACACGCCTACCTTGAACTTGTTATTTGGTAATGCGGATGCAGATGTCTTCGATATTGCGAGAATTTACCTTATCGGTAGTTGTATCTCCTATCCATTTATTGCGATATTTCAAGCTGTGAATGGTGTGCTCCGTGGGGTTGCAGAGACTAAAGCCTGCTTGGGACTATCATTAATTATGAATATCACTTATTTAATTCTGAATGTTGTATTAATCACAATTTTTGATATGGGTGTTATGGGTCTAGTGATCTCAATGATTCTAGCGAGGATATTGGGAATGGTTACTTCGATCATCTATATGTTGAAATATAATCAGACGTTACGTTTCAAAATAAGAAATGCGCTACATCTTGATTTCTCTATTCTAAAAAAAATTATGTTCATCGGGATTCCATTCGCTGCAGAACAAATGTTTTTTAATGGAGGAAAACTGTTAACACAGACATTTATTGTCCATTTAGGGACCCTTGCGATGACGGTCAATGCCATCAGTGGCTCGATATCACTATTATTTCAAATCGGTGGGAATGCACTTAGCATTGCTGTGGTCACGGTTGTTGGTCAGTCTATTGGACGAAGGAATGTTCAGGATGCGAGAAAATTTATTAAATCGTTTATTGGTCTCTCCACGGTGTTCTTCGTGTTAGCAACGGCAATCATATTGCCATGCTTTCCATTCATCGTGAAGTTGTTCTCGCCACCGGAAGAGATTATACCATCGATCTTCGCACTCACTTTATTAATTGCAATTGCTCAACCGTTCTTGTGGTCATTTAGCTTTATTATGCCGTCAGCCTTACGTGCAGCAGGGGATTCGAATTTCACCTCAATATCTTCCTTGCTATCGATGTGGTTATTCCGCGTGATCCTTGGATATATTCTAGGAATAACACTTGGATTCGGAATTATGGGAGTATGGGTAGCCATGGTAGCTGAATGGGGTATTCGTGGAGTGGTCTTTACGTGGAGATTCAGAGGGGATAAATGGTATGCACATAAGTTAATATAGTAGAATCAATTTTAAAATTGTTTTATATAACTATTTCAATTATTAGACAATTCTAAGTAAATTTATAAAAGGGAAATTCAAAAAAAAGTATCGAATATAGTACTTTTGAATCAAGTGAAAGAAATAAGTCAGATCTTTAGGAGTGCACTACATGAGTTTAGGTAAATCTTATGCTATTCATCTCCTATCTGTCATTTAGAAAACGAAAGCTTCATACCGATTTTTACGTTTTTCATGCATTTAACAAACTATTGGTTATCTTTATATTCAAGCCATCGTGGGTATGACTCTATTCGTGATGTCGTATCTGCAAGCAGTACCACTTATTCGTAAGCAGATCATGGTTATGACCCTTGGAGCTGTAGCGCCGAGGTTAGCGAATATGCTATTGATGCCTTCGATATCTAGAAGGCTTTTCTGTGGGCCATGAATGATATAGAACGATTTTCGAGGATGTATGCTTTTCTTCAAAAACTGCTAGCTCGTGATGAATTGGACGAAGAGGTTATTCGATTGCTCTTGAAGACATATCATGCACAAAAGGACAAGGTTTCTTTGATCAGACAGTATGTGGAGTATGTAAAAGTGCTGCGGAAAGAGCTTGGAATTAGTCCTTCGGAGGAACTGGTTGTTCTGTATTCTCAAATAATATTCAATCTTGATAGAATGTGATAAATGTTATATCGCTTTTTGTAAACCTGCGAAGCTAGATACTGAGCGGTTTTTTAGTTTTTTTACCGAAAGTTTATCATTATTCTTTCATTGACGAAATGTAGACTTAGGTACAGTCAAACATTCTGGGTGTCAAGGTAAGAGAGGTGAATCTGTCGGAGTGCTTAAAATGATGGTTGTTGATGACAATATCGATGATCTGAAAGCCATCGAAAAGATGGTGGGTACCATTGCAATCGTGGAGTGCGAAGGATGTTATACAAAGCCTCAAGAAGCATTATTGGATATAACGCGAAGCGCGCCTGATGTGGTGATTATTGCTGTAGAGATGATGGAGATGAATGGACTGTCCTTCACTAGAAAGCTACAGGGAATTCTTCCTGAGATTCATGTTATTCTTGTAGCACGAACCGGTCATTACGCTAGAGAGGCTTACGAGGTTGGTGCAAGGAGATATCTTATAAAGCCCTTCGAGAGGGAGAGTTTGAAGAGGCTACTTGAGAATGTATTTAGTTGAAATATATCAATTAAGAGGAGTGAACAAATTATTAATAGCCTATGATAAAATTGGATATTAAGTACTTATGCGAACAACTGGGTATTGATATCACAAAACTGTATACACCATCTCTGACAAAAGATAATAATGAGGTATCAAACATACATCAAATGGAAAATAAAAATAAGAAATGTTAAAGGAAATGTATAGCGTGGGTAATAACAGAAACTAACTCGACTGGCGGACCATTAGGCCTGATCGGGTTATTTTCTGTACTTTTGCTCATTATCTCATTATAGTGTAATATTATTTTGTTGATAACTATTCTCAATTAGATGTATAAGGATGTGGTGATAGGTTGTTTGCATAGGTATTATTAATGAATGATAGAAATTGAGAAAGGTGAATGGATATAATGAAAGATAAAATAAACATGGTTGAGGTATGGGGAGACGTTGTCGAGTTAAAAAGTTTAGTATTGGCAATTATGATTGCTAGTGTCTCAACGATGGGAGCCTATTTCCTTGCTCCAGGTGATAATCGAACTAGTCAATTACTCTTTGGTCTAGCGGGTGCAGTCATCGGATTTATTATTTCAACAGTCTTAATTAAACCGAAACGTATCCTTACGTTGGAGGAGAATCAAGAAGAAGACAAACAAGATAGAGGGTAAGGAGAAATTATAAAATGGATATTTCATTATTTATTCAAATGGTTGTCGCTGCTATAGTGGCGGTCGTATTATATACATTTATAGGCTTTGTACCAGGTACGGATGAAACATCTGTGTTAATGCCGATTACCTTAGCCATTATTTTAGCTGGAACAGAACCTATTGTCGTATTGACCTTTTTTATCTCAGCTGTTATTACGTTGAACTTAACGAATGCTATGCCAACGGCACTTGTAGGCTTACCGGGTGGGGTTATGTCCAGTCCAATGATTGAACATGCTTTATATTTGAAGAATCGTGGTTTATCCACCATTACAATCAAGAAAATGGCTGCTGGCTCTTTAATCGGAACTGTCATTTCTATTCCAGTTGCTTTATTACTGGCTAACTTATTGACACCGTTCGCTACCACCATTAAACCTTATGCACCACTTTTATTCGTTATCGGGGCAGTCTTTCTATCCCTGATCGGCAAACATAAAATATTAGCACTATTCAGTATTATACCTTTAGCGATGTTATTCCAAAGTTTACGTCATCTGTATTGGGGAACCGGCGTGGTAGCAGAAGGTAGTAATATCACCACTTCATTCTTCTTGGGGATCACCATTGGTCCACTAGTTATTTCGCTCTTTTCTTTATTGAATAAGCAGACTCGGGCAGGCATGTTGACAGACAAATTGAAGAATATCACAATTCCTAACGATTTAAATGCTGAGAGAACATTAAATCCTTTCAAAATCTTATCTAGACAAGAATTGAAATCAGCGTCTTTAGCATCGCTCGTGTCTAATTTCATATTTGTGTTAAGTCCAGTTGGTCTAGTCATTCTTTTCGGTGAGGCTGTGGCGAAACGTAAGAAAGATCCAGTCGAGAAAGCATCTACTGCGATCACGACAATGAGCGCTTTAGCGCATTCTACCTATCTTTCAGGCATTATCATTCCTTTGATCGCCTTAGGGATTCCTTTGTCGCCAACAGCGATCGGACCCGGAGGAGCCTTGTTTAATGCACCACCCATTTTTACGATAGATCATAACCTTCACCATATTTTGAGTAGAGGGGAATTCGTGTGGGCTATTGTGGTTGGGGCAATCATCTCAAGTGTCATATCCTATGTAATCATCATTAGATATGCAGGCCGAATTTCAAAATTTGTATTAACTAGAATTCCACATGAAGCTGTGTTAGGATTATTTATTTCCTTTATATTATTGTTAGCTTACATGGATGCTGGGGTCATTAATATATTTGGTGTCTTGTTGATTGGGATTACTTGTGGAACATTGAATAAAATGGGCGTGAATTATGGTATACAATTTATGACTTTATATGCAGCCCCATGGATTATTGAGAAATTAGTTGGTTTATAATGTGTTTTTGAACATCCACTTATAAAAAAGGAGTAAGGTTATGATAGCAACAGGTAGAGCAAATGGTAAAATCATTCTCATGGGAGAACATGCTGTAGTCTATGGAGAACCGGCTGTAGCCATCCCTTTTCCGGCAGCTTCCATCGAGACGACGATTAAGCAAACTTCAGGACCGGTCATGTTAGATTGTGTATTCTATAACGGTTCACTCGCGCAGGCACCAGATAGGTTGCTCAGCTTGTCGACTGTCATCACATCAACGGTAACGGAATTGCAACAGCCACTGACCAATTTCAGCATTACGATAGAAAGTACCATCCCACCAGAACGAGGGATGGGCTCAAGCGCCGCTGTTGCTGTTGCGACCATCCGTGCTCTTTACAATTATTTCGATCAGCCATTATCCACAGCCAAACTATTGGAATTGACTCATATTTCTGAAGTGATTGCTCATGGGAACCCAAGTGGCCTTGATGCAGCAATGACAAGTGGCAAGGAACCCCTTTACTATAAGAAGGGGCAGCCTAATGAAGCTTTTCCACTTCAACTGAATGCTTATTTGGTTGTAGCAGATACCGGTGTTACAGGTAAGACTAGAGAAGCTATAGAGAGTATTTCCTTATTGCGTCAAACATCTCCTGTTCAGACGGAGGAGAAAATCCATTACTTAGGTGAATTAGCCAAACGAGCGAAAGTAGCCATTGAAACCAATCGTCCTGTAGAATTAGGACAATATATGAGTCGTGCGCATGAAAGTTTATCATTTCTAGGAGTCAGTAATGAAATTCTTAACGACTTGGTTGAAGAGGCGCTGGCAGCTGGTGCTTTAGGAGCTAAATTAACCGGCGGCGGACGCGGAGGTTGTATGATTGCGCTCGCATCGGATGAGGAAATGGCCAATCAAGTTGCACAAGCTTTGCTAGAAGCTGGAGCGGTCAATACTTGGGTGTATCGAATGGGAGATGAGTCGTTTGATGATTGAGAAAAAGGTCCGTGCATATACCAATATCGCCTTAATCAAATATTGGGGAAAGCGCAATGAAGAGGTTATTTTGCCAACGAGTAGTAGTCTTTCACTGACACTCGATGCCTTTTATACTGAAACCGCAGTTTCCTTAGCAACAGGGGCGGAGAAAGATATTTTTTACTTAAACAATACTTTACAATCGGTAGCAGCAACTGAGAAGGTGAGTCGGTTCTTGAATCTGTTCAGAGAAGCTACCGGGATCCAGACACCTTCTGTCATTAGAAGTACCAATTATGTCCCAACGTCTGCGGGGCTGGCATCTTCTGCATCGGGAATGGCAGCATTAGCGGGTGCGGCTAATTTGGCATATGGCCTTAATTTAGATCCCAAAGAACTATCGAAATATGCTCGTCGGGGTTCCGGTTCGGCTACTAGAAGTATATATGGTGGTTTTGTCGAATGGCAGATGGGGACATCTGCAGATGATTCTTACGCTGTTCCGATTGATGATGCTAACTGGGATATCGGAATGGTAGTTATTGTCGTTAACAGCCAAAGAAAAGCGATCTCAAGTCGTATTGGCATGAAGAACACCGTTGAAACGTCACCTTTCTATGCTGGCTGGTTGGAAAGTACTGCCAAAGATTTGGTGGAGATCAAAGAAGCCATTCGTACGCGTGATTTCCAAAAGGTAGGCGAGATTACGGAAAGTAATGGGATGAAAATGCATGGTACGATGTTAGGTGCCAATCCACCGCTATCCTATTGGGAACCCAATAGCATCATGGCTATGCAAATGGTGAGGCAATTACGTAATGAGGGTATTCCATGTTACTTTACGATGGATGCTGGTCCTAATGTTAAGGTGTTATGCCGTTTATCCGATAGTGATAAGATTAAAACTAAGCTGGCAGAAATATTCGATCCAGAACAATTAATTATTGCTGGACCAGGACAAGCTTTGCAGGTCATAGCTGAATAAATGGTGTAAGTCTTACGAAGGAAGGAACCTAAGAATGATGATTGAAGCTTCTGCACCCGGAAAATTGTATATCGCGGGAGAGTATGCGGTCGTTGAACCAGGGCACCCTGCCATTCTTGTAGCAGTAGATCAGTTTATTACCGTATCACTAGAACAAACAGAACATGTCGGAAGTCTAACTTCTTTTCAATATGGCAATTTGCCTGTGTTATGGAGACGCCATAATGACCTCTTAGTATTGGATAAACGAGAGAATCCTTTTCACTATATATTAGCAGCCATTAATATAACCGAAAGCTATGCCAAAGAATTTGGTAAAGAGCTCTCATTCTATCATTTAACGGTTGATAGTGAATTAGATAGTTCAAAAGGGCGGAAATATGGTTTAGGCTCGAGTGCGGCCGTCACTGTAGCTACAGTAAGAGCTTTATGTCGTTATTACGGTTTAACGGATACCAATGTGGCAGTCTTCAAACTGGCTGCATTAGCTCATCTATCGATTAAAAGTAATGGGTCTTGCGGGGATGTTGCGGCAAGCGTGTATGGGGGATGGTTAGCATACACTACTTTTGATCGAGCATGGGTTCTGGAGCGACAAGGGGAGAATAGAAGTGTGAAAGAGATGATACAGATGGATTGGCCGCATCTCTCCATTACGCCACTAACACCTCCAGAAGATTTACGTTTAGTGATTGGCTGGACGGGCTCTCCTGCATCAACTTCTGATTTGGTGGATCAGGTCACGACCAAACGGAAGCGTGATCAGATGGCTTACGACATCTTTTTAGAGGAAAGTACTGTATGCGTTAATCGTATGATTAACGCATTCTATGCTGGAGATATTGGAACCATACAGAATCAAATCAGAAGAAACCGTCAATTGTTGCTTCGAATGAGCAAAGATACGGGGGTAACGATTGAGACTCCTGCGTTAACCCAATTATGTGATGTAGCAGAAACCTATCATGGTGCAGCCAAATCATCCGGAGCAGGTGGTGGAGATTGTGGTATCGTCATCATGTACCGCAAGGAAGGCCTGTTGCCACTTATCACTGCGTGGGAGAGCGAAGGGATTATGAATCTCCCACTTAACGTGTATACCAAGATTTGAAAATGTAGAGTGAATCGACTGAAAATTGAGATCATTTATCTATAAATGTGGCTGGTACGGTGGATAAACGTTTCAATCAGCTGATTTAATGAACTAGGCGCTTTTGTGGGGATACGATGATCGGTATTTTTAAAGAAAACAAGCTCACTCATGGGTAATTGTTGATGTAACATAGCGGCATAGGGGTGAAAATGCTTATCTTCTTCTCCATATGTAAGTAGGACAGGAAGATGAATGTTGTGTAGCTGTGAAGTACAGTTATACGCCAGGCTATATCGATAATACTGTTCTGCATTTTGGGCATTTCCTTTTTTGGCATCTAAGAATAACTTATAGAGCAAAGACATATTGGTTGATTGTCCTATGGCAAGCGAAAGAGCGATCGTTCCGATTGCATTAAGTTTAGCGAAAGCAACACCTAGACAGATCTTCTTCCATAACCGCCAATCGTTCACTTCGGACATTCCACCTATGATGATGCCACCCCATGCGCGTTCAGGGTAGGTAAGGAGAAATTCTAGAGCTACCGAGCCACCTGTTGAATACCCACATAAGAAACATTTATCAATATGAAGCTGATCCATCAAACATTTAATATCTTCAACGATCAATGGATAAGTGATCGCCTGTTGAGACGGTTCGCTCTTACCATGTCCCCTAATGTCAAAAGCAATGGTGCGAAAATGCGGTGATAACCCCTGAATCTGATAGGTGAAATTCAAACTTGTAAGTACAGGTGGATGTATAAAAAGAATAGGTGTTCCTTGTCCGCGATCAATATAATACAGGGCATTTCCTTGAATGTTAGCGATTGGCATCATCTCATAACCTTTCTAATGATCATTTGGTCATCAGTTTGCCCTGGTAAGACTTCTTACATTCAAATTAATGAGTATTTGATATGAGGTACCTAAGTATTGTAATATTTAGTTGTAAGAAATTTACCGAAATATAACCATTATGATGGAGGCGATTACATGCTCATAACCGTTGAAAGAATTCTAACCCATTGGGAACAAGAGAGTGAATCTACGCAAAAGATATTAGATGCACTTACAGATGAATCGCTTAAACAGGAAGTATCGCCGAAAGATCGGACACTTGGTCGGATTGCATGGCATGTCGTTACATCGCTTGGAGAAATGATAGGACGAACAGGACTTAAGTTTGAGGCTATTGCCGAGGAAGCACAAGTTCCGCAAGTAGCTCGTGAAATGGCAGAAGCATATCGTACTTCTAGTGCTGCGATCGTAGCGGCAATCCGTGCTCAGTGGACCGATGCAACACTTAATGAAGAGGTAGATATGTATGGTGAGATGTGGACCATTGCAAACACCCTTGATATTGTGATCAAGCATCAGACACACCACCGTGGACAAATGACGGTACTTATGCGCCAAGCTGGGCTAACGGTTCCGGGTGTATATGGTCCTTCGAGAGATGATTGGGCTACATATGGTGAACAACCTCCAGAATTATAAAGTGCAAAGATTCAGAACAAAGAGAACGGATGAATAAGCAGGATGTCTGCTGTTCATCTTTTTTTTGAATGCACATTCTGGGCTAGTAAATAATACGATGTAAGAGAGGTATTAGCTGAGAAGGGCGTGGTGACGATGGTTGGGACGATCAAAGATTTCTATGCTGGTGGTAATACGGCACATGGTTTCGTGAGTTTGATGGAATCATCATTACAAGGTTTAGATCGTATTTATATCCTGTTAGGGCCTTCAGATACGGTAAAGTCTGATTTGATTCAGAGTATGGCTAAGGTTATGACATCGTTCGGATATGAGTGTTGGCGTATTCATAGTGCTGCGGATAATGAGTCTCTGGATAGCGTAGTTATTCCTCTTTTGAAAATCGGGATGATCGTGGGGAAAGATGATTACATCAATAATCTGGTACTGACAGAAGGCACCTTGCAGTATATCGATTTGGGAGATGCTTGTGACCTAACTTTCTTAAATCAACAACAGGAAACAATAACAAGATTGAATGATCAGATGGAACAAATCTATCAACAAGCATATGCTGGATTCGCAGAAGCACTTCGTATTCATGATGAATGGGAAGCACTATATATCGCACATATGAATTTTCAAGAAGCTAATGAGTTGACGAATGAATATGTGGATACACTTTATGGTGATAGAAGACTCCAGAAGGAAAGCCGAGTAGATCATCGCTTCTTGGGTGCTGCCACTCACACAGGTGCAGTGGATTATGTGCCTAACCTGACCCAAGGATTGAAGAGGTATCTCATGAAAGGGCGACCAGGATCTGGTAAATCTACGATGCTCAAGAAGATAGCTGCTGCAGGGATTGAGAGAGGTTTCGATATTGAAATCTATCATTGTGGTTTCGATTCCAACAGTCTGGATATGGTCATCGCAAGGGATTTAGGTTTTGCCATATTCGATAGTACAGCACCACATGAATACTTCCCGGATCGGGCCACCGATGTAGTCGTGGATATGTATACACGTTGTATAGATCCTGGAACGGATGAAGTCCATGCGGAAGTTATTGGTGTAATCAAGGAGAGATATAGCACTCAAATGCAACAATCGATTCAATATCTAACCCAAGCCAAAGCGATTCAAGATGAATTAGAAGAAATCTATACACATTCTTTAGACTGTTCTATCATTGATCGTATAAAGGATGAGATTCAACATGAGATCACTGATATAGCAGCATTGGCGAAATGAGGAGAAATACGATACGAACAAACTCAAAGTAGGTGTCAGCAATATGACATTCTGAAATAAGTCACCTTACTAAAGGGACTAATTATCGGATTGTCTTTTTTTGGTTCAGTATTTCCATTAATAAACTTGGTTACCAATGCTCGATCATGTATAATGTAAGATTAGTTTCAACATAAATAGGGAGGGAGAACACATTGTATGGATCATATGATTTTTGAGGTTGGAACCGCTTTATTATTAATAGCAATTGCTTCTTTATTGGCTGGAAAATTAAAGATATCCATTATACCATTTTTAATTATACTTGGAATGGTAGTCGGACCACATGCGCCATCAATTGGTATACTCGATTTCACATTTATTGAGAGTGAGGAGATTATTTCATTCCTAGGACGTATAGGAGTTTTGTTTCTTCTATTCTACATAGGATTGGAATTCTCCGTTTCGAAACTGGTCAAGTCCGGCCGTAATATTGTATTTGGAGGAACAATATACGTTGTATTGAATTTCGTGATTGGATTAGTCTATGGTTTATTGGTAGACTTCCCGTTGTATGAAACCCTGATCATTGCAGGTATGCTATCTGTGTCGTCAACTGCAATTGTAGCGAAAGTATTGGTTGATCTTAGACGCACAGGTAATTCAGAAACAGAGTTAATATTAGGAATGGTTTTATTCGATGATCTTTTTCTTGCTGTGTTCCTATCAGTTATGTCAGGGCTACTTCTTGGAGGAGCAACATCCATTGGAGGAATTCTCCTATCTGTTGGGATCTCTATGGGCTATATGCTCTTGTTCTTTATTATTGCAAAAGTAGGGACTCCTCTATTAAATAAGCTGTTAAATATTACTTCAAATGAAATCTTTATTATCGTCGTATTTTCTTTGTTGTTCTTCATTGCAGGTTTTTCAGAAAAGCTGCATGTAGCGGAAGCAATTGGCGCGTTATTATTCGGCCTTGCTTTATCTGAAACGAAACATAGTAAAAGAATAGAGCAACTTGTTATTCCATTTCGGGATTTCTTCGGAGCTGTTTTCTTTTTCAGTTTTGGATTGAGTATTGATCCATTAACCTTAGGTGATGCTGCATGGATGGCTATCGGTGCCGTTGTACTGACCATCATAGCTAACGTGGTATCAGGAATGATAGCAGGCCGGAAGGCGGGATTGTCCCATAAGGCTTCTACGAATATCGGGCTTACCGTTATGGCACGTGGGGAGTTTACCATTATTGTTGCTAATTTAGGTATAACAGCTGGACTAATGCCGTTATTGAAGCCGTTTTCTGCACTTTATGTACTAATCTTGGCTATTCTAGGGCCACTGTTGGCAAAAGAATCTAAGCATATTTATAGTGGTTTAAATAAAATTTTCAAATGGAGCAAACCAAAAGAAAAGGCAAAAAAACTAGGATATACGGAGGATGTTGAAAAATGAGTATTATTAAAGAAACGGATCTACCGGGAATCGGCAGGAAATTTCAGGTTGAAACGAGTTCAGGTGATAAAATTGTGATTGTTATTCATGATGATGGTAGAAGAGAATTATATCACTTCGAAGATAATGATCCGGAGGAAAGCATCTCACAAGTAACCTTAGAAGATGAGGAAGCAAGACAGATTGCGGCTATTATTGGTGGAATGAGCTATAAGCCAAAAGCTTTAGAAACGGTTGAAATATCCCTTGAAGAGTTAATTATTGAATGGTGCAAAGTGGAACCACACTTCAAGTGTGTAAATAAAACTATCGCTGAAATGGGAGTGCGTCAAAGGTCAGGTGCTACGATCCTTGCCACGGTTCAGAAGAATAAACAAAGTGTCAACCCAGGACCGAATGATGTATTACTTGCTGATATGACCCTTGTCATGGCTGGAGAAAGAAAGCATATTAAGTTACTTAAAGAGCTCTTGTTAAATGGATAGTATAATCTTAAAGGCAGGAGAGGCTTTACGGAGGAGACTTCTGTGAAGCCTCTTTGTTCCTATTTTCCACTAAGAAGATGTTTATTTTGTAAAAGTAAAAGGGTATGATGAGCATGGGTTTAGTTCATCTTATTCATGATTGAAAGGGGTTACATGATGAAAAAACTGTGGCTTGTGTATGTCCTGCTAATCGGAATCTTCATCGTATATGTGTTGAATTATAAGCTACAGGCCCAATCAACTGAACCGTGGGATACGACAGGACTGCGTGGAAATATAGAGGATACCTATGTTATGGTGACATTCCAGAGTGGCATTGACTATTGGAAAAGTGTACTTAAAGGCTTCGAGGACGGGGCGGAAGAATTGAATGTATCGGTGGAATATCATGGCTCTACCCAGCATGATGCCAATGAACAAATGACGGTACTTGAACAGGTGATCGCCAAGAAGCCGGCGGGAATTGCCATCTCAGCGGTGAACTCCAAGCTGCTTACCGCTACGATCAACAAGGCTGTTGAAAGCGGTATACCGGTTGTGTTATTTGATTCAGGTGCCCCTGACAGCAAAGCCTATTCCTTCCTTGGAACGGATAATTACAATGCTGGAATAGAGGCGGCGCGTACCATGGCTGAGCTTACGGATGCCAAGGGAGCTGTCGCGATTGTGACAACACTCGATCAGCATAATCATCAGGAGCGCACAGATGGCTTCCGTGACACGATTACAAGTGAATATCCTCAGATGACTGTCGTTGCTCTTGAGGATGGACGAGGAGATCAAGTGTACTCTAGACAGGCAGCAGAATGGGTATTATCTCAATACCCTGATCTCGCAGGTATCTTCGCTACTGAATCGAATGGGGGAATTGGGGTCGCTGAAGCGGTAGAAGCATATAAGGGAAAGGGTTCATCACCGCGTATCATCAGTTTTGATACGGATAAGGGTACTCTTGATCTGGTGAAAGAAGGAACGATCTCTGCTACCATGGCTCAAGGCACTTGGAATATGGGATATTGGTCGCTGATGGAATTGTTTCAACTACATCGTGGTCTTGCCGATGAACCTTCAGCCTATTCCCATAACGAACTCTTGCCAGTCCCGGATAAGGTAGATACCGGCATCGATGTGGTTACCAGGGCTAATGTGGATCAATATTATGCTCAATAATCTACCGATTCGTTATAAGCTTATTGTGCACTTTCTACTCATTAGCATCCTGCCATCCATCGGATTAGGTCTCTTAATCGGTTGGAGTGTAGATCGAATTGTCGAGAAACAGAGTAACGAGAATACCATGCAACTGATCGGTAAAGTCAATGTGGCTCTGGAGAATGAATTTGAGAATTTACAGAAGACTTCGTACCTCATTTCGTTTGATCCAGGTGTGCAGAGATTCTTGGATGGTCATAAGAAGCAAGAGCGTTCAGGGGATAATGAGATAAATAATGGTGAATCTGCCGAATATAATATCAGCAAGTTTCTTCAGGGCTTTACGACGCTAAGCTCTGAAATTGCAGGGATTATGATTGTGAATAGCGAAGGGGATTTCATCAGTAACGAGATGTATACCCGTGCAGGCACTAGCCTAACTGATGAAGCATGGTATAAGGAAGCGGTTATGAATAAGGGGATTTTCAAAATCATTGGTTCACCATATGCGCGAACCGTGTTATCACATGCGGATTACAGGGAGAATGAAGTGGTGTCTGCTGTAAGGGCCATCATTGATCCTGAGACTCAAGTCGTACAAGGTGTCGTGCTCGTGGATTTGAAACTTCGTGTAATTGCGGAGACAGCCAGAGATGTTACGCTTGGTAAAACAGGTTATCTGACGGTCGTGGATGATCGTGGGAATATTATTTATGCACCGTCACATCCGTTAATAAATAATATTCCGATGGAGCTGTTCCAGGATACTTCAGGTATGATCTCTGAGATAGTAGATGATCGGGAATTACAACTGATTTATAGGACATCGCCATTTACTGGGTGGACTACAATGGGTGTCTTTCCAATGGATGAATCCGCATATGGTATCAGGGAAATAACGTTTAATGTGGTTACCTTTGTATTTGTGGTCTGTATGTTGGGGATGACAGCCTCCTTTTATTTAGCATATTCGATATCCCGTCCGATTGGTCAACTCGCGTCTTTTATGAGCAAGGCGGAATCCGGCGATTTAACGATCCGCTATTGGGGGGAGCGTTCTGATGAAATAGGGATGCTAGGACGAAGCTTTAATAAGATGCTGGCACAAATTGCTCGCTTACTCTCTTTGACAGAATTGCAGGAACGACAGAAGAGGGAAGCGGAACTAAGAAGTTTACAAGCTCATATTAAACCGCATTTTCTGTATAATACCTTGGATACGATACATTGGATGGCTCGTAGCAAAGGAGCTGAGGATATAGCGGAGGTTGTACAGTCACTTTCTAGGTTATTCCGTCTGGGGCTTAGCAAGGGAAGTGATATTGTTCCGTTGGCTGATGAGTTGGAGCATATTATTAGTTACTTGAAAATCCAGCAGGTTCGATATAGTAGTAAGCTTGCCTATAGCATTGATGCAGACCCACAGTTGCAAGAACTGTTTGTATTGAAGTTACTGCTACAGCCGATTGTGGAGAATGCGATTTACCACGGGATTAAGGAGCGTAGAGGCCCAGGTCATATTACTATTGAAGTCGCAGAACGAACAGGCAATCTATACTTAATCGTAAAGGACAACGGAGCGGGTATCCCACCGGAAAGACTCTCCATGATAAGACGTAAATTAGAGAGTGTGGGGGGAGAATCTGATGCTAGTATAACTGAACATCACTTACTTGGTGGTGAAGGTAGTGGGTATGGGATTCTGAATGTCCAGGCACGAATTCGACTTACTTATGGCCAAGAATATGGTCTTCAAGTGGATAGTGAATTAGGAGTAGGAACGACGGTCACTGTACGACACCCTATTGTTCGCGATAGTTATAACACGCGTAAGAGAACATAATGTTATGGTTGTGCAATAAGAGTCATGTACTTGGAGGTCACACGATATGGGATTCTGGAAGGTTATGATTGCAGATGATGAAGCTATTATCCGTGAAGGCATTAAGCGATCCGTAGACTGGGGAGAATTAGGGCTAACGGTCGTGACAGAAGCGGAGGATGGGGAAGAAGCGCTTGAGAATGCGATACAGCACGGTATCCATATTGCTCTCGTAGATCTGAATATGCCGATTATGCATGGGATCGAGTTGATGAAGAGACTTAGAGAGCAGTTGCCTGACTGTAAAATTGTAGTCGTTACGGGCCACGATGAATTTACGTATGCACAGGAATCGATCAGACTGCAGGTGAATGATTATATTCTGAAGCCTGCTGATCCGTTGCAGTTAACGCAGATTATGCGGGGGCTACGGGATGAACTTGAGGAAGAACGCCAGAAGAGTCTACATCTGAAGCAAGCCTCTAAGCAAATTCTGAAGAACTTCCCGTTACTACGCGAACGTTTCTGTCAGGAATGGCTAGATGGGAACCTGAGTCAACAGGAGATTATGGAACAGCTGCCTTTTTTACAATTACCTCAAGTGCGTCCTGAACTGTTAGGAATTATTCGCTGGAGAACGGAAGTACAGAATTCAGGGATGAAGGAGAATGAACGGCAGTTGTTCTTGTTCGCCATTGAGAATATTACACTGGAGTTATTAAGCGATTATCCCAAGGCTATGTTCCGTGATTCAACGGGTCTAATTGTAATTCTGCTATGGGACGGAGCTTCAGAAGCGATGTTGGCACGGGTGGAGCAGGAGGTGCGTACACACCTGAAAATTGCTATTGAAGTCGGTATTGAAGCTGTAGATGGGGGGATTACGGAATTATCCACCATTTACCGTAGATGCAGAGTTAACTTGTCCAGAGAGGCACCTCTATCACCGATCGTTCGCAGAGCCAAACAATATATGTTAGAGCATTATGGTGAGTACGGTTTGAATCTTGAGTCCATGGCAGGGATGTTGAAGACGTCCTCAGTCTATCTCAGCAGGCTATTCAAACAAGAGGTAGGATCATCCTTTGGTACTTATCTGACACAGATCCGAATTCGCAAAGCAGCTCAACTGCTGAATTCTACGGATATGAGCATTAATGAGGTTGCAGAGCGTTCTGGTTATGAGACTCAGCATTATTTCAGTACTGCTTTTAAAAAGCAAACGGGAGTATCACCGCTCCAATTCCGCAAAGGAGTGCTTCCAGAGGAAGATTCATCTATTTAGATAGAAAGAACTATAGCAACATGTCTATAGTTCTTTCTATCGGATAGAATCTTCTTTTTTTTGCCCTTTTTGAAAGCGTTAACAAAGGTTTGTTTTTTATAAAAATAGTAGTTTTAGTGTAAATACGATATCCTTCTTATCTTGCTATACTCAACTTGTCAGATGGAGCAAATGCTTCGTAAAGACAACAATATAGTTGTAGGGGGTAATGCAGGAATGAAGAAATATTCGTGGATGATGTTACTGATGGCATTCGTACTCATTATATCTGCTTGTGGTAATGGAAATGGTTCAAGTGGTAGTACCAATGGTGCTAACGGAAAAGTTGGGATTGCCATGCCGACCAAATCTTCGGAGCGTTGGGTAAATGATGGCAACAACATGGTGAAAGAGTTCGAAGCTCTGGGGTACGGTACGGACTTGCAGTACGCTGAGGATGTTATTGAGAATCAGGTAGCACAAATTGAGAACATGATCACCAAAGGTGTGAATGCTATTGTAATCGCTTCCATCGATGGCGAATCATTAACGGATGTGTTACAAAAAGCGCATGATGCGAACGTGAAAATTATCGCCTATGACCGTTTAATCAAAAAAAGTGAACATGTAGATTACTATGCAACTTTTGATAACTTCAAGGTAGGAGTACTTCAGGGCTCATACATTGAGGAAAAGCTTGGACTGAAGGATGGCAAAGGGCCCTTCAACATTGAACTATTCGGTGGTTCCCCAGATGATAACAATGCTTATTTCTTCTTCGATGGAGCTATGTCTATACTGCAGCCATACATCGAATCTGGCAAGCTTGTGGTACGTAGTAATCAGACTACAATGGCTCAAGTAGCTACCCTTCGTTGGGATGGAGCGGCAGCGCAAGCACGTATGGATAACCTACTGAGTGCGAATTACGCATCCGATAATTTAGACGCAGTTCTTTCTCCATACGACGGAATTAGTATCGGAGTACTTTCCTCACTGAAAGGAATTGGTTACGGTTCAGGAGATAAGAAGCTTCCTATAGTAACTGGACAAGATGCTGAGTTGGCTTCCGTGAAATCTATCCTTGCCGGAGAACAGACACAGACAGTATTTAAAGATACACGGGAATTGGCTAAAAAAGCAGTACAAATGACCGAGAGTGTGCTTAAGGGTACAGAAGCGGAAGTAAATGATACGACAACTTATGATAATGGTGTGAAAATCGTCCCTGCCTACCTATTGGAGCCAGTTACGGTTGATGCAGCAAATGTAGAAAAGGTACTCGTAGAAGGCGGTTACTATACGAATGAGCAACTAGCTGAGTAATTGGCCAAAAGCAATGATCTGGTAGATTACAATTCATCAGATTGATAAAAAGATGTGAATGGGGTAGCGGCTTGTAAAGGCCGCTTGCCGATTCCGTTATTACAGTCACAAGGAAAGCTGGGTGAGAAGCATTGACGGACTATATTTTGGAGATGAAGGGAATAACCAAAACGTTTCCCGGCGTCAAAGCGCTCGGAGATGTTAACTTAAAGATAAAAGAAGGCGAAATTCACGCTCTATGTGGTGAGAACGGCGCTGGGAAGTCTACGCTGATGAAAGTCCTCAGTGGGGTGTATCCATATGGAACCTATGAAGGGGAGATTTCATATAAAGGTCAGGTCTGTCAGTTCAAGGATATTAAAGATAGTGAAGACCTTGGGATCGTTATCATTCACCAGGAACTTGCACTGATTCCGTATTTGTCGATTTCGGAGAACATCTTCCTGGGCAACGAGCAAGCCAAGCGCGGTGTCATCAACTGGAACGAAACGACGGTCAAGACAGTAAAGCTATTACAAACCGTTGGCCTTAAGGAATCGCCGTTTACTCAGGTATCGACGATAGGTGTTGGTAAGCAGCAATTGGTAGAGATCGCGAAGGCACTCTCCAAAGAAGTGAAGCTACTTATCCTTGATGAACCGACTGCGGCGCTTAATGAGGATGATAGTGAGAACCTACTGGATCTTATTGTAGAGCTCAAGAAACAAGGGATCTCGTCCATTATCATTTCGCATAAATTGAACGAAATCGAGAAGATAGCGGATTCAGTAACTATACTACGTGATGGTCTGACGATACAGACATTGGATATGAAACAGGACAAGGTTACGGAGGATGTCATTATCAAGGGGATGGTTGGTCGGGATCTAACTCATCGTTACCCAGTGCGTACTCCACAGATCGGCGAGACCATCTTTGAAGTCCGTAACTGGGAAGTGTACCACCCGACGCAGCAGGACCGCAAAATGCTTGATAATATACATTTGCATATTCGACGGGGTGAAGTAGTCGGTATTGCTGGTCTGATGGGTGCAGGCCGAACAGAACTTGCCATGAGTGTATTTGGCAGATCATATGGTAAACGTATTAGTGGTCAGACATTTATGCACGGCAAAGAAGTTCATTTAACGGATATTAACAAGGCGATGGAGAACGGTTTAGCTTATGTTACAGAGGATCGGAAGCATTATGGACTCATTCTGATTGATGATATTAAACGCAACATTTCTTTGAGTAATTTGCAGAAGATTTCTAAATTTGGAGTTATTAACGAGAACGAAGAGGTGCTGGTCGCTGAGGAATACCGTAAGAAATTGAACATCAAGAGTCCAAGTATTCTGCAAAAAACAGTTAATCTCAGCGGTGGTAATCAACAGAAGGTAGTACTAAGTAAATGGATTTATACGCAACCGGATATTCTTATTCTAGATGAACCTACGCGCGGTATTGATGTAGGGGCTAAATATGAAATTTACTCTATCATCAATCAATTGGCGGCTGAAGGTAAGGGCGTACTGGTGATCTCCTCCGAACTACCGGAAATTATCGGAATGTGTGATCGGATATACATTATGAATGAAGGCCGTATTAGTGGAGAAGTGGAACGGCAAGACGCGACGCAGGAGACATTAATGAAATACATGACACGAAGCAGGGGGTAATACCATATGGGAGCCATAAGTGAATTGTTTAAAAAGAATATCCGCCAATACGGCATGATTATTGCACTTATCTTAATATCTATCTTATTTCAGATTCTTACAGATGGCATCTTACTTAAACCACTAAACGTAACGAACCTGATTCTCCAGAATAGCTACATTCTGGTACTTGCCATCGGGATGGTATTAGTTATTATAACGGGACATATTGATCTATCTGTCGGATCCGTGGCTGCCTTTATCGGTGCATTGTCAGCGATTATGATGGTCAATTGGGAGATGAATCCAGTCCTTGCAGTTATCCTATCTTTGTTGATGGGTGCGCTTGTTGGTGCTTGGCAGGGCTTCTGGGTAGCCTATATCAAAATACCTGCTTTTATCGTAACACTGGCCGGAATGTTGTTATTCCGTGGCTTGACGATGATTGTGCTGAATGGGCAGTCAATTGCCCCTTTTCCGAAATCATTTCAAAAAATAAGCTCTGGGTTTATTCCTGATTTGTTCAGTGGAAGTTCGCTACACATTCTTACGATGGTTGTTGGAGTTATCTTATCTGCACTTCTCGTATATCAGGAGTTCAGAATCCGTAAAACACAAGCAAAATACGGTTTTGAGCAAACTTCCCTCGGTGTATCTGTTGCGAAGACAGCAGCACTTGTTATTGTGATTAACTTATTCACCTTCGTGCTTGCTCAATATAGTGGAATACCAAACATCCTTATTATTCTGCTAGTATTGATCGCGATTTATTCTTTCGTCATGAAGCGGATGACCATGGGGCGCCATATTTATGCCATAGGTGGTAATGAGAAGGCAGCCAGCCTGTCCGGTGTAAAAACGAAGCGTGTTACGTTCTGGGTGTTCGTTAATATGGGTGTAATGGCAGCATTATCTGGACTATTATTCGCTGCCAGATTGAATTCCGCAACACCAAGAGCGGGGTTGAACTTTGAGCTGGATGCGATCGCTGCCTGCTTTATCGGTGGAGCTTCAGCAACAGGAGGTATCGGTACCGTCATCGGTGCGATCATCGGCGGTCTTGTTATGGGTGTTATGAATAATGGGATGTCTCTGATTGGATTAGGTGTGGACTGGCAACAAGGGATTAAAGGCCTCGTTCTATTGCTCGCAGTAGGATTGGATATTTACAATAAATCAAAAACATCATAATTGAATTTAGGTAAGAGTTGAAATGAACATATATGAATGAAAATTGACTTGGCCTGTGAATCTGTATGTTCCATAATGGAACTGCAGGTCACAGGCCGGGACTTTTTTGATTCTGTACGAACATCAAGGGACTATTGGAGCTAAACGATTGGTCAAGCTGGTGGTTCTTCATGCTATGAACAATTGGTGATACCTAGATTAGTTTGTTAATGGCTTTGAATACAATTCATTGTATTCGGGGCTTTTTTTTCAAATATAAGAAAGTATAAGTTTCACTTCATACTCTATATCTTATATTTCGGCAGAGACGGTTAGGCGTCCTTTAAAAGGACGGCCTAGCCGTTTCAGCTTGTGAAGTGATGAGTATGGATTTCGTGGATAAAGTGTCAAGCATTGGAGAGAATATTATCGTTTAATGTTTATTGATATGGGGTATGTGGTAATTAACATGAATATCCATATTGAGTATGATCTTGAAATGTAAAAAATAAATATAAGAGGTGTTAATCATGTGGTTCTCAAAGTCACAAGCAGAAGTATTACAAGAACTTCAAGTCAATGCTACTAATGGATTAACGACAGAGGAAGCTAAAGCTAGACTTGAACAATATGGAGCTAATCGACTAAAGGGAAAACCTAAGAAGAGTACGATCGCTCTTTTCTTTGCACAATTAAAGGATATGCTTATCTATGTTCTTCTGGGTGCTGGCGTAGTGACGCTTATCATTGGGGAATACGTGGATGCTATCATCATATTTGCCGTCGTTGTACTAAATGCGGTCATCGGTGTTATTCAAGAAAATAAGGCAGAGAAAGCGATTGAAGCATTACAGAAGATGACGACACCGAGGGCCCTTGTTAGACGTGATGGCGAAGTAAAGGAGATTCAATCTGAACTGATTGTACCCGGGGATATCGTGATCCTTGATGCAGGTAGATTTATCTCCGCTGATTTACGTTTATTAGAGAGCGCCAACCTGCAAATTGAGGAATCTGCATTAACAGGTGAATCAGTTCCTACAGACAAACAAGCTGACGATATTCATCCTGACCCCCAAACGCCAATTGGAGACAAATCTAACATGGCATTTATGTCCACGCTGGTTACCTATGGTAGAGGTGAAGGTGTTGCAGTAGCAACAGCTATGGAAACGGAAATGGGCAAAATAGCCAAAATTCTTGATGATGATAATAAAGAGTTAACTCCATTACAGAAGAAATTAGAGGAACTCGGGAAGACTCTAGGATTCATTGCAATTGGAATCTGTGTGCTTATCTTTATTATTGCTCTAATTCAAAAGAGAGATCTATTCGAAATGTTCTTAACTGCAATAAGTTTAGCGGTTGCGGCTATTCCAGAAGGACTACCAGCGATTGTAGCGATTGTGTTGGCGTTGGGTGTGACCAGAATGTCGAAGATCAATGCCATTGTTAAGAAGCTACCGGCCGTCGAAACGCTAGGCTCTGTCAATATTATATGTTCAGATAAAACAGGTACACTTACACAGAATAAAATGACTGTGGTAAAACATTTCACAGAACCTAATGAAAGCTTAGATAAGGATAAAGCTCCTGTTGAACTTATTAAGGCGCTTGTCTTATGCTCAGACGCCACTTTTGAAAACGGTGAAGGGACTGGCGATCCTACAGAAGTTGCATTAGTTGCATTTGGTGATAAGAATAATTTGAATAAACGATCACTAGATATGGAGTTCAAAAGAGTTGCTGAGAAACCATTTGATTCCGATCGAAAATTAATGTCAACATTAAACAAAATGGAAAATGGATATCGAGTACACACGAAGGGGGCATTAGACCAACTATTACAAATTTCAACCTTGGCCTATGTGGATGGAAAGGTAGTTCCTTTAACAGAGGAAATGAAGTTACAGTATCTTAAGGCTGCCGAAAATATGTCGGATGAGGCTTTAAGAGTACTTGGTGCCGCTTATAAAGATACGGATCATATTATTAGTGCTGATGAGATGGAACGTGATCTTACGGTAATTGGATTTGTTGGGATGATTGACCCACCAAGACTTGAAGTGAAAGACTCTATACGAGAAGCTAAGTTAGCTGGAATTACTTCAGTGATGATTACGGGCGACCACAAGAACACAGCAGTAGCCATCGCGAAGCAGCTAGGAATTGCAGAATCCATCGAGCAAAGTATGACAGGAACAGAAATTGATCAATTATCAGATGAAGAATTCTCACGAAGAATTAGCAACTATAGAGTTTTTGCCCGTGTCTCGCCTGAGCACAAGGTGAAAATCATTAAAGCTTTTAAGGCGAAAGGAAATATTGTCTCGATGACGGGTGATGGTGTGAATGATGCTCCATCTTTGAAATTCGCAGATATCGGTGTGGCTATGGGGATTACCGGGACAGATGTATCTAAGGGTGCAAGTGACATGATCTTAACAGATGATAATTTCTCAACCATCGTCCATGCGATTAGAGAAGGTCGAAACATCTATTTGAACATTAGTAAATCTGTTATTTTCCTATTATCTTGTAATCTCGGGGAGGTTGTTGCGATATTGGCATCCATACTCTTCTTTTGGCCGATACCACTTCTACCAACCCAGATTCTGTGGATTAACCTGGTGACAGATACTTTACCAGCTATTGCACTTGGTGTTGATCCAGGTGATAAAGATGTCATGAAGAAGAAGCCTCGTGATCCTAAAGAAAGTTTCTTCGCAAAAGGTGCGGGGCTCCGTGCTGTAATCGGTGGATTATTGATCGGGATCTTAACTTTAGTAGCGTTTTATTTGGGATTACATGAATTTGGTTATAGCTTAAATTCAGAGAATATCCCTGAAGATGCAATGATGAATGCACGGACGATGGCGTTCGTTGTATTGGCTTCGTCACAGTTGTTCTACTCATTATCGATGAGAAGTGCAACGAAGTCTATATTTCAAGTGGGATTTTTTACAAACAAATATTTAATTGGTTCTATAGTGACAGGATTAGTTCTACAGTTTGTTGTGATCACAATACCATTCCTAGCTTCAGCATTTAAAGTGCACAATCTCTCACTTGTGGATTGGGGATTGGTTATCGTATTAGGATTAATTCCCCTAATCATCAATGAGATTATTAAAATATTCATTCGAAGCACTAAAACTGGTGATGCTTGAATGCAGGACATTTAGATGATCAGAAAGAGGGACACTTTGCAAAAGTGTCCCTCTTTCAAATTCATCATAGGCTAAGATGAATCTATTAGTTCTTGAAGCTGTTTCTATTGTGATACAGATTTGAACCAATCATTAACTTCCTGCGTGATTTGCTCACCGCCATTGGACTTCCAGTTGGCTACAAATTCGTCAAATGAATCAACCGGCAGTTGCCCGTAAATGATTTTATTAAATGTTTCCATTTCGGATTGACGCAATAAGTTCCATTTCGATATCATCGTAGGTGTCGCCGCACCCGTGAAATAGTTTTGCTTGCGGATGTCTAATTGCGACATAACGACTTTGGCAGAATACCAGTTTTCAGGTTTCCGGAACTCAGCTTGTAGCTTTTCGTAAGGCGTTTCCGGTGCTATACCGTCTGCAAGTTTAACCAGTGTTTCCATATAAAGACTAGGTATTCGAGCTGGACCGGTTAAGAAAGGGAACTCATTGGAGAATTCTTTGATTTTGTCTTTATTGCTGGTCGGTTGTCCATCCACGATATCCCAATCGTACCCTTTGGCAAAGCCATACTCGTATTCACTGCCAACAGCTGGATTCGCCAGATTGTCTAACAGATAATTATAGTATAGGAATATTGCTTCTGGATGTTCGGCATCTTTATTAATCATCATACTACTGTTAACGCCAGAATTTTGCCATTTTGTTCCTATATCTCCATCTGGACCTGCGGGTATTGGATAGGCTTTATATTTCGATCCTGGAACGTTTTTCAATAAATCTGAAGCTGGCCAATCCGGTACCCAGTTTGCTCCTGGTAGAACACCAGCTTCTCCACGTGTCCAGATTTCAGCTGCCTTGCCTTCGTCCCACAATGCAGAGTCTGCATGAATGTATCCTTTTTCCATCCATTCACTCAGTTTCGCTAATGCTAATTTAGCACCTGGATTAGTGGAACCGTATTCAAGATTGCCATCAGCATCCTTGTTCCATTGCTCCTGAATCGTGCCGTATGCTCCGAACAACCAATCGAGAGATCCCATCCATGTGTTCGTTGCACCTTTCAATGAGATTGCAAGCGGATAAACTTTGTCAGGTGCTAATCCATCTGGGTTCTCATTTTTAAATTTATCCATGACGATTTCTAATTCGGCTATCGTTGTAGGTGCTTGAAGATTCAACTTTTCCATCCAATCTTCTCGTAACCATAGGACAGGATCGTCATTGTCTGTATACTCGAGGATCGGCATGTTGTATTTCTTACCGTCTCTCGTGAAGGGGTACCACAATTCTGGGTTCTTTGCTGCATGGTCTTTGAGTGTTTGGTTGGCATACTTTTCAAATAGCTCATCGATGGCTAAAAACTGGCCCGAATCGATCAATTGATTGGTCATTACAGGGTCAGTTGATACAGGTACGAAATCAGGTAGCTTCTCACCAGATGTAATAGCGAGTTGAAGATTCTGATTTTTTTGACTATCACTAGCCGGGTACCAGGTATCTTTATGTTTCATACCTAAGGTTTCCAACATCCAACGATCATGAACATTATCTTCTTTGGTATCGCCTTGAACGTATTTCTTCGGCATTAATATCGTGCTGAACTCAATTGGTGGATCATATTTACCTGTTTCGAACGCGATCTCACCAGCACTTTTTTCAGTAGTACTAACTGTATTGTTGTTGGTTGAAACGGCATTATTTGCTGTTTCATTCTGACCAGAGTTTCCACCACAAGCCGTGATCACCATAAGTGCTATAATCGTGAGCAGCAACCATGGTTTTTTGAATTTACCCATTTTTGATCTCCCCTTAATAATAAAATCTCTACATGAGTTACTTTACCAATGAACTAGGGAGTGGATCTATATGATTTTTTTAGTTTACATAGGATTTTGTCATGTTATTAATTGCTATCTCTATACTCTTGAGGCGTTACGGCAAACTGACGTTTAAATACTTTGATAAAGTAAGCTGAATCCAAATATCCGATTTCTTTGCCAACTTCATATATCCTTTTGTCTGTTGTTTTTAGTAAATGACAGGCGCGCTCCATTCTAAGACGGAACACGTAGTCGCTTATTCCTTCACCAGTTTCAATTTTGTAAATTTTGGATAAATGCGTCGGATGCAGATTAGCATGGGTAGCCAGTGCTCTTAACGAAACATCATCATGCAGGTTTTTCTCAGCAAACTCTTGAGTCTTCTTCACATATAGAGAACGTATGTCTTTAACATCATTCGATGTCTCTTCTTTCAGCTTACTAAGCACCTCCAAGGACCACTTTCGAAGCTTACTGATAGAAGAGAAGGTCTCTCCGTTTTGCAGATGTTCCATATCCGATCCCAGTAACTTGGCAAGCGCGTGTCCGTTTCGATGTGCTAGATGTGTGAAAGAAGAAGCAATTACAAATCCAGCCTCCATACAATGCTCCCAAGAATCATCCCATTTTCCATCCAGTTCCGCACATACTGTCAATATCTTATCTTCCACTGCATCCCAGCGGGCAGCCTCTAACAAGCTACTTAAGGAAGGCGGCATATAAAGAGAGTCCAAAGGTCCTGGTGAATTATTCTCTTCTAAGGCGCCAACCCGCATAATGAATTCTCGCTCGTCACCTACAATTTGCCGGAAATAGGCTGAAGCCTGCCGGTAACGATCTGGTAGCTGCTCTGGAAACTGAAACCACTCTGTTATTACAATGGACAGAGACCCTTTTAGAAACTGTTTCACTTTATACTGCAGTTGCAAGGAGAGTTTTTCCAAAATAGTTTCTTTGCCTATGTCAGCAACATGTTCTTTTAACTGAAGCATGAACACAAGATACCCATGCTCCTCTTTGACACCCCAGACTTCCGTGAATTCACCAATAATCTCTTCGGCCATATTGATGATTGCATATTCCATCAACAGCTGCCCATTGTTATTATATTGTCCGAATTCTTCCTCCATTCGGACGAGTAGCAAAGCACAATCCCCTTTAACGAAAGGTAATCCATAATTGTCGAGTTTGCGGATCCATTCCTTAGCTGGCATTTGATGGCCTCTCAATGCGTCAAGGAGTAATTGGCCACGCAAAAGCGGTAGGTTTTCCCGAAGAGTATATTGGGTTCGCTCAAGTGAACTAATAGTTTCCCATTCTGTATTTATTTGATGTATCGCTGCTTTAACCGCCCCAAACAATTCGTCATCCGTCGGTGGCTTAAGTAGATAGTCAACTGCATGATGTTGAATCGCTTTTTTGGCGAACTCGAAATCGGAATGACCGGATAAAAGAATGCATTTGATTTTTTTATCGCGTATCCGTATACGCTCAATCAGTTCCATCCCTGTCATCTGAGGCATAAGAATATCTGAGATTACAATATCGATAGGATATGTATCTATGATTTGTAGCGCTTCTTCTGCGGAATAAGCTTTGTGTACATATTGAATGCCGAGCGTGTGCCAAGGTTTGTGTGTGGATAGGTTGTCTACCCAGTGAGCTTCATCGTCTACTATGATCATCTGCATGTTGTGTGTCTCCTTTGTTGGTTGGATAATAGTGTTGTTCTTCTTCAGATGATACCTCCCAAATGATCTCTGTCCGAAATCCCCCGAGTGGCGATTTCTTGAAGTTTAGATAAGAGTTATTTCCGAATTGGTGAATGATCCGTTGACTCGTATTCCAGAGGCCACAACCCATTTCTTCCTGTAATGGGTCTCTCATTTTCCTTGTCAGTACCTCATACTCCTCTGGATTCAACCCGGGTCCGTCGTCATCAATATATACCCTACAGAAGCCATTGGACATTTCACCGCTAATCCGAATTTCACCCGCTGTGTAAGATTTTCCTATACCATGAATGACTGCATTTTCCACAATGGGCTGTAGCATCAAGCGTGGTATAGGCAGGGTCAGCATTTTCTCGGAAATATCGATGTGATAATCGATTCTGCCGTTACGAAGTTTTTGGATATCCAAATAGTTGATGAGTAATCGAATTTCCTCGTCTATTGTAGCCGTTTCTCGTTCCATTCGAGTCGTATAACGATAGTATGAGCTTAAATTATATGCCATTGAAACGACCGCTTCCTCATCCTTCATCTGGGCCATATTAATAATATACCCAAGGCAGTTATAGAGAAAATGCGGATTGATCTGAGCCTGCAACTGCTTCAGCGTTGCTTCACGGGCACGAATCTTTTCATTAAGTACGTTCTCAATTAAGTCTTGAATTTGGCGTGACATATTATTAAAGCGATGAAACAGAAACGAAAACTCACTACGTTCATTTGAATGGAGCCGTACTGAATAGTCTCCTCGCTGTACGCGCCGTAGACCGTTAACCAGCTCTCGGATGGGGCGTTGAACGTTTCGGTATAGCAAAACCGATGCAGAAATTCCAACAACAAAAAGTAAGAACATACATAAGTAGAATAAATTACGAGTAAATGATATCGGCCCCAATAATTCATCGAGCGGAACAACATCAACTAGATGCCAACCCAAATGAGGGGATTTAATAGAATTCACTAAATAATCCTTCCCCTCCAATTCAACTACCTGTTGCGTCGTATCCTTCAGTGATTGTCCATCCAAATAAGTTATCAATTCACTCGATAGCTGCTTGTCCGCGCTTCGATTCAGGATCGGTGTATTCCCATTATGGTAAAAAAGCGGATCTCCTTGTCCACCGGCCTTATATGTATCTAGCATATTTTGAATATTCTTATAACTGAAGCTGGCTTCAATCACTAGGTTACTCCCTGTAAGCATACCTTGCTGAGTTACAGAATCGGAGTAGAACCAATAAAAGGATTCTAGTTCTTCAGGGTAATCGCTTTCGCCATTACCGTATGTCCATTTTCCACTCATATTTCTATTTAGATAATCCTCATCATAGGTTTTGGGTGTGTCGTAATTAGAAATGATATCTTTGTTTTGTTGAGAATGTACAGCGTATCCAGCCGGCCATATATCAATTACTCCCGATTGAAGTACCATCTTTTCCTGAATCACAAATCTTGTCTGCATCCGACTATAATTATCATCCCAAATGTTTAATCCGTTGAATTTCTGAACATTGGGATCTTTCGAGAAGGTGATGGTAAAATCCATCATTTGATTAATCCGTGAATCAATTTGACTGGATAAAAAAGCAATTTGTTTTGTGCTAGATGTCTTTAGCTCTTTACTCACAACATTGAACGAAACGTCGTTTGAAAACGTATACACAATAATGATTGGAATAAACAATATTATGATCAAGATATTCATTTTCGAGAAAAGACTAAATTTAGTATGAACCTTATCTTTAACAAATGTAATAACTTTTCCAAATCCCATATTGTCTCCTCCAGACGAATCCCCTAATAAAACCATATCAATCCTAACATTGTTATATAGTCAGCTCTTTGAATTACTTGATACTATATATATCAGAGATTCTGATTACACACAAAATATTTTTTTGAACGGGAGAGAGCTATGGAAGTAAATACTGTACAGCAGGTAAATCTGAAATCTACCAAGCATATAAAAAGAAAACGCAGCTATAAGCAACCATGGATACTACATTTCATGGTGTTACCAGCGGCTATTTTGGTTTTTATTTTCTCTTATATTCCAATGTCTGGAATTATTATGGCGTTTCAAGATTATAAGCCTGCCTTGGGAATAAGCGATTCACCGTGGGTCGGTCTGAAACATTTTCGATACATGTTGGAGAATGAGTATTTCTTGCAAATTACGTGGAATACGCTTTTCTTTGCTTGTTCCAAGATGGTAATGAACTTAATCATTCCGTTTCTTTTCGCATTATTATTGAATGAGGTAAGGAACATGGGGCTTAAAAGATCCATCCAAACGCTCGTTTATCTACCCCATTTTCTTTCATGGGTCACTCTATCAGGAATCTTGATTGATATTCTCGCCCAGACGGGTCTCATCAACCAATTCCTTACAAGTACTTTCGGTATTAAGCCAATTTTCTTTTTAGGCGATGGTTTTTGGTTCCGATTTACCATCATCTTTAGTGATGTTTGGAAGGAATTTGGATTTAATACGATCATCTTCTTAGCGGCACTCTCGGGTATTAATCCATCGTTATACGAAGCTGCAGAGGTAGATGGAGCTAACCGTTGGAAACAAACGATGCATATTACCATACCTTCAATTATCCCAATCGCTATCGTTATAGCAACTTTAGCATTAGGTAATGTATTGAACGCGAACTTTGATCAGGTGTTTAACTTATATAGTCCCTTGATTTATCAACAAGGAGATATTATTGATACATTCGTGTACAGAGAAGGTCTTCTTAGTGGACAATTCAGCTTTGCTACGGCAGTCAATCTATTCAAATCTGTGATTGGCTTAATCTTAATCGTTGTATCTTATCGTCTTGCCTATAAATTTGCTGGCTATCGGATCTTCTAGAAAGGATGACAACCTAATGTACCATAAAACAATACCTTATCGAATATTCAGCATTTTCAACAATATGTTCTTGGCTGCTGTTGCCATTCTCTGCTTGTTACCCCTATATCACTTATTGATGGTGTCCTTGAGTGCATCCGCTCCTGCCAATGCTGGATTGGTTACATTTTGGCCGATTGGCTTTACATTGGAAGCTTATACAAAGACGTTTAGTAACGTCAATTTCTTGTCATCCTTATGGGTATCTGTACAACGAACAATTATCGGGACAGCACTTGCTCTGATTGTTAACACCCTCGCTGCATATGCTCTTTCCAAAGAAACCCGTGTCTTTCGTGCACGCAATATCTATCTTTGGTATTTCGTTGTTACCATGCTATTCAGTGGTGGCCTGATTCCAGGTTATATCCTTATTCTAAAGCTTGGACTTATGAATTCCTTATGGGCGCTTATCCTACCCGGAATGGTTGCGGTCTTTAACATCATACTGCTTCTGAATTTCTTCCGTACTGTCCCTAAAGATCTCGAGGAAGCTGCCTTTATCGATGGCGCTGGCCAATTTCGAACGTTCTTTAGTATTTATTTACCAGTCTCATTGCCGGTCATTGCTACGATCTCCTTATTCATGATGGTCGGACATTGGAACTCGTATTTTGACGGTATGATTTATATTAGAGATGCTGAAAGGCTCCCACTTGCGACTTTCATGCAAACGATTATCGTTCAGGCAGATATGACAAAATTGGATCCACAAGCAGTAGCAAACCTATCTCAACGTACGATTCGAGCTTCACAGATTTTTATAAGTGCCTTACCTATACTGCTGGTCTATCCTTTTCTACAACGTTTTTTTGTGACTGGGATTGTTGTTGGCGCTGTAAAAGAATGATATTCAAAAGTAAACATGCCAATCTAAGTCTTACAGGAGGAAATGCATAATGGATAACCAACATTTGTCAGCATTATTAGAACAGATGACACTGGAAGAAAAAATAGCACAAATGCTGCAATTGGTCGTGTCTTATTTCGTAGGATCGGAAGAAGATGGACGGATTACAGGACCGATGGAGTCGCTCGGGATTACAGAGGAAACAGTGAATCAAGTCGGTTCTATATTGGGGCTTGGCGGAGCGGCAAAAGTGATTCAAGTGCAACAAACACATCTGAAGAATGACAGATTAGGTATTCCCATGATCTTCATGGCGGATATCATACATGGCTATAAAACCATTTTCCCCATACCCCTAGCTATAGGCTGCTCCTGGGACCAGGAACTAGCAGAACAAAGTGCTGCTATTGCTGCCAAGGAATCCGCAGTATCTGGGTTACATGTAACGTTTGCACCTATGGTTGATCTTGTACGAGATGCACGTTGGGGACGTGTGATGGAATCAACGGGGGAAGACCCGTATTTGAATAGTTTATTTGCTCGAGCATTTGTTCGGGGATTTCAAGGGGAAGATTTAACGAATGATGTCAGCCGAGTGGCAGCTTGTGTGAAGCATTTTGCAGCTTACGGTGCTGGTGAAGGTGGACGTGAGTATAATACGGTCGATCTTTCGGAGCGACAGTTGAGAGAATATTACTTACCAGCCTATAAGGCTGCCTTGGATGAGGGCTGTGAGTTAGTAATGACATCATTTAATACAGTTCATGGCTCTCCAGCTACAGGAAATCGGGCTCTGATGCGGGATTTATTGCGAACAGAATGGGGGTTCGACGGGGTACTTATCTCTGACTGGGGAGCCGTGATTGAGCTCATTGCTCATGGGGTTGCAGAAGATGAAGCGGAAGCAGCCTACTTAGCCGTCCAAGCAGGCGTTGATATTGAGATGATGACCTCGTGTTATGTTAAGCATCTACCGGAACTCGTAAGAAAAGGTAAGATAAATGAATCTTTGATTGATGAAGCTGTACTTCGTATATTGAATTTAAAGAACAATTTGGGGCTATTCGAGAATCCGTTTCGTGGAGCCGATCCAGAAGCAGAACGAGAGATCGTATACTGTGATGAACATAGAGCTGTTTCACGTGAACTTGCCTCCAATTCATGTGTTCTTCCACTTCAACCAGAGCAACGTATTGCTTTAATTGGTCCATTCGCGCACAGCAAAGATATCCTCGGCCCATGGTCTTGGATGGGAGCTGAAGAAGATATTACGCCTCTGGATACGGCAATTCAAGCTATAATTCCGCCTGCCAATATGCTAATTGCTGAGGGTTCAGATATTGATACGATCACTGAGAAACAATGGCAAGAAGCAATAGAGATCGCTCGTAAATCGGATGTGATTGTTCTTGCTCTGGGTGAGAGCTCACACATGAGCGGTGAAGGAGGAAGTCGTGCGGACATTGCTTTGCCAGAAGCACAACTTCAATTGATTACTCACTTGCGCACTTTGGATAAGCCTATGGTAGCTATTCTTTTTAACGGACGTCCGCTAGATCTTCATGGTGTCCATGATCAAGTAGATGCTGTTCTGGAAGCTTGGTTTCCGGGAAGTGAGGGAGCTTGCGCCATTACAGATATTCTATATGGTGAAGTCAACCCATCCGGACGGCTATCCATGTCGTTCCCATATGCTGTAGGACAGGTACCCGTATATTATAACCATTACAATACAGGTCGTCCGAAAAAAGAGTCCGAACCAGATAATCGCTATGCATCCAAATATCTAGATATTCCGAATGAACCTCTATTCCCATTTGGGTATGGCTTAAGCTACACGGAATTTAAATACGGTGAAATGATGCTCTCAGAGGAGGTAATCACGTCAGATTGCTCACTACAGATCACAACGACTATTACGAATACTGGGAAAAGAGAAGGGGAAGAAGTCGTACAACTTTATATTCGTGACATCTCAGGAGAGGTAGTTAGACCTATGAAAGAGTTAAAATCTTTCTCAAAAGTCCTTTTACAGCCTGGAGAGTCTAAGAAAGTTAGCTTTACAGTGACTGAAGAGCAACTTAGGTATCATCATTCCGATTTGAGTTACAGTAGTGATGCTGGTGAATTTGCCGTGTTTATAGGATCGAATAGTCGAGATGTGGTCGAGCGTAGATTTCGTCTTTTAAAGTAATGAAAAACAGCATGTGATTAATGAACCTCATAATGAGTAGGAGTGAGAAGACAATGGTATCCAAGAATGACGACTTGCTTACTTTGGAAGTGGGAAGTCTAACGTTTAGATTTCTATCGAGTGGAGATTTGTATCAAGCTACATATGGCGGATTGATGATTAATCAATGGCTGTCCAATTCAATCGATGGATCACTTAATAATATATATTTACGACTACATGATGATGAGTTGGGAATTCAAGCCTATCCCTTGCTCGGAGTCAACTCTCAGAGTCGTGTTCGTAAGTTAGATGATCGACTTGTATTTGAAGGTGAAGTAGCAGAGATTCGTTATCAAGTGATGTTCACACCGACGGATAAGGGCATATGGTTCTGGGATGTTAAAATCGAGGGGAATCATAACCAAATAGATTTGATATATGGACAAGATATCGGAATCGCTAATGAAGGGGCTGTCCGCAGTAACGAGGCATATTTATCGCAATATATCGATCATACAGTATTTGATGACGAGCGTAATGGATACGTTGTATGTTGCAGACAGAATCAGCCGCAAAGTGGAGTATTCCCCTATATCCAGCAGGGGTCTTTAACTAGAGCTACCTCCTTTTCAACAGACGGATTTCAATTCTACGGATTGTCATATAAAGAAACGAATGTACCCGAATGTTTAACACAAGATACACTGGCAAATGAAATCTATCAGTATGAATTTGCGTATACAGCATTACAATCGGAATGCATTCAGCTAGATGGAGAAGCTAGATTCGTATTCTACGGAATATGTAAGGAAGACCATCCTACCGCGATATCGACGCTAGAGTATAGCGAAGAAGTAGCACAGGCTCGAAAGGCCGTTGAGAAATTAAATTTTGATGGAGGAGAACTCCTGAATCTGGTATCTCTTCTACCTTCTATAGGAGTTCCATTGCATACGGAAGTGTTGAATGAAGCGGAATTAAATCGTTTATTCCCTAACCGTCATCAAGAGGAAGTGGAAGGAAATGACTTACTTGCTTTTTTCACAGATGGTTATGAACATGTTGTACTAAAGGAAAAAGAGCTAAGAGTGGAACGTCCTCACGGACATATTCTAATGAGTGGTGACAATGTAAGTCTGAAGAATCCTGTGATGACGACAACCTCTTATATGTACGGTATTTTTAATTCACAAGTTGTGGTAGGTAATACCAATTTCAATAAGATGACGACAAATGCAAGAAATGCGCTTAATGTGCCCAAAACATCGGGTCAGCGGATCTATGTAGAGATCGATGAAGCTTATCGACTATTAACGATGCCATCCGTATTCGAAATGGGTTTCAATTACGTACGTTGGTATTATAAAACGAAAGATGATCTACTCATCATCACCAACTTTACGACAGTAGATACCCCAGAGGTGCGTTTGAATGTACGTTCAGAACAGGGTAAATCATATCGTTTCTTAGTGAGTAACCAAATTACGATGAATGTGAATGAATATGAAGTTCCTTATCACATACGTGATCATGGTGAATATCTATCCTTTCATGCAGACCCTGCATCGCTAAGTGCTGACATCTATCCAGCACTAGAGTATCGCATTCATTTGACAGGAAGTAGCATGAAGGTTTCTGATGAGCGTAAGTTTGTAAGTCATATCGCCCGAGGTGATGCTTCATTAACTGTGTTGGAGCTAGATGTGAGTAGCGAGTGGACAATGACTTTTCAAGGACTACTGAATGGTGGAGAAATGCCTTTAGTCGAGCGTAAAGCTGAAGAAGAAATAGAGCGTTATCGGGAATTTTTCCGTTCTGTGATGAATGGATTTCATTTATCAACAGGGACTGGCGATGAAAATGAACTATTTAAGGTGAATGGATTGGCTTGGTGGTACACACATAATATGCTTGTCCATTACTCCGTACCGCATGGTCTAGAACAATACGGTGGAGCAGCATGGGGAACACGGGATGTCTGCCAAGGACCTGTTGAATATTTCATGGCGACTCATAAATATGATCAAGTGCGTGCCACGTTATTAACTATTTTTTCTCATCAGTACGAAGATGATGGTAACTGGCCACAATGGTTTATGTTCGACAAATATACGAAGGTTCAACAGGAAGAGAGCCATGGCGACATCATTGTATGGCCGCTTAAGGTACTAGGTGATTATCTGAATGTTACTCGTGATTACAGCATATTGGAAGAACATGTTCCCTATACAAGCAAACATAGCTTTGATATCACAACGGAGACAGCGACAATATTAGAACATGCTTACAAGGAAATCGATTATATCAAGAATCATTTCCTACATGGTACGCACTTATCTTCGTATGGAGATGGTGATTGGGACGATACTCTTCAACCCGCTAATGCTCAATTGAAGCAGTATATGGTCAGTAGTTGGACTGTAGCTCTTACCTATCAGACGTTGAATCAATTTGCTCAAGTGATGGAGGTTGTTGATCCAGTTTCAGCGGTAAGCTTACAAGGGCTGGCTGATGGAATCCAAAAGGATTTCAACCACTACATGCTGCAAACAGAAGTTATTCCCGGTTTCTTGTATATGGAGAGTCCTGAGCAGGTGAAATTGATGGTCCATCCAAGTGATACGGAGACGGGTATTCAATATCGATTGTTACCGATGACACGCAGTATGATCAGTGAACTATTGTCACCTGAGCAAGCGGCAACACATTATGATATCATTCGTGAACAATTCGTTTGCCCCGATGGTGTGCGATTAATGAACCGTCCTGCACAATATGTTGGGGGAGTAAGCACACACTTTAAACGTGCTGAGCAAGCTGCAAACTTCGGACGTGAGATTGGACTGCAATATGTACATGCTCATATTCGTTATGTGGAGGCTATGGCTAAACTCGGCAAAGAAGATGATGTGTGGAGTGGGCTTGCGCGAATCAACCCTATTGGTATTAAAGATGTTATTCCCAATGCAGAATTACGTCAAAGTAACGCGTACTTCAGTAGCTCTGACGGCAAATTCAATACTCGTTATGAAGCACAAGAGAGATTTGATGAATTGCGTAGTGGCAAAGTGCCGGTGAAAGGTGGATGGAAAATATATTCTAGTGGACCGGGAATCTATATGAACCAATTGATCTCAAATGCATTAGGTATCCGCCAAGAGGCAGGCGACTTGATTATTGATCCGGTGTTACCGCAAACGTTGGACGGTCTACGTTTCGATTTCGAGTATGCGGGAGCACAAGTGAAATTTGTGTATCATTTAATTAGTGGTGACGTTCATCGTGTCAGCGTAAATGGTCAAGATATTACGACGGAGACCACAATGAATCGTTACCGAGTTGGTGGATTACGGATCGCGCGGAAAGAGTTCGATCGTGTACGTTCAGAAAAATTGAACATTGTGGAAATCTTCATGTAAAGAGGGGAAGGAATCCCCTTTTACTTACATCCTAAGTGAGCTTATTTCAATCGTATTCATTATTCTCGACTTCCGACTGTTGATCTTTGGGAAGTTGTTGAATGAGCTTAGCCTTTTTATTAGCCAACTGTGTTGATAAAACAGTTTGTAAGGATTGGATTTGTTTGATATCTTCGTTCAATTTATTTATTCGACTCATTTTACTGCTTAAATCGTGGGCGGATGTACTCAATTTCATATCTCTTTGTAATTGATTTATTTTTGAAAGTGCTTTTTCTTCTTTTTTCTTTTCATTAATGATTGTGTTGTGGACTTCAGCTATTTCTTTATTTAAGTTACTTACAACAGTTTTAGTGAAACTAATTGGCATCTGGATAGCTCCTAATAGTAGTATTGATTATCATTATTCTACTATAAATAAATGTGATTCACCAATTCCTAATGATCTCCCCTTATGGCAGCGAATGTTCTAGTTCATTTATTATGAACTTAGACATGGATGAATGGGGTGAATGAGAAATTTATATATCAAATTATCATGCAAGGGATAAATTAATAGATTAGAAGAAATTGAAATGCACCCCTAGAATGATCCAGGGAGTGCATTTTTTTGAAATATTTTAAAGTGTAAGTTTCACTTGATACTCTATTTCTTATATTTCTCTGCTTGTGGTTTTATTTATATTTAGTTAGCTTGGCTAGGAACAACCATCACGGGACAATTCGCCCGATAAAGGACACCTTGACTTACACTTCCGAGCACACTTCCAACGAAGACACTATGTCCACGTGAGCCCATGACGATACAACGGATATTACGCGTGTTAGCTTCTTTACAAATTTCATCTCGTGCATACCCGATGAGTAATACTGATTCGTAAGGAACGTTAGAATCAGTAAGAATCCGTTCACCTGATTCGACTGCTTCTTTATATTGTATATACTGATATTCTTTCATATCTGATTCATTGAAGAAGAGTGTGGTATGTGGGGATGTGAAGCTAGGTTGCACATTGATTAATATAATCGATTCCTTATATTTATCTGCCATGTCAATTGCAACCCGTAAAGCTTCTTGTGCACCTTCAGAGCCATCAAATGGAACAATAATATTCTGTCTCATATCCATTACCTCCCTGATTCGTTGTTGAAAGATATATGATTTATTGTTCTTTATATGTCTAGTATATCATTTTTGGCAATAAATATAAAGCGCTTACAATAATGTGCTATGGTAGCTTCGAATAATAAAGTGAAATCTCTTAATTTTATTTTATAAGTTTTTTTTTTGATATGAACCCATAAATAGATAGAAACACAATCACTCCTTGAAGATTTTCATATGATGATCTCATAAAGGAGGTGGTAATATGAAAAAAGTGATACCCACTCAGTCGTCACGCTTACCGTTCCTAACCATATGGAGTGATGCAGATTTTTCTGGAAGAAGACTACGCTTTAGACGTAATTTAGGTGTTCGTAGTTTAGACGTTTTTAATTTTAATGATGTCTTATCTAGTTTTAGGTTTGAGGGTAGAAGTAGTAGCACATTGGTATTATTTGAAGATATTAATTATCAAGGGAACCGTCGTATCTTTAGAGGAACTATCGATGTGAGCTTTATCAGTAACTTTAATGACACTACTTCTTCTTTTATTATTTCTCGTAGTCGTTTATCTACTAGTGATATCAATCGAATTCAACGTCGCGGTAGTGCCCCCAATGACTTCGCAGAAGTTCTTGGCAACGGTACAACAAGAGTACGTAAACCAGTAGTTAAGAAGTAAGAAATAAATTCATTACCGAAGAGACGGTTGCCGCCCATTGAACATGGATGGTAGCCGGATCTTTTTTTAATTTTATTTTGTGACTATTTTCACATAGTATTCAGGAAAAATGTGTAATAATACAGACTTACAGAACATTATTAATCAGGGGGATTTAATATGAAGAAAATGTTTATTAGCCTATTAGCAGCAGGAATGGTTATTTCGATGTTTGCGGGATGCTCCTCAAACAATTCGGATAATGAAGCAACGAATACTACAACTCCGGAAGCAACTCCAACAGAGGCTGTAGCTACGGATAATGAAGCAACTGACACTGCAACAGCAGAAATAGGAATTACTAAAATGGGTCTAGGTCATATAACTTCTATTGCGAGCTCAAGTGATATGAGCAAAGATGCGGATGGTAAAATGGTTCCAGCAAAAGGTCAAGTAGATACTGTTATGGTAGCAGCAGCATTTGATAAAGATGGAAAAGTTGTAAAAGTAACCATTGATAATGCACAAGTGAAAGTCAACTTTAAGGAAGATCTGCAAGTTGATGGTGATTTAACCGCTGAGAATAAGACAAAGGTTGAACTCGCAGATGAATACGGCATGATTAAAGCTTCTTCCATTCAGAAGGAATGGTACCAACAAGCGGATGCACTAGGACAATGGATGGTTGGTAAATCAATCGATGAAATTAAAGGAATGAAAACCAAAAAAGTAGATGAATCTCACCCTTCAGTACCAGATATTGCTGAACTTACATCTTCTGTAACAATCACTGTACAAGATTATGTTGGTGCTCTAGAAGAAGCATACAACAATGCCATTGAAGTTGCAGCAGGTGCTGAGAAACTTGGTCTTGGACATAACATCTCCATTGCTAGTTCCAAGGGGTTAGGAACAAAGGATGGTGCTGAAGTACTTCCAGTGGCACAAGTGGATACAGTTATGATTGCAACAACGTTTGACAAAGATGGTAAAGTAGTTGGAACGGTAATTGATAATGCTCAGACGAAAGTGAACTTTGACAACACAGGTAAAGTTACCTCTGATTTAAATGAACAACCAAAAACGAAGGTTGAACTTGGTGATGAGTATGGTATGATCAAGGCTTCATCGATTCAAAAAGAATGGTATCAACAAGCAGAAGCATTAGCGGAATGGATGGCAGGTAAGTCAGTAGATGAGATCAAAGGTATGAAGACTAAAGCTGTGAATGAGTCGCATCCTTCAGTTCCAGATGTTGCTGAATTAACAGCTTCCGTAACCATTACAGTACAAGATTATATCGCTGCATTGGAAGAATCTTCTGTTAACGCGAAATAATATATATTAATGTATTTGAATAGTAACAATCGAACTCTCCCTTTATAAAGGGAGAGTTTTGTCACAATAGGGTATTATTTAATTAGTTAAGTTTTTATGGAATGAAGGGGATCACATGTATAGATGGAGTAAGGTTGTAGCAATCGTAGTAACGTTGTCTCTTCTCTTGTTAGGTTGTCAATCTGGAGGGAATAATACTGCTATCCATTATGAAAAGTATAGTGGCAGTTTCTATGATAGTTTTAATACGCTAACGCAGTTCGTTGCTTATACTAAGAGCGAAGAAGAATTTCAACAATACTATGATCAAGCGCATGAACGTTTCATAGAGTTGCACCAATTCTATGATATTTATAATGATTATGAGGGTATAAATAATATAAAGACAATTAATGATCATGCAGGAATTGAACCTGTCAAAGTAGATAGAGCCATTATTGATCTAATTCTGTTCTCGAAGAAATGGGCTGAGCAAATTGGTTCAGATACGAATATCGCTATGGGTTCCGTTCTTCAGATTTGGCATGATTATCGTGAAGCGGGTATCGATGATCCAATGAATGCGATGTTACCTCCGATAGAAAAACTCATGATGGCGGCAGAACATATAGATCTTGATCAAGTCATCGTAGATACTGATAATAATACTGTGTATTTGGCTGATCAACAGATGAGTCTTAATGTTGGAGCCGTTGCCAAGGGATATGCTACAGAAATTGTAGCCAATGAATTAATGGCTGAGGGATTATTATCTGGGATGATCAGTGCTGGCGGTAATGTTCGTGCTATCCACAAACCTCTTGATAATGTCCGTGAGCGATGGGGAGTAGGATTACAGAATCCGGATAAGTTTATCGCAGTGGAAGAAGATAATCTATTGGATACCATTTTTGTTGATAATGCTTCTGTCGTTAGTAGTGGGGATTATCAAAGATATTACGTTGTGGATGGGGAGACTGTCCATCATTTGATCGACCCCAAGACGTTGATGCCCGGACAATATTATCGCGCTGTAACGATTGTGACGGAAGATTCAGGCGTAGCAGATTTCTTGTCGACAGCTACATTTCTCTTGCCATTTGAGGAGAGTAAGGCACTCATAGAAAGTCTAGAAGATGTAGAAGCGGTCTGGGTGATGCCAGACGGAACAGTTAAAGCGACCGATGGAATGGAAAAGATAATGAAAAGTCATGGTGCCACAGGAGCTAAATCAGAATAAATGATGGATGGATTTGTTTAGAGTATAAAGTATAGCGCAATAATAGCAACAGATGAGGTATAATGGAGAGTAGTGGAAATTGTTGATTGGAATATATCTTCGAATACCAACAAGATTGAGAATAGAAGGGAATTGGATCGTTTGAATAATGAAGAATTGAATAATGAAGAGGTAATGGAGTTAGGCCCCAATATGGAGCAATTAAAGAAAGCTGTCCATCGTACATCTGATTGGAGAGAACGTTTAAATGCCGTTGAAGAATTAGGTAAGTTGGGTGACAAACAATCCATCGATATCCTTACACGTGTTATGGCTAACGATTCTGTGTATAAAGTACAAGAAGCTGCTTTCCATAAACTCAAGGAATTGGGTGAAGACGTACAATTACCAGCCAAGGATTCTGGTGAATTGTATAGGGGTATAACAAAGGTTTTATTAAGAATTAAGAAGAGTCTACCGGAAGGTCATACTTATGAAGACTTCAAAGAGAAGTTGAAAAAGATGAGAGTTGATTTGTACGACACATTTGAAGGTGACAAAGGTGCAGAGTTTGATTCGTGGCTAGAAAATACATGGGCATCCCTATCCGTTAGAACATCTCCAAAAAAATAATAGATGTTTTCTGATCGACGTCTAGCATTAACAACTTGACAACAAATTTTACTATATGTAAAAATAGGAATTAGCACTCTAGTCGCTCAAGTGCTAATTTTTTTATTTAACGACTATATCATTTTTTGAATTGAAGGGAGAACTAATCGTGATCAAAAAAGAGTTTAGAGCAGAATCTAAAAGAATGATGGAAATGATGATTAACTCCATCTATACGCACAAAGAGATTTTTCTAAGAGAACTTATTTCAAACGCTAGTGATGCCATTGATAAAATATACTACAAAGCACTAACTGATAATGACATGGTATTTAACCAAGAGGACTATTACATCAAGGTTACAACAGATATGGCGAACCGGACATTAACTATTACCGATACAGGGATTGGTATGTCGAAAGAGGAGCTAGAGAATAACTTGGGAGTGATTGCTAAGAGTGGATCATTAGCTTTCAAGAAAGAGAACGAAGCGAAAGATGGACACAATATCATTGGTCAATTCGGAGTTGGCTTCTATGCTGCATTCATGGTGGCGGATGTTGTAACTGTCATCAGTAAAGCTCTAGGGAGCAATGAGGCGTTCAAATGGGAATCTCATGGTGCCGATGGGTATACAATTGAGTCATGTGATAAGAATTCTGTAGGAACTGAGATTATTCTGAAAATCAAAGAGAATACAGAAGATGATCAATATGATGAATACTTAGAAGAATACCGCTTAAGAGGGATTATTAAGAAATATTCTGATTTCATTCGCTTCCCGATCAAGATGGATGTGAAAGAGCAACGTCCAAAAGAAGGCGTAGAGAATGAATTCGAGGAAGTTCTTGAAGAACAGACCGTTAATAGCATGGTTCCAATCTGGCGTAAGAATAAGAACGAATTGTCTACAGAAGATTACAATAACTTCTATGCTGAGAAACGTTATGGCTTTGATAAACCACTTAAACATATCCATATTAGTGCCGATGGCGCTGTAGTCTATAATGCGATTCTATTCATTCCTGAGAATACACCATTTGATTATTACACCAAAGAATATGAAAAGGGCTTAGAGCTTTATTCTAATGGTGTATTGATTATGGAGAAATGTTCTGATCTACTCCCTGATTACTTTGGCTTTGTCAAAGGAATGGTCGATTCTGAGGATTTATCGTTGAACATCTCAAGAGAGCTATTACAACATGATCGTCAATTAACATTGATTGCGAAAAATATTAAGAATAAAATCAAAAGTCAATTGTTGAGCCTATTGAAGGATGAAAGAGAGAATTACGAGCAATTCTTTACAGCATTTGGTAGACAGTTGAAATTTGGAGTCTATAATGATTACGGAATGAATAAAGATACTTTGCAGGATTTGCTCATGTTCACTTCCTCCAAAGAGAAGAAACTAGTTACCTTGGATGAATATGTATCAAGAATGCCTGAAGATCAGAAGTTTATTTATTATGCTTCAGGTGAATCTATTGATCGAATTGAGAAGTTACCGCAAATCGAGTTAGTATCAGATAAAGGATATGAGGTTCTATACTTTACTGACGATATCGATGAATTTGCGATTAAGATGATCATGAGCTATAAAGAGAAAGAATTTAAATCCGTATCAAGTGGTGATTTAGGAATTGAGACGGATGCTGAAGACAAACCAACCGAAGAGGAAGAGAGCGATAACAAGGAACTCTTTGAAGCTATGGCGGGTATTCTAAATAATAAAGTAAAGAATGTTAAAGCATCGAAGAGATTGAAGACCCACCCTGTGTGTCTATCTACTGAGGGCGAATTAACGATTGAAATGGAAAAGATATTGAAAGCAATGCCTAATGGACAAGATGTGAAGGCAGATAAAGTTCTAGAAATCAACGTCAATCATGAAGTGTATCAATCATTAAAAGATGCTTATGCTAATGACAAAGATAAATTGAGCTTGTATACGAACCTATTGTACAATCAAGCTTTGCTAATTGAAGGATTAACAATTACAGATCCTGTTGAATTTACCAATGATATTTGCAAAATAATGATTTAAGACAATTCATAGTTGATTAAGACTGAATAACCCGTGTCTGGTATAATCCAGTACGGGTTATTTATGTCTTATGTTTCTGCTAGAATTAAGATAATAATCATTGTATACGAAAGTGAGAGTTATATGAGAATTAATAAATTTATAAGCGAGACGGGTTACTGTTCAAGACGTGCGACCAATCGTTTAATTACAGACGGAAGGATTACAATCAATGGTGTTATTTGTGAACCAGGAGACGAGGTTGCTCCAGGGGATACCGTACTTATCGATGGAGAGTCCATCCCTAGTAAGGAAGATCCTGTCTATATTGTGCTCAATAAGCCAGTAGGGATCACTTGTACTGCAGCATCACATGTATCCGGAAATATCATTGAATTCGTAAATCATCCTTCGCGCATTTTCGCTATAGGTAGATTGGATAAAGCATCAGAGGGATTAATTATACTCACGAACGATGGGGATATTGTCAATAAAATGATGCGTTCTGAGAATGGTCATGAGAAGGAATATGTGGTAACTGTAGATAAGATTATAGCAGAGGAGTTCTTACATCAAATGTCTAATGGTGTAGATATACTTGGTGTGACAACAAAACGATGTGCAATGCTTAAGCTCAATGACTATGAGTTTCGCATTATCCTAACCCAAGGCCTCAATTTACAAATTCGCAGAATGTGTAAAGCTCTTGGCTATAGAGTCCTAAAGCTTGAACGAATTAGAATTATGAACATTACGATAGATGGTCTAGAACAAGGGCAGTGGAGAGATCTTACAGATGAGGAACTTCGACTATTATACATCCAATTAAACGTAATAAAGTAAATAATTATAAATAAATGAATTGACGCTTAGATGAAAGCATTATACTATATACATGCAAACGTTTCCACAAGTGTGTATGGTTACCATTTTCGAGAATTACAAAAAATCTGCACCAAGTACGGACTATCATAAATGTAGTGCTTTCATTAACATAAGAATAAAAGGGGGGAATCTGTCTTTTTGTGCAATCGTTTGCAGAATTGTGAATAATAATAGGGAGTGTTGCTCAAATGAAGTTATTGATTACATGGAAGAAAATGTTGTCCATCTTCATGATTCTTGTTCTTGTTATTTCAAGTATCGGATTAATACCTTCACAAGCTATTGCATCTACTCCAAGTGAAGTTGTCATAGTTAGTGATTTACAGACCGACATTGGCGATGCTGACAATGGGTCTCCTGCTGACGCAAGTGCCATGTACGAGGACGATTATGACAATGTGAATTCAGTTACCAAGGTTGTTTATGCGGTTGACAATGTTGATGTTGTACCAGCTGGACATCTTAGAGTCCATTACAACAAAGTCGACGGGAATTATACAGATCTTGGATTATGGTTATGGGGAGATGTCGCTTTAGAATCGAGTGGCTGGTCATCCGGAGCAACACCATTCCCTTCTGGTCAGTTAGATAGCTATGGTGCTTATGTTGATGTTGAATTAAAAAGCCTAGCAAAAAGTATTGGTGCGATCGTGGTTAATCGGATAGATGGGACAAAAGATGGTGGCGATAAGAATATAACGATTACGACACCAGAGATGAATGAAATATGGCTCAAAGAAGGATCAGATCAAGTGACTCCTTATGAACCGGTTAATATTCCTGTCAATACAGTGCGGATACATTATCAAAGAGCAGACAATAACTACAGTTCTTATGGTATTTGGAATTGGGAAGATGTAGCTACACCTTCGGATGGTTGGTCAACAGGTGCTACTCCATTTCCAGCTGGGCAGATAGATAAATTTGGTGCATATGTTGATATCCCACTTACAGATCATGCGAAGAAAATTGGTTTCTTTGTAGTGAATCGCACCTTAGGTGATGATAAAGAGGCGGACAGAAGTTTTAATCTATTGGATAAATACAATCAGTTGTGGATCAAGCAAGGAGATAGTAACGTATACGTTTCTCCATTTGGAGAAGTACCTGTCGGATTGTTATCCGCAGAAATACTATCGGATAGTAAAATACAAATTGGATTTACAATGACCGAAGGTTTAGACGAGGCTACATTAAAGAATGGGTTAAGCATTACAGACAAGAATGGTGACAACGTAACGGTCAATAGTGTTCAAATCACGAGTCCAACAGCGGTTGAAGTCATTACAACACCATTTCTATTGGAGAATGCTCCATTAAGTATCACCTACATGGGGAGAACTGTAAGCGCTAACACAGGCTGGAGAATGATCGATGAGATGTATCATTATGAAGGTGATGATCTTGGAGCAACTTATGAAGCTGGAAGTGCTATATTGAAGCTCTGGGCTCCCAAGGCAAGTTCTGTAGTTGCGAACGTATATGATAAAGATGATTCTACGAAACGCTTAGGTAATATTCAATTAACCCAAGAAGACAAGGGTGTGTGGTCTACAGTCATTGACCCAGTTGATCTGGTGGGTACCAGTGTGACCGATCTGAAAGGATACTTTTATCAATATGAAGTAACCAATAACGGTGTGACCAAACAAGTGCTTGATCCTTACGCCAAATCTATGGCCGCCTTCAAAGCGAATACGAAGGGTGAAGTAGGTCCTGATGGAGATGCTGTAGGCAAAGCTGCGATTGTAGACTTGAATGGATCAGACCCTGAAGGTTTTGATTTTGCTAATATTGATGGCTATGAACAAAGAGAAGATGCAATCATATGGGAAATCCATGTTAGAGACTTCACATCGGATCCCTCTATTGAGGAAGATTTGAATAGCGCAACATGGGGGTCTTTTGATGCCTTCAAAAGTAAGCTTGACTACATTCAATCCCTAGGTGTTACTCATGTTCAATTACTTCCAGTCATGGCTTGGTATTACGGTGATGAGACAGTGATGGACTTAAGAGAACTTGAATATTCAGCTCAATATAATGAATACAACTGGGGTTATGACCCACATAACTATTTCTCGCCAGATGGCGCATACTCTGAGAATCCCGCAGATCCTGAGCTTAGAATTAAAGAATTAAAAGCGATGATTGATGCCATTCATGATGCCGGAATGGGTGTCGTCCTTGATGTTGTATACACACATATGGCTAAAGCCGATTTCCTGGATGATATCGTTCCTGACTACTATGCGTTCCAAGATGCGAATGGAAATAACATTGGTGGGTTCGGGAACAATCTAGCCACTAGTCATAAGATGTCTGAGAAACTAATGGTAGATTCCGTAAAATACTGGTTTGATGAATATAAAATAGATGGTATGCGTTGGGATATGATGGGTGACGCAACCTATGATGCCGTTCAGAATGCCTATGATGCAGCGTCGACAATTAACCCCAATGCTTTGTTTATTGGTGAAGGCTGGAGAACATTCGGAGGTGCAGCATCAGATCCCTCATTAGCAGGTAAAGGTGCAGATCAGGATTGGATGGATAAAACAGATAGCGTCGGAGTATTCTCTGATGAGATTCGGAATGAATTGAAATCTGGCTATGGTTCCGAAGGTGAACCAAGATTTATCACCGGTGGGGCACGAGATATTAATAGTATCTTCAGTAACATCAAGGCACAGCCAAGCAATACTGCTCAAGATGACCCGGGCGATATAGTTCAATATATTGAGGCACATGATAACCTTCCATTATATGATGTCATAGCGCAATCCATTAAGAAGGACCCTTCCATTTCAAAGAACGATTTGGAAATTCATAAGCGAATAAGACTTGGAAATATGTTGGTCCTTACATCCCAAGGTACGGCCTTCCTCCATGCAGGTCAGGAATATGGTCGAACCAAACAATGGCAGGGAGCAGGATTACCAGAGCAGAAATTTCATGAACTAGAAGACGAGACTGGTCAGTCGTTCGGATACTTTATCCATGATTCCTATGATTCCTCCGATGCGATCAATATGTTTGATTGGGAGAAAGCAACAGATGCAATTCAATATCCCGAGAATCATGTAACGAAAGAGTATACTGCGGGATTAATTGAGCTAAGAAAATATACAGATGCATTTAGATTAGGTGAAAAGTCATTAGTAGACTCGAATATTACTTTAATCTCAGCACCTGAGATCAAATCTAGCGATCTTGTAATTGCTTATAAGAATAAGGCAACGGATGGAAGCGGTCATTATTATGTCTTTGTGAATGCAGATCACACGGCAAGAACGCTCACGCTCTCAGAAGATTTATCAGCAGGAATGGTTGTGGTAGATGATGATGAAGCAGGAATAGTTGAGGTTCAAACGAGATCAGGATTTTCACTAACGAGTAACTCGATCACGTTAGAACCTTTATCAGCAGTCATTATCAAAAAAGATGCTACAGCAGCGCAGTTTGAATCCCTCGAAGTGGATCAAGCGAACTATTCTTTAGCGGTTGGGACTACACATCAGACAGCGATATATGCGAAGTATGATGATGGTAGCCAAAGAACGGTAACGAATCAGACTACTTACGTTTCAAGTGATAATCAGGTGGCTACTGTAACTGCGAGAGGTCTCGTGAAAGGAGTAGCGCCAGGTACTGCAACGATTACAGCGACTTATGGTGGTATTACGGTCAGCATAACTGTTACCGTGACAACGGAATCTGTTAACGACAAGCGTTATGTTCAATTCAATTATATTCGCCCAGATCAGGATTACAGTGATTGGAACCTTTGGGTATGGAACACTGGTGTTAAGAATGATCAGATCGATTTCGAGAAAATAGAGAATGGTGTAGCAACGGTGATGATTGAAGTCGCGCCGCAAACTACGAGTGTTGGGTTTGTTCTCCGCAAAGGAACAGACTGGAACACCGCTAAACAGGATATTCCAGATGATCGCATTATTTCCGTATCACCTGGAGAATCATTCACCAAAGTAAAAGTCATCAGCATGGTTAAAGAACTTGATGTCCTACCTAGCATTACAGGACCAATTCTATATGACGGTAATATTACGTTTATGTATAGAGACGATATTCTTTTCAAGAATGGTCAGCTGGATGCCATTACTGATGTGAAGGTTAAAGTTAATGGAGCTGAATATCCAATGACTTATGATCCAGCTAAGGAATGGTTCACTTATACGTTGACCAATGTGGACAGTGGTTCTTATGAGTATACGTTCTTGATAACGAAGGATGGAACAACGACCGAGATCACGGATCCACATCATACTACAAATGGGAAATCGACTGTGGAGTATTCTATCCCTGTGGTGACGATTCAATCATCGGTTAAACCTTTAGTGATTGTTTCTAATAAGAATGCAGTACTGACACTTCAAGTCTCATCAGAACAATCGATAATTTACAAGGAAGCCTATATGGATCTTACGTCATTGGGTGGCCCTGCGAAAGTTAAGTTTGATACGGAACTCATGGCTCAGACGATTGCAGTAAATGATTCAATTGCGCCAGGATCTAAAAATATTCCGCTCACACTGGTGGATCAATTCGGTAATAAACATACACATATTGCGATTGTAGAAGTTACGAAGAGAACGGATCCAATAGGTGAACTTGATTTCGATTGGGACGAAGCACGCATTTATTTTGTGCTGACGGATCGTTTCCAAGATGGTGATACAACAAATAATGTCGATGTTGATACAAATCACCTTGAAGCTTACCACGGAGGTGACTTTAGAGGTCTGATCGACAAGCTTGATTACTTGGAGCAATTGGGGATCAACACACTGTGGATTACGCCAATCGTTGACAATATAGATTTCAATAAGGGTGTAGATTTTAACAGTAAACAATATGGTTATCATGGTTATTGGGCTAAAGATTTCACAAAAATTGATGAACATCTGGGAGATCTAGAGACCTTCAAAGAATTAATCGATACAGCTCATGATAAGGGCATTAAGATCATGGTTGACGTTGTTCTAAATCATACTGGATACGGGTTAAAAGCCGATGACACCAGACCTGGAATTACTCAGGAAGACAAAGACCGATTCAGTAATATGTTGAGAACAGATGGAATCTCTGCAGATGAAGATCCGATTAAAGGGGAATTAGCCCAACTTCCAGATTTAATGACAGAGGATGCAGCTGTTCGCCAACAAGTGATTGATTGGCAAGTAGGTTGGTTGGATCGTACTAGAACGAAACGTGGGGATACGATTGATTATTTCCGTGTAGATACAGTGAAACATGTTGAAGACACGACATGGAAAGCGTTCAGAAATGCGTTGACTACGATTGACCCGGATTTCAAATTAATTGGTGAATACTTCGGTGCGACTGTTGATAGTGATGGAGGTTCGCTCCAAAGCGGTCAAATGGACAGTCTTCTTGATTTCAGTTTCAATGATCGAGCTAGAGAATTCGTGAATGGAAATATCGAATCAGTTGAAGCATATCTAGCTGCTCGTGATGCACAACTGGATAACACAAAAACGATGGGGCAATTTCTAAGTAGTCATGATGAAGATGGATTTCTATCCGATTTTGTGGGTGGGGATAAAGGCAAGCTGCAAATCGCAGCAACGCTACAGATTACATCCAAAGGACAGCCCGTTATTTATTATGGAGAAGAATTGGGACGCTCAGGAAAGAATGCAAGAGATATGAGTAAAGGAGAATTTAGCGAGAATCGTGCCGATATGCCATGGGATCAGTTGGAAACGGAAAAAGCTCTGCATGACCATTATAAGAAATTGTTGAATATCCGTGCGAAGTATTCCAAACTATACTCCAAAGGAACACGGTCGTCTCTTGTAGCTTCGGATGAAGAGGGATATATGGCATTCAACAAAAATGTGGTTAATGAAAATATCGTTACAGTCATTAATACGAAGGTAGATAAGAAGAGTGTTACCATTAGCGTTCCGTTCAAGGCTAAGAGTCAAGTGAAGGACGAGTACAGTGGTACGGTATATACTGTAACGAATGATAATATGGTGAGTTTTAATCTTCCTGGTATAAATGAGGGAGGAACTGTTATTCTTGCGGCTATTTCATTGGTTGATCCTCCCGTAAATCCACCGGTAGATCCTAACACATCGGTAGGTACTTCGATAAATAATGGAGATGTAACTAGTAATACAATCACTCAGAGAATCGTTAATGAAGAATCGCTGAAGAATGGTAAAGAGAAAGTAATCATTGACCTTGGAGTAAAGGAAAATGGTGTTCTACTTCCGATAAAAGCAGCAGATATGATGGGATTCAAGTCGATTGAAATCAAAAAAGGAGATATTGTAATTGTGCTTCCTTCATTGTTACTAAAAGCATTACAGCAATCGATCCCTTCCGAGAAATCTGAGGGTGCTCTCATATCCTTTACGATGGATGAGATGCTACAAGCTTCTGCGGAAGCCCTTTTACAGAAATCGGGTAACTCAACCAATACGAAGCTAAAATTGGCAAGTAAAGTGTATGAATTCAAGTTGTCAGTTAAAACAAAGGATGGAAAAGAAGTTAAGATAGACAAATTCCTAACACCAATAAAGATAGGATTTAATGTTAATCATTCTGTTGATGAGAAACTGTTGGGTGCATATTTTATTACGGAGAATGGAGAATTGGAATACGTTGGTGGCAATTTAGAAAACGGCAAGTTCCAAGCGGATATCTATCATTTCAGCAAGTATGCCGTATTAGAATTCAACAAATCATTTATTGATTTGGAAGGGCATTGGGCTCAAAATGCAGTTAAAGAATTAGCGGCAAAGCATGTCATAGAAGGGATAACCGATAGTGAGTTTGATCCTGAGCAGAGATTAACTCGTGCCCAGTTCGCGACTATGCTTGTGCGCGCTTTGAATTTAGAGTCTGAAGGTGATGCAACGACCTTTAAGGATATCGATAGTAACGCTTGGTATGCTACTGAGGTAGCCATTGCGTACCAACATGGTCTGGTAAAGGGGAAGAATGATCTTACCTTCGCACCTCAAGAACGTATCACACGAGAAGAGATGGCTGTAATGATACTTCGAGCCTATTCATTGAGTAAAGGGACTATTAATCTTCAGGAGGATTCAACCTCTGAGTTTATCGATGAACAACAGATTAGTTCATGGGCTATTGGAGAAGTTAAAGCAGCTACTTCATTAGGATTAATGCAGGGACAAAGCAAGAACATGTTTATGCCTACAATAGATTCAAGCCGAGCAGAAAGTGCACAAGTCATTGTAAATCTACTTAATATCATTCGGTAAAATATGATCAAGAACTTTCCTATTTTCCTTTTGAGATGGGAAGGTTCTTGAATTATTTAGAGAGGGTTAGTAAGGTTAGTCACAACATGATACAATGTCATATAAAGGAGTGATAACATGGCAATTCAAATTCATATTCAAGATACACCCAATCCGAATTCAATTAAGATCAACACAAACGAGACGATCTTTGAAGGTCCTAGAAGTACATCTTTGAAAAAGGGTGATGTAACAGATCATCCCTTGGCTAGCGCATTACTGGCAATTGAAGGCATAGACAATATATTTGGTATTAAAGATTTTGTAACCGTTAGTAAGCTACCGGATGCAGAATGGGAAGACATCCGCCCTCAAGTGGAAGAAGCATTTAAAGTTGTATATGGTTGAAACTAATCTTCATGCGAGAAGGTAAAATTGGACCCGTCTACACATCAGTGTAGGAAACGGGTCTTTCTCGATTTATATATCAAAATGTGCATTTAAATGAAATTGCCGTGAGATTAAAAAGATAATTTCAGGTAGAAGATGGTATAATACTTCAGAGTAACAGAGACATTGGAGTGATGATATGGCTAAAGCTAAGGGTGGTACTGGTAGAGGAACAGGAAGTAAGGGCTGGACTCGCTGGAACAAGACTGATAAAACAAAAATAGTGAAGAAGAACTACGGAGCTATCCGTGCTGCAGCGAAAGAAGCGGAAAACGCCAAATTGAATAATCGTAAAAAGGTCGATAACGAAGCTGAAAAGGTGAATAAAAAAGACCTTTCTTAAAATTACTAATGTTTAAGGTGAAAAGCCCCTTGAGGAATTAATTTTCCTCAAGGGGCTTTTTTAAAATATAAGAAAGTATAAGTTTTACGCTATACTTTATATCTTATATTTCTCGCTTAAACACTTACCGTCCTTATAAGGACGGTAAGTGTTTATACTTGTCTGGGGTATGTGCTCGAAATAATCACGGAAGATATGAGCCCAGTCAACTACTGGGAAGATAAGAGATGATCGAGAGATACATATGTACTTGTGAATCAATTGGCTAAGAAGTATAATGGCATCTCTTCTAGAATGAAAATGTGAGGTGATTATGTGCTGCAAGGGATAGGAATGCGAAATATAAAAACAGCTATAGCCATACTGGTGTGTTTAATTATTGCAAATTTATTAAAATTAGAATATCCATTTTATGTAACGATAGCTACGGTGATCTCCATGGAAAATTCAGTTACCAATTCGTTCACAGCAGGTAAGAATAGAATTATGGGTACATTACTAGGTGCAGGAATCGGTTTGTTCTTCGCCACACTTGACCCTGAGAATGTGTTGTTGTGTGCGCTTGGTATTATACTCGTGATTTACGGATGTAATCTACTGAAATGGAATAAATCCATTTCGATTGCTAGCATTGTATTTCTTGCTATTATGTTAAATTTAGATGGAGACACTCCATTATATTATAGTCTAAATCGTATCATCGACACATTGATTGGAGTAGGTGTTGCCATTGTGGTTAATTACTTTGTGTTTCCACCTAAACATGAAGTAAATATCCATCATGCACGGAAATTATTATCCAAGGAGACTGTCAGTATCATGGAGAGATTAGTCTCTAATGAGGACTTGGATCTGAAGAAATTAAAGGCTTATTTGAAGAAATTAGAGAAATATCTAGATATATCGAAAGAGGAATTTCACTTGGGAAATGATGGTGATGATTCAGAAGAAAAGATCACGGAGGAGTACCAATCCTATAAGCTGATCTATGAGCATTTAAAAATGATTAGAAGATTAGATGAAGAGCTCATACATAATTCGGATGATTCTCAATTTATTATTTATAATTATCATATTAATCGGATTCAGAATGAATTGGAGAAGCTAGGATTAACTCTTCCATATGGAATGGATATGAAAATGAAGATCGGATTATTTCCATGAATAAAAATGCCTCGAAACACTCAACATAAGTTAGGTTGCGCAGTATCTAAATCAATTGAGGAGGTTTTTTAATGCAAAATCAGAATCTAGGTCAACAGAATCAAATGGGGAATCAACCGATAGGTATGCAAAATCAGCAAATGAATCAAAACCAAAATCAGAATATGAATCGGGGAGGCCATGAACTTCTAGATATGCACGAATTATTATCATGTACAATCGGCATTCTAGACCAAATGGTGATGTTTAAACCTATGGTTCAAGATCAAGAGTTCCTATCTATCATGGATCGTCAATACAACTTCATCAGTTCTCAGTACAACCTAACGGTAGAATGCTTTACAACTGGCAGTAAACCTAGTCAGGACACCTCTAAATATATGATGAAAGAATCAGCGAACCAAATCAAATATGGTCTTACATCAAGTCAGCCTGATAAACCGATTCAATCTAGTAACCAAATGAAGGAAGCACAGATTAGCGGACTTTTAGTAGGTGCCCTTAAATCTGCTGCTACTCATATGACAATGACAGCGAATGAAGTGACCAATCCTGTACTACGTCGAGTAGTGGCTTCACAAGTTGAGAATTACATCGAAATGGCTTATGAAGTGTTCTTGTATCAGAACAAGCATGGTTATTATCAGGTTGCACAATTGGATAATAGTGATGGACAACAGATGTTGCATGCTTATGCTCCAACTACAGGACAACCGCAAATACCTATTCAATAAGAAGCATATTTTCACATGATGATTAGTGGGTAATTTTATAGTGATTCAATGAACAAGTAGACCTTGGAGATAACCACGGGTCTACTTGTTCTATTTGGTATAACTGTGGGGAAAAAAATTAAAGTTATTCTATCCCTAACAATTAAGGTGAAAATGGAATATAGTGGGGATGTTGAAGCAGAAGCAACCGAATATCTTAACCAGATGGGTTCGCTATCCCCTATTGAAATGAGTTGTGGAAAATTGTTATCCCTGAATAATGAAGACATCTTTAAATTACATCTTCGTGATTTGCAAAATGAAGCAGAACGATTTAGAATCGCACAACAAATGATGACTAGCCAAAGAAAGGTTTCGAGATTAAATCGTAACTCTCAACAATCTATTAGAGAAAAAGGATCAATCTTCAAACAAATTTTCAATGTTGGGAGACGAATGTTCTAACGGTGAAAATTCTAGTTCCGATAACAGCGAGAACTAAATAGAAGGCATCTCTTCACATGCGAAGGTATGCCTTATTTCTGTTTAATAATGATATGTTTAATCTAGAGAATCAGTCCCATCATCCTTAGACCATTAGCAATTCCATCTTGATCCACATCGGTTGTCACAAATTGGGCTAGCCGCTTTAATGATACTGGTGAATTACCCATGGCAACACTATTACCAACATATCGAAACATTTCTATATCGTTTAGATTATCTCCAAAAGCGTATACTTCATCAGGTGAAAAGCCCAATTTGGCAATTAATTGTGCAATACCAATTGCTTTTGAACCTCCTGCAGGAAGAACATCCATAGCGTATGGATGCCAACGAACAAATTCAAGACCTTTAAAATGATTGCGGTAGTTTAACTCTTCGTCTTCTGTACAAAATAGCATGGCTTGATAGATCTTACGATTGATATGGAACTGCGGATCATATTTAGGATGTTCATGTTGTAATACAGCGATACATGTCTCGATACGTGAATGATAAAGAATGTTACTGCGCATTGATTCTTGATTCAGATAAACTAAAGGATGATGGTTGCCTATTGCAAATTGTGAAAAAGAACTGAGTAATTCGCTCTCAATTGGATTATGATATATTAATTCTCCCTTTAATATGACGTATTGACCATTAAATCCAACGTATGAATCAATTTGAAGCTCTTCCGCCAGATCATCAATCATAAAAGGGGAGCGCCCTGAAGCTATCGCAATCTCGTGTCCATCTCGTTGTAAAGCTTTAATTGCATTTTTGGTGGATGAGGGAAGTCTCTGGTGTTGATCTAATAGAGTTCCATCAACATCGAAGAAGATCATACGCCGTGTATTTATCATGAATGGACCCTCAAATTCTTAAGCATAATGATAGTTCGGAACTGGCATATTAATAGAAACTTTATCATTTAACTTAAAAGGTAAAGGAGAGATAACTTCCCACTGCTGTCCGGTAGATAGAACATCATAATAGAATTCCTTACCTTGAAACTGCACATTCACGATTTCACCGGAGAGACCATTAACTTGTGCAGGTGAGAGTTGGAATTGATCAGGTCTAACTGGGTAAAGCCCATTGGATTTGAAATAACCTGCTACTTCATTTCCCGGCCATTGTAGAACCGATTCTGCACCATCGGGGATGAAATGCTCATGGTCCCAGCGCCCTTGAATAAGATTAGCTTTGGACACAAATTTTGCAACAAATTCTGTTTGTGGATTCAAGTAGATTTCTTGGGGAGTTCCTACTTGTTCGATCTGACCGTCATTCATCACTACAATTCGATCAGCCATAGCTAAGGCCTCACCTTGATCATGCGTGACATATACGATTGCAGAGCCCGTCTGCCGATGAACGGATTGGATTTCACGCCGCATATCCATGCGTAGCATTGCATCGAGACTGCTTAGAGGTTCATCCATTAGTAGGAGGGAAGGTTCCGATGCAATTGCACGAGCGATCGCAACACGTTGTTTCTGTCCCCCAGATAATTCATGAGGCATCCGTTGAGAAAGGTGGGCTAAGCCTACTAGTTCAAGAACTTCTAAGATCCTTGACTCTTCGTTCTCACGGATCGATTGAGGAGTCTCTTTGTGATTGCGGATTGGAAAGCTCACATGCTCGGAAACATTCATATGCGGCCAGAGTGCGAAGCTTTGGAATACCATTCCAATGCGTCTCTTTTCAGGAGGAATGCTGGATTTAGATGTTGCAACAATAGAACCATTCATAACAATCTCTCCAGAGGAAGGGTGCTCGAATCCTGCGAGCATGCGAAGTAAAGTGGTTTTTCCACATCCAGACGGCCCTAAGATAGCTATGAATTCTCCATCTGCGATACTTAGATTAATCGATTTCAACGCCGAATAATTTCCGAATGTCTTACTGATATCTTTTAATTCAATACTCATGATTTACTCCTTTGCGTGATAATAATTTTTGTATAAGTTGCAATAGACCTGTCCCAACAACGATAAGAAACACAATTAAACTAGATAATGCAGTCGAATAAAGAGTATCTCCAGCTTGTTCAAAGCTGAATATGGTAACACCAATGGTCTGTGAGCGTGAAGAGTATAACAGAGCGGAAACTGTTAACTCAGTCAGAGCTGTTAGAAAAACAAGAATCGCTCCACTTAGGAGTCCTGGTAGTAGTAAGGGTAATAGAATAGAAACCCATTTTCGCCATGGACTGGCCCCAGAGATTCTAGCCGCTTCATCCATGGAAGTATCGACCTGCATAAATGCTGTAACACCAGCCCTAATCTGTAAGATTAGGAAGCGGCAGACGTAAGCTATGAATAACATGCTAGTCGTTCCATAGATACCGGGATTCCATCCTGGTATAGGTTCCATCCAGACTAGAATCATGGACAATGCAAATACGATACCCGGAAGTGTGTAAGGTATTGAAATAGCTAGCTCCGCAAATTGAATCAGTTTTGATGGTTTGCGTACACGAATATACGCGAACAATGAACCAACAATCAAACAGATGATAAGTGTACTCAATGCAAGCATGAGGCTATTTTGAATGGATTGCCAAATCTTTGGATTGTTGAAAAGGATATATTTATAGTTCTCCAAGGTCACATTATTCATGCTTAAAGGTCGGCCATAGGCTTTTTTTAATGAGAGTGAAATCATTGAGAATAAAGGAACGATCGTAATGAATATAAGGCTGGACCACAGGAGCGGATTTATCCATAACCGATGTTTCCCTAAATCATAACGCGGCTGACTATCCAGCCGTGCCGTATCATCTGTCTTACTTTTTCGGACAGAGAGCCATTGAAGCATTGTCCCTGCGACGGCGATCAGGCCTAATAGGACAGAGAGGGAGGCACCACGTGCAAAAGCAGAGGGACCAAAACCAATAATTTCCTCATAAATGAGCGTACTGAGCACACTAATATTTACAGGGGTGCCCAAGAAAGCGGGAATACCAAAGTTATCAAGTGATGCCAGGAACACGAGCAATCCTCCTGCTGTAATTCCTGGTAGTGCAAGTGGAAGAATAATTTGTGTAAAGTTTTTGATCCGACCAGCACCACTAGCTTTCGCTGCCCATTCTAAGTCTCGAGGGATTCTTTTTAGTACATTGACCGTAAATAAATAGACAAGTGGAAAATGGTGAATACCCATGACGAAAATGATTCCGCCCATACTATACATACTCCATGGCTTAGCCTCCGAATGGAAGAGTTGTAGAAATGAAGCTATGAGTCCTTGAGTACCCATAAAGGAAGACCAAGATAAGGTAAGTACATAAGATGGAAGTACAAAAGATAATAGGATAAGTAGATGTAGCAGTTTTTTATGCTTGATATTCGTATATGCCATAATCCAAGCTGCTATAATGCCCATGATTAAAGACAATACCGTTGATGCGATAACGATGATAAATGTATTCTCTAAGGTCTTCCAAAAGCGAACCTGCTGTAATAATTCTATATAGTGACTAAAACTAAAACCTGTCTCCACTTTAATGCTCAAATAGAGCAGTTTACCAATAGGGAGAACGAAGAAAAAAAGTATAAGGATAATACCAAGAAGCTTAGCTGTTTTTCTGGTTAAAAAAGAAAAAGGAAGGAGGCTAGATTTTAGTCTACCCTTATCCAATGTTTGTTGTTTATCATCTGTAGTTATGACATCCATAAGTAATCGCTCCGCTCATTAGTTTCCAAATAACTCAGTAAATTGTTTTTTGTCGGCTTCGCGTTCGTTCGTTAATATGGCAATATCTCCAGACAATAGGGTGAGGTCAGATATACCTTTCAATCCTTCAGGTGGTGCAACTCCTTCACGGACCGGAGTGTATCCAATTTCAGCGGCAAGCTTCTGTCCATCTTCTGATAGGACGAAATCAACAAATGCTTTTGCAGCATCGATGTTATCCGTGTTCTCAATAATACCGATAGGTTCCGTGATAATTGGAACGCCTTCTTCAGGATAGCTTAGATCAATAGGTGATCCTTTCGCTTTCTCACGTGCAACCATATAATCGACCACGATGCCATAGTTCTTCTCACCACTAGCTACAGATTTGAGTACTGCACCATTTCCTTTGATGACTGACATGTTGTTTACTTTTAATTTCTCTATGAACTCCCAACCGAAACCATCAGTGCGTGAGAATACACCGATGTTATAGGCTGCTGCACCAGAATAAAGCGGGCTTGGCATGATTGCAGCATCTTTAGCTTCTTCTGTGGTCAAGATTTGCCAAGAAGTTGGTAATGTAGATACTTTATCTGTATTCGCTGCGATAATAGTGGCAATGACCTTTGTTCCTGTATACATTCCATCGGAATCCATTAGTTCATCAGCTATTTGCTCTCTCTCTGGAGATTTGTAGGCAGCCAGAAGATTTTGGCTCTTCAGACTTTCGAATGTAACGGCATCAGCGAGTAGAAGTACATCTGCTTGAACTTGCCCCGCTTGTTTCTCTGCTTGAAGTTTTGCTGTTACCTCTTCAGTACCGGATCTGAAAGTCTCAACAGATACATCTGGATATTTCTTATTAAAGGCTTGTACTAATTTAGTAGCATCTTCTTCAGGTTGAGAAGTATAGAAGGAAAGTTGGCCAGATATAGAAGTCGATGATGAATTCACAGCCTCTTCGACTTTATCCGTCTGCTTAGATGCTTGATTCCCTGAGCTACAACCAGTAAAGATCAACATAGATACCAATACAGCAAGAACTGAATTTTTCCTCAACATATTCGATTGCTCCTCTAATAAATTAATTTGGATTTATTAACTTAAGTACTGCTTCTGCTACACCATCATCTTGATTACTACTCGTAATACGGTTTGAAATTTGCTTCACATGTTCTTCAGCGTTACCCATGGCTATTCCCAGTCCAGCCCATTTCAACATTTCAACATCATTATCATAATCGCCGATCGCAGCAACTTTAACGCTGGGGATCTGATGCTTAAGGCATAAATGCTCTAGTGCTGATCGTTTGCTAACACCGAAGGCATTCACGTCAAAGCGATGGCTCCCCGTTCTTGTTATCATAAACAGATTCCATGACTGAAGTTCTGCAATCAGCATGTCAAGAAGATCGGTATGATCGCATAAGATCGTTGCTTTATAAATAGGCTCTGTACGTTTTTGCAGAAATTCTCTCAAGTCATCAACAGGTTCTACTTGAATGTAGTTGATCTGATCTTGATAATTCTCAACTGTCAGAGGCTTGTCAGGAATAACTACAACATTAGCTAACGGCCATTTCGAGTTGACATGGTTCAATTCACTGACATAGAGAACGTTATAGCCATACAGTTGTATGTAAGCACCATGGCTTTCTATAAGCTCAGTTAATGAAATGGTATGTTGTGCTGATAGAGGTGTACTTGATATTAGTTCACCTGTATCTTCATTGACAATAACAGAGCCATTAAGTGCAATTAGTGGAAAATTCATTTCAGTTGCCCTAGCATGTAGCCATACTGAGGCAGGAAAACGACCTGATGCAATGGTTAGTCGTCTACCGCTATTTCTCCATGCGGTTAAGGCGTGATGGACATTGGGAGTTATCCGTTTGTCTGAATTAAGCAATGTACCATCCATGTCTAGCGCTAATAATTCGTACATTAATTGTTCTTCCCTCTCCATTCGATTATAAAGTATACATTTGGGCCGTATTGGGAAGTTCAACGGGACCCCCGAATGCAATACTTGCTGATCTCTGCATAAATTCTAAATCACCATCCCCTGGTAAATGGACCAAGATCAACTTTTTAACATTAGCTTTGCTAGCAATACTTCCAGCTTGACTCGCATTCATATGTCCTATGCCGGTCGTATGCATGCTTCCTTCACAGATTGTCGCTTCACATAGAAAGATATCTGCATCTTTAGCTAAATCTACTAGTGATTCGCAATAGGATGTATCTCCAGAATAGACGAGTACCTTTCCTTTATATGTTATCCTGATCGCATAACATGGAATGGTGTGTAATACAGGGACAAACTCAACTTGTGCACCAGCGATCAGGACCGTTAGATTAGGCTCTATAACGGTAATAGTTGAATGATCTCCGTATAACATATCAAGCATATTGGCTGGCTCTGCTGGTGCGTACAAGGGGAGAGTTTTATTCATTCTTCCGGTACGAATTGCGCCTGTTACAGCGTACTGGAGAATGCCCATATCTGCTGTATGATCATGATGTAGATGAGAGAGAATCACAGCATCAAGCTTTTCAACATGGGTATGTAGGACTAACTTACTCATGACACCACTGCCACAATCGAGAAGTATTTGCCCCTCACCCGTGTCTACTAAATATCCTGCAGTTGCTCCGCCTGCTGAAGGATAACCTCCCCAGTAACCTAAAATTTTGACTTCCATGGTTTCACCTCTAACATGCGTTGTTTCTTTCGTTTACAATTGTTCCGGTACAAAACAATTGTAAACGGGTTTTGTTTTTCTACGATTAAGTTAGTGTTAGATTTATGTAAATTATTGTTTCGAAGCTTCTGACAACTTGACGATTGTGTTTGAGAAAAATTATAGTAAGGTTCATGTTAGAGTAAATGAGTTGAGTTTTTTCAAAAAATGAACAAGAAGGCGGACCGATATGCTAAATACTGATGATAAAAAAATGATCATCAAGATATGTAAACTTTATTACTATGAATCATGGACACAGGAAAAGATTGCAGAGAAATTTAATGTGTCGCGTCCTTTTATTTCTAAAATGATTCAGAAAGCACGCGAGGTAGGTATTGTTGAGATTCTCGTTCACGATGACTCCCACCAAACATATGAACTTGAGAAAGGTATTGAACAGATGTTTAACCTGAAACAGGTATTAGTTGTACCTACGAGGGATTTAAATAATGAATTGGTGACAAGTGCTGTAGGTAAAGCAGCAGCACAATTTGTTCAGAAGTTAATTAAGGACGGCGATCGAATCGGAGTGTCATGGGGTAATACACTATATCATATGGTTAGAGAGTTCCCGCTAGAGAAAAAAGGAAATGTAAAGGTAGTTCCGCTTGTGGGGGGAACAGGTAATGAACGTACCGAAATACATTCCAATCAAATTGCATATGAAATGGCCAAGAAACTTGGTGGGAAATGTGAATCTCTATATGCACCATCCATTGTAGAAACGGAACAGCTAAAAGAGCAAATTGTACGTCTTCCTAATATAGCATCCGTTCTAGCAGAAGGAGAAAAGGTTGATCTAGCAATTGTGGGGATTGGGAATCCGTATTCGATGTCCACGATGGAGCGATTTGGATATTTGACCGAAGAGGTATTGGATGAGTTGAAAGAATTGGATGTAGTAGCAGATATCAATTCTCGCTTTATTAATAGGGAAGGACATATGGTTAGTCATTCTATTAATAATAAAGTTATCGGTATTGGACTAGAAAGTCTAAAACAAACCAATAATGTTGTTGGTCTTGCTTTTGGATTGCATAAAATTGATTGTATAAAGGCTACTCTAAAAGGTGGATATATCCAAATGCTTGTTACAGATGAGGCAACAGCGAATAAAGTAATTAACGATCGTTAAGATCATTGTTAGGATGAAATAATCTGCTTGTGTAGGGTATGATATAATCACATCACGAGAAAATTCCATTTACATTTGAAATACATAACCTATAAAAGGACGCGGAGGACACATGTTATCATTTGAACAGAAACTGCAGATATTAGAATCTTTTCCTGAATTACAACGAAAGAATGTATCGCTAGGACGTGTGAATTTTCTTTACGAAGAGAGCCAAAGTGAGAAAAAAACAATTGCTCTTCATTTTCATCCTAACGGTAATGGGTTCATCTATACAGGTCTTACACTGGATTATGATATGGATGAGAAAGGGTTCGTGAATATTCGTGAATTTACAGCTGAGCAATTAAAGTTAATCGTGGAGGACTCCATTCGTACACTATCAACCAACGATGAGAGGAACCCATCTACTGTAAATAGTGATAGCGTGAATCCTAGCAACGGCGATTATTACTTCCATGAGGCTGAAGAGTGGAAGAATGATGACGAGGAGATTCTCTCTCTCAAACGGGACGATGATCTGTGGTACATCTTCACTGGAATGAATATTGAAATGGTGTTTGGAACGCAACAAGAGGCAGAGGCGTACTTGCGTGATGAGGGGTTCACCTGTGCAATGGATTAACATGTCAATGACTATTGGAGTTTACTAATGTATATTGCTCCTAATCATATGTAGGAGTAGTATGAAGGTTATACCAATAATATACGAGGTGACAACATGAAATATAGACGTTTAGGAAAAACTGATTTAAGAGTTTCGGTAGTAGGTATAGGAACATGGCAGTTTGGTGGAGATTGGGGTAAAGACTTCACGCAATCTGAAGTGGATGACATTCTGAATTGTGGTAAAGACGTAGGTATTAACTTGATTGATACAGCGGAGTGTTATGGACCTCATCATATGTCAGAGACTTTTATAGGTGATTATTTATCGCGGCATTCACGTCAAGAATGGGTCATCGCATCGAAATTTGGACATCATTGGGAAGATCAATGGGAGAACGCATGGAATGTAGATCAAGTTCGACGACAATTGGATGAGTCATTGAAAGCGCTACAGACGGATTATTTGGATTTGTATCAATTCCATTCTGGTTCGGATGAAGTATTCAATAATGATGATCTATGGACATTGCTAGATAAACAAGTACAAGCCGGAAAAATCCGTAATCTAGGTATTTCTATTGGAAGTAATGACAACATATATCAAACAGCAAAAGCGACAGAGTTGAACGCTAAAGCGATTCAAGTCGTATACAATCGGTTGGATCAGAAGCCGGAGGAGCAAGTGTTTCCTTCGTGTCTAGAACATGACCTTGGTGTACTTGCCAGAGTCCCACTTGCCAGTGGATATTTGAGTGGAAAGTATAAGCCCGGTGCCGTATTTGACGATAATGTTAGACAAGGGCATCAACGTGGCGAGATTGATGCGAAGTTGCGTCTTGTTCAAGAGATTGCACAGACTGAAGTTCCCGAAGGTGTTGATATGGCAAGTTGGGCATTAGCATGGTGCTTGAAGCATCCGGCTGTCAGTTGTGTTATTCCAGGCTGTAAGAGTGTGGAACAGGTGAAAGCTAACGCACATGCTGCATCACTTGAGATGGTACAAGAGAATCATCGGAGTGCTTGGAGGAACTAAGGATAAGGGTAAACCATGATTTATTAGTTAGAATTACATTTGTAATATAGAAAGAAGCCAATTCCTTCTTAGGAATTGGCTTCTTCAATTGCTTTAATTGTGATTATATTGTGTGGCTCTCTGTGTCTAAGGATGGCTTAGCTTTAAGTTTAAAGATTGGTACTAAGATTAAGGCACCTACCAGCATGACGATGCCTGATACACTGTATATTTCAATGAGTGAAAAATGTGCCTTGAGATATCCAGCCAAGGACATCATGATGACCATCATTCCCATAAACATGGGACTAAGCACACCATTTACACGACCAACATAGGATTGCTCTGTCCACTGTAGGATTAAGGTATTGATACCGATTTGAATACATGGCATGGTCAGTCCATTCAGGAACTGTAGTGCTAGAGTCAAAGGGATACTTGTAGACAATCCCATGCCAGCGATACATAAGGCACTAATACTCATACCAAATGCCAGCAGAACTTGTGGAGGAACTTTTTTGGCAAGAGTCATAATGACAGCACCACCGATTAGCATAGCAGCACCATTAACCATAAGGAGAAACTGTAGAAATTCCTTTGGTTGACCTAGTCGCTCTGTGACCACGAACAGACCCAAAGTCTGGATAATTCCTACGGAAAATCCGGCTATGGCAAATGCTAAAGCGAGTACCTTTAATACTGGGCTTTTCCATACATAGCGAAAACCATCGGCTAGTTCTTTTCTTAAATTTAATTTAATCTCTTCGTGGATCTTAGCCTTCTCTTCATCGGGAGGAAGACGAAAGAGAACGACAGCGGATAATAGGAAAGCAACCCCCATAACCGCTATGGAAATATGAATACCAAATTGATGGTATGAGAATATGCCCAGTGCGGGTCCCATGATCATAAATATGGCTACAAGGGATTGGAACAAGGCCATTCCTTGCTGAAGTTGATCTGGATGGACATGCTGCTTAAATAGCTTCATGACAGATGGCTGAGAGAACTGTGACAAGATAGCTGAGATGAATGTAGCAAAGTAGACGGTTTCCCACGAACCATATAGCAATGTTAAGAGGACAAAAAGCACCGACACAGAGGAGAGGAAATCACACCATATCATTGTTCTTTTAGGGCGCCACCGATCTGCAAAAGCTCCCCCTATAAAGGAAAAGACAAAGATAGGTGCGAATTCAACTACCGAAATAAGTGAAATAGCCATGGGATCATTATTCGTTTGATCAGTGACAAACATGAGAATGGCAAAATTTCTAACCCATATTCCGATTTGCAGAAATAAATTTGAGACAAGTATCGTTTGGTAGAATCGATTCTTGAATAAATTACTACCCATAGGTGATACTTGTGTCGCCTGTACATTTGACATTAATACACACTCCTAATTCTTTGTTTATGTATTATCTTTATCATTCACTATAATACAACAAATAATATGCTCGATGGATATTAATTGGTAAAAAATAAATATTGCATCCATAAATTAGGTATGTCTAATCGTCCAATTTGTGGCGAAGGTTGTTTTGTGAAGATGACATAGAGTCCCTCCGGTAATTAATTTATGTTATATTTACTGATGATTGTTATTTATCAAAATAAAGGATTGGCTAGATCTGCAAGTGAAGGTATTATAGATATAACTAAAGTAGAGGTATAGCCTTTAACTATTCTATATTATTAACGGAGGATTTGTATGAAATATATAAGTACAAGAGGTCAGGTCGAAGCTCAAGGTTTTATTGATACCGTGCTCATGGGGTTGGCAGACGATGGAGGATTAATGATTCCAGCAGAGATTCCTCATATCACACCAGAGACTTTGAAAGAATGGAGCAAACTAAGCTATAAAGAGTTATTCCTGCAAATCTTTGCTCTCTACACGAATCAAGAAATTCCTGATGAAGATCTTAAGAACATGGTGGATAAGAGTTATGCAAGCTTCCGTGATTCTGAAATAACACCTGTTAATAAAATAGATGATTCACTTTATATTCTTGAGCTATTCCACGGACCAACATTTGCTTTTAAAGATGTAGCTCTACAATTCATGGGTGAATTCTACTCATATGTATCTAAGAAACAGAATAAAATTATTCATATTCTTGGAGCGACATCGGGAGATACGGGTGCTGCAGCAATCCAAGGTGTTCGTGGTAAAGAAGGAATCAAAATTTGTATTCTGCATCCTCATAATAAGGTGAGTAAGGTGCAAGAATTGCAAATGACAACGGTTGACGATCAGAATGTATTGAATCTTTCCGTCAAAGGAAATTTCGATGATTGTCAGAAAATCATTAAAGATCAATTCGCGGATTTGGAGTTTAAAAGTAAACATAATCTTCGTGCGATAAACTCAATCAATTTCCTACGGATCTTGGCACAGACCGTGTATTATTTCTACGCGTATTTCCAAATCGAGCAAGGAGATCAACCGAAGAAAGTTAATATTAGTGTTCCCTCAGGTAACTTTGGTAACATATTCTCAGGTTTCTTAGCGAAGAAGATGGGCTTACCCATTCACAAACTTATTATTGCAACGAATGAGAATAATATTTTGGAGCGGTTTGTAAAGACAGGTGAATATAAGCCTGGTGACTTCAAGAGTACACATAGTCCATCGATGGACATTCAAGTCGCGAGCAACTTTGAGAGATATCTTTATTATTTCTTGGATCAGGATGCGGCGAAAGTGTCAGCTATCATGAAGAAGTTCCAGGATGATGGCAAGATTGTATTCAACGCTGAGGATTTAGTACGCGTACAAGCTGATTTCGTAGCATATGGTGCGAGTAACGAACAATGCTTAGAATTAATTAGTAAGTATAAGGATAATTCAGACTATTTATTGGATCCACATACGGCTTGTGGTATTGCTGCGTATGAAGCATATAACGGTGAAGAAGAGATTTGTATTTCGTTCGCAACGGCACATCCTGCTAAGTTCAATGAAGCGATTGAGCAATGTGACATTAAGCAGGAATTCCCTGCTGAGATCAAGAATTTATTCTCCAAATCACAGCATCAATTAGTTATTGATCATAATAAAGAAGACATTGTTCGTGAGCTTGAAGCATTTTACGAGAAATAAGTGTGACCAAAGAATAGTATACAAAGAAAGGCAGATCGAGGTAGTTAACCTTGATCTGCTTTTTTTTCGCGATAAATTAGAAGGTTACACAATCCCAATTCTCATGCGATAACTGAATAAAATGTTACGAGATTCCCCGGCAAAGGTCAGTGATACATCGTCTCGAAACTGTGCTATTTCGCTATGGAGCTCAACTGCACCTAATTTAAGAGCTGTTTGTAGCCCACCCTGACTTAGTGCAAGATTCACATAACGTTCCGCATTGAGAGACTCCCAATGGTGAAAGACAATTTCTTTAGCGAAGCGAAATAAACCGGAATCTTGGATGTTCTGTAAATGTCTATCTTTGTTCCATTTATGTGGTTGTTGTTCGCGTGGTGCAAGTTGTGATGCTAATGCATCCGCAGAGGAAATGAGCTGTTGATATCTTTCTTCAATAGTCCAGTCGAAGGCAGGTGGCCAATCACAATCATAAGCAGCGAAGATACCTCCGGGACGTAGGACACGGGCGAATTCACATAATGTACTATGCGGCTCCATCCAGTGAAAGGATTGGGAACAGGTTAAGATGTCTACACTATGTGCTGGTAATCCCAGATCATGAGATAATCGATTCTCGAATTGTAGAATAGATGGTTTACCAATGACCTCCCATTTAGACAATGCCACCTGACGCATATCATCACTAGGTTCGAATCCAATAATCCGGTTGGCGTGATTAAGCCAAATAAATGAGGACAGACCTGTTCCACATCCAACATCTACAACAGTATGAGGAACGCTGCGTAAATAGGTTGTGAGAATATCAACAATCTCTGGAGGTGCACTAGGACGATTCTGGTCGTACAGTGTACCGAAGCCAGCGAAACGCGCTACATTGTTATTACGTATCTCTTCAATCAATGAATTTCACGCTCCTAAATTAATGAATAGTTGGATGTTAATAAACTCTGATGATGTGCTTTATCCAGTATAACGTATCTTGTTTTAAAAGAATGATCTTCATCAAGGTTTTAGAAAAACCATCTTGCTGCTAATTACACGCTCTTAATTTATGACTGGGATAGCTTACTTACTTTACTCCGATAGGAGTATTAGCGTAGGAATCCTGCGAATTTATTCGTGGGAGGTTCAAGAATATAATTTTCAGAAATTGATAAATATCAATTATTTATTAAGCACTACTATATATACTAAAGATACCAACAATAAGGGGGAAAAAATAATGAGTAAAGCCGTATATCAATTGGAACCATTAACATGTCCATCTTGCATCAAAAAAATAGAAACAACCTTAGATAAAATAGCAGGTATTGAAACGGCTAAGGTCATGTTTAATTCCAGTAAAGTAAAGGCAGAATTTGATGATTCTAAAATAGAAGCTAGCATGATAGAAGCAACCATAAAAAACTTAGGTTACCCTGTCTTATCTACTAAAGTATCTTCAGACTAATCAAATCAGCAAAATCAAAAGATTTTAGCATAAGGTTGCTAAAGTCTTTTTTTTTATAAAATAATAATCTATCAAAACTTGATCTTTATCAAGTTGTTATCACAATGAAAAGAATATAGTTATTTATAAGGAAAAACAAATTGAGGTGGATAGAAATGATTGCATACATCAGAAAACATAAAAATCACATTACTGCTTTATCAGGAATTTTAATCGCTATCGGCTTTATCTTTGGCTTAGCAGAAAAAGGGACTCTGAAAGATGTTGTCTTAATTATCGCAACGATTATTGCTAGCATCCCTATTTTTATTAAAGCAATACAAGCTTTACGAATGAAGGCTTTCAGTATCGAATTGCTAGTAAGTATAGCTGTTCTTGGGGCATTGTTCATTGGAGAGTATACTGAATCATCAATCGTAACATTCTTATTCTTATTCGGAGATTATTTGGAAGTAAGAACTTTGGAAAAAACGCGTTCTTCTTTAAGAGATTTAGTTGATATGGCTCCTCAAGAGGCAATAATTCTACGAGCAAATGGTAATACAGAAACGATGCCTGTTGAGGAAGTAGAAGAAGGGGATCGTATTATTATTCATCCCGGCGGAAAGATTCCAGTCGATGGTGAAATTGTCTTAGGCAAAGCATCTATTAATGAAGCAGCCATCACCGGTGAATCAGTACCTGCTGCAAAATCCGTGAGAGATAAAGTCTTCAGTGGAACCATTCTGGATAATGGATATATCGAGATCATTGCGGAAAGAGTAGGAGATGATACCACTTTTGCAAAAATAATTGAACTCGTGGAAGAAGCACAAGAGTCTAAGTCGAAAGCTGAGAAATTTTTAGACAAATTTGCCAATATCTATACTCCTGCCGTTGTGATTTTATCCATTATCGTGTATGTAGTAACAAGAGAATTACATTTGGCTATTACGTTTTTGGTTATCGCTTGTCCTGGTGCTTTGGTTATTGGAGCTCCTGTATCAAACGTTGCCGGAATCGGGAATGGAGCAAAGAACGGAGTATTAATCAAAGGCGGAGAAATTATGGATAAATTCTCTAAAGTTGATACACTAGTCTTTGATAAAACCGGAACATTGACAAAAGGGAAACCCGAAGTAACGGATATCCATATCTTTAAGAATATCGATTCACAAGTACTATTAGAACTTGTTGCTAAAGCAGAAACTATTTCAGAACACCATTTGGGCCAAACCATAGTCAAAGAAGCAGAAAACAGTGGAATCAATTTATCAATGCTGGAAATTAGAGACGGTGAAGCTATTAAAGGCCATGGTATAAAAGCTGTTGTGAATAATCAAAAGATTGTTGCAGGGAACCGTAAATTAATGCTTGTAGAAAAGATTGTACTTCCAGAGAGTGTTACCAATTATGCAATTAGTCGTGAAAAAGCTGGAAATTCGGCTATCTTTATTGCCGTGGATGATGAGATTAAGGGCATCATTTCTATCGCCGATCAAATACGAGACGATGCTAAAATAGCATTAGCTCAAATGAGGAAAAATGGTATTAAGAAAATAGTGATGTTGACTGGAGATAATAAATATACTGCTGAAGCTGTAGCAACTGAATTAGGATTGGATGAATTTCACGCTGAATTATTACCAGAAAACAAAGTGGAACATGTGAAAAGATTGAAGGGATTAGGCCATACGGTTGCGATGGCAGGTGATGGAATCAATGATGCACCAGCGATTGCGACTGCTGATATTGGATTGGCGATGGGTAAAGGTGGAACAGATATATCGATGGAAACTGCTGATGTTGTCTTGATGGCAGATAAACTAATGCAATTCTCTCATGCTTATTCATTATCTAAGGTAACAACCAGAAATATGAAACAAAATATTTATATCGCAGTTGCTGTGGTGGCTTTTCTCTTAATTGGCGTGTTAATGGGCAATGTGCATTTAGCTTCAGGAATGTTTATTCATGAAGCAAGTGTGTTGATTGTTATCCTAAATGCTATGCGCTTGATTCGATTCAACCACAAAAACATGAATTCTAGCAATATCGAAGAATTGAATCAGTAATTCGAACATGGTAGACTTCTTGAAGACAATACCTCAGATTGCATAGTAATAAATGGATATCTATTAGTAATATGAGAAGAGGGGAAATAATAAATTATGGCGATATTTCAATATAATCCATTTCGCCCACGGGAATCTTCTCCACTACTTCATCTTTTGTTCTGGGGAAAAGAAGATTGTGTTCCGGGACATGCTGTTGGGCCGGGAGTGCGAGATGTATACAAAATACATTTTATCCACAAGGGGCAAGGAATAGTCCGTGTCGCTGACCAAACGTTTAAGCTTGTTGCAGGTCAAGGGTTCTTAATCTGCCCGGATGTGGTGTATTTCTATGAGGCGGATCAAGAAGATCCTTGGACTTATTCATGGATTGGATTTCAAGGAACTGAGGTTCCTGAGCTTCTTGGCCGAACTTTTCTTGCACCGAATAATCCTGTATTTGCGATGGACTCAAAAATTATGCCTGTTATGTACGATCATTTATCGAGTGCAGCTACGATTGCAAGTGGAGCTCTAGATTTGCGATTAAAGGCAATCTTTTTTGAATTTCTTGCTGCTTGGGTCGAGTCGAATAGAATTAATTCACTACCAGTTATGATTTCTAGTAGACAAGAAGAGTATGTTCATCAAATGCTAGATTTTCTACATAATCACTATAGTGAGGATATATCTCTTGAACATCATGCAGAGAATTTAGGCTTGGACCGTAAATATTTAAGTGTAATTTTCAAAAAGGCACTTGATGTGCCACCAAGACAATACTTGCTTCATTTCCGAATGAACAAGGCGTGTGAATTTCTTCAAACAGGTAAATTTACAGTCGGTGAGGTAGCTAGATCAGTTGGATATCAAGATCCATTACTATTCTCAAGAATGTTCAAGCGGGTTATTGGAATGTCTCCAAAACAATATCAAAGGAACAATCACAAATCAGACATTAGTCCATAATTATCATCCTTCTTGCAATGGGTTAATCTCGAATTAATGCATATAATAAATTGATAATGTAGAAGGAGTGATTCATTTGGTATATAGTGCTGATGATAAGAGATATGAAATGATGACATATCGAAGAAGTGGGAAGAGTGGACTTAAACTTCCAGCGATTTCGCTTGGATTATGGCATAATTTCGGTGGAATAGATAAGTATGAGAATGGAAGAGCCATGGTGCGCAGAGCATTCGACTTAGGAATAACACATTTCGACCTGGCTAATAATTATGGTCCACCCGCTGGATCTGCAGAGGAGACTTTCGGTAGAATCTTAAGAGATGATTTCAGAACTTATCGTGATGAGATGATCATCTCGACCAAAGCTGGTTATTACATGTGGCCTGGTCCTTATGGTGAATGGGGATCGAAGAAAAGCCTTGTTGCAAGCCTTGATCAGAGCTTAACCAGATTAGGGCTCGACTACGTCGACATCTATTACCATCATAGACCAGATCAAGATACCCCTCTTGAAGAGACCATGTCTGCGCTAGATTTAATTGTTCGTCAAGGTAAGGCACTCTATGTGGGGCTATCGAATTATTCACCAGAGATGACATTAGAAGCTTCACGTATTCTGAAGGATCTTGGAACACCTTGTTTGATTCATCAACCACAATATTCTATGTTTGCTCGTGGACCAGAACATGGTTTACTTGATGTATTGGAAGAGGAAGGAATCGGGTCTATAGCTTTCTCACCGTTAAATAAAGGGATTCTTACTGACCGTTATTTAAATGGAATTGCACCTGATTCAAGAGCTGCTGGACCAAGTGTATTCATGAATCCGAGTGAATTGACAGATGAAGTATTGAATAAAGTGGCCAAGTTAAACGAAATGGCGAAAGAACGTGGTCAGAAGTTATCCCAGATGGCATTAGCATGGACACTTCGCGGTGGCAAGGTGACTTCTGCGCTAATTGGAGCAAGTAAGGTTAGCCAAATTGAGGATGCCGTGGGAACTATTAATAATTTGTCCTTCACGGATGAAGAGTTAGCACGAATCGAAAGCATATTGGCATAATAACAATGGAGTTTGAGGAACACCGCTAAGTAAGAGACAAGCGGTGTTCCTTTTTCTATGTATATGCTTATGATAAAATAAGTGGATGGTTCAGAATAAGAGAGAAACGCATAAGAAGTATAAAAGGAGCAGATAGATATGTCCGAAGCAATTCAAGTTATTAGAGGTCATTATGTTGAGAGTACCCATCATATTCATATAGCCGTTGTAGATTATACAGGGAAATTATTGTATTCATATGGAGATCCAACGAGATTAACCTTTGCCCGTTCGGCAATGAAACCATTTCAAGCGGTGCCGATCATAGAGACGGGAACAGCGAGAGCATTTGAATACAATGCATCTGAGATTGCACTTAGTTGCGCTTCACATAGTGGGGAACCGATTCATAGAGAAACGGTATTAAACATACTGAGTCGAGCTAAATTAGATGAAAGTGATTTACAATGTGGCACTCATGTTCCTAAGGATAAAGCTAGCTATATAGAGCTACTTAAAGCGGGTAAAGAGCTGACTCCAGTCTATAGTAATTGCTCCGGTAAACATTCAAGCATGTTAGCAACAGCAGTACATCTGCATGAAGATATTCATACGTATCCGGATATTAATCATCCCGTTCAACAACGCATTCTCGATGTCATCGCGGAAGTATGCAATGTACCTAGAGAACAAATTGGACTTAGTGTAGATGGTTGTGGTCTGCCGGTACATCAAATTCCACTCTACAATGTAGCACTAGGATTCGCTCGTTTAGCTCATCCAGAGGGAACCGTTTCGGCCGCAAGAGAAGAAGCACTAGAAACTATACGCGATGCTATGATGGCACATCCTGTGATGGTAAGTGGACACAAACGCTTCGACACGGATGTTATGAGTGCTTATAAAGGGAATATTGTATCCAAAATGGGTGCTGAAGGTGTGCAATGTATAGGGATTATCGATCGCGGTATCGGTATTGCTATCAAGACTGAAGATGGAACTGATCGAGCATCAGGTGTTGCAGCTATGGATGTGTTAAGACAGCTTGGAGTTACTGATGAATCAAGTACTGAATTATTGAAAGATTATATTCAAGCACCCGTCTTGAATGCAAGGAAAGTAAAGATTGGTGTTGTGCAGGCTAATTTTGTATTGAATCCGGCTACGAAGTAGTATCTATATCATCAGAACCCACCCTGGAAGTTGTAATCAAGGGTGGGTTTTTTCATGGGGTATTGGAGGGTATTGAAATATAATTACGATTTGAGTAAGAAAGCATTGTTACTTCGTGCTATTACGATATGCAGAAGGGGAGAGTCCCATAGTCTTCTTAAAACTTTTTGAGAAATGGGCTAATTCCATACCTACTTGCTCCGCAATCTCTGAAATGCCGAAATCCGAGTAAGATAACTGTCTCTTAGCGTGCTCCATACGTTTCAACTGCACATAATGCATAGGAGTCACCCCCATGAATTTCTTGAAATATGGAATGAAATAATTGGGATGCAAGTGGGCAAGCTCAGCTAATTCTTCAATTTCCATGGGCTTACTCAGCCATTGATCGATATAATGGAGTACTTTGGTTAACTTCCCTTGATCCCTGGTATGTATAAAATCATTCATGAAGTCTGAATTGCTATTCTCGCTGGATTCAAGACAAATAGCAATTAGATTGAGCAAGATGGCCTGATTGCGCATGATTGATAAGATATCATCCTTTTGAAAATGATCAATCATTTGTGTAAATATATCCCGTACTGAATCAGGGTTGGGCACATTGCAGATGTACAATTGGTTAGCAGAATGGAATAAAGGCCACTCCCCAATATCGGCATCAAAATGGCAGAAATAGCGTGTATATGGATCATTTATTGACGTTTCTGTAGTTTGTATACTTCCAGCAGGCATGATCATTAACTGACCTGGCTTCGGAAAATAAGCAACACCATTTATGATAACTTTACCCTCACCCTTGTCTATAAAATACAACCGATTAAATGTCGGAGTCTCCAGCATGCGATTCCATCCGGAATATCCTTTCTTAAGTTGGGCATGGGTTACCTTTATAGTAAGGTTATGTAACAATCTACCGGTAAGGTTGCCTGGATTGTTCATGATCTACTCCTTCCCGATCTTCGTATATTTATTATAACGCTTTCATTTACCGAAAACATCTTATTTATATACAAAAACATCTTAGTTTCTTTCATGTTCAATTCTTTAATTCTAGTATATCCTCTTAACATAACCTTAGGATTGGGAAGTGATTAGAGTTGAGTATAGTTCGTTATGGAATTATTGGAATAGGAAATATGGGTAGTGAACATGCTTTAAGCCTACTGAATCATATTAAGGGTGCTGAGCTTACAGCAGTATGTGATACAAATGCAGAACGAATGAAATGGGCTGAACAACATTTGCCGGAAAGTGTAAAGTATTATGATACGGCAATAGAATTATTTGAGTCACGCTCAATAGATGCGGTACTAATCTGTACCCCGCATTATGATCACCCTACACTTGCAATTAAAGCCTTTGAATATGGTTATCACGTGCTGGTGGAGAAGCCTGCTGGTGCATATACCAAGTCTGTTCAACAGATGAATGATGCCGCTATGAAGAGTGATCGCAAATTCGGAATTATGTATAATCAACGAACGAATCCGTTATATCAGAAACTGAAAGATCTGATTCAATCAGGTGAGCTTGGGGAGATTCGTCGCACGAATTGGATTATTACCAACTGGTACCGATCGCAGAGTTACTACAACTCCGGTGGCTGGCGTGCTACTTGGGCAGGTGAAGGCGGTGGGGTACTGCTTAATCAAGATCCTCATCAACTGGATTTATGGCAATGGACAACGGGGATGATGCCTAAGCGGATTAGAGCATTTTGTCATTTCGGTAAATATCGGAATATTGAGGTAGAGGATGATGTAACCGCTTATGTGGAATATGAGAACGGTGCTACCGGGCTTTTTATCACCACAACAGGTGAAGCACCGGGAACCAATCGCTTTGAAATCAATGGCGATCAAGGGAAAATCGTAGTGGAAGACGGCAAGCTAACCTTTTGGCGTTTGCGAACACCTGAGCCTCAATTCAATGCAGAGTATAAGGGGGGATTTGGCAGTCCGGAGTGCTGGAAGTGCGAGATTCCGGTTGCAGAAGGGCAAGGGGAACAGCACCAGGGAATCTTGCGGAACTTTACGAATGCCATTCTACATGATGAGGAATTGCTTGCTCCGGGTGAGGAAGGCATTCATGGACTAACTCTTTCTAATGCGATGTATTTGTCCGCTTGGACCGACAATTGGGTGGAGCTCCCGATGGATTCCGATTTGTTCTATAAGAAGCTTATGGAAAAAGTCGAGAACTCAACCTTTCTAAAAGAAACGACAGCATCCAAAACATTTGATGTTAAGGGAACTTATTAAAAACATCCTGAAAGGAATGATCCTATGAAGCGATCAACGATTGCAGCTCAAATGTACACACTTCGTGAATTTACCCAAACTGCGGAGGATTTGAGATCGACTTTTCAAAAAGTATCCACTATGGGATATGAGGCCATTCAGATATCAGCAATCGGACCGATTGATCCGAAGCTTGTCAAAGAATATGCAGATGAAGCAGGGCTGACAATTTGTGCGACTCACGTGTCCTGGGATAGGTTAGTAAATGATCTGGAAGCATTGGCCGCGGAGCATAAACTGTGGAACTGCAAGTACATTGGCCTTGGAGGATTACCAGAGGAATTCCGCACCGGGCAAGAAAGCTACCGTAAGTTCGCAAAGCTGATATCTGGAATCGCGCTAACGTTAAAAAATCAACATGGACTGCAATTTGTTTATCATAATCACGATTTTGAATTTGAACGCTATGACGGAGTTTCAGGGATGGAAGTGCTACTCGCAGAGACCGATCCAGCCGTTGGCTTTGAACTGGACTTATATTGGGTTCAAGCAGGTGGTGCCAGTCCAGTGGATTGGATTCGCAAGGTTGAAGGCAGAATGCAGGTTGTGCATCTAAAGGATATGGTAGTTGTGGATAGGAAACAGGTTTTCGCTGAAATTGGAGAAGGAAACATGAATTATGGCAAGATCATTAATACCTGTAGGGACACGGATGTTGAATGGTATGTAGTCGAACAAGATGTGTGTCGTCGTGATCCTTTTGAAAGCTTGGAGATAAGTCTCAACTATCTGCTCAAGAGATTATAGAAATAAATTAGGAGGATTCTGATGAATCGAAAAAATGGCATGACCTATGCGCCGACTCATGAAGCTAAACCAGTAGTGATGCCGGGCGATTTCATTTTTGCTGCAATAGCACTTGATCACGGTCATATCTATGGGATGTGTAATGGACTGGTTGAAGCTGGTGCAGAGCTCAAGTGGGTATACGATCCGGATGAACAGAAGGTTAGAAATTTTAAAGACAA